>NZ_PTIV01000004.1 GCF_002934325.1 Marinobacter persicus
TGTGGCCGTCATCTGCTGGTGAGTTACCTGCGCACCAGCAACCGCAGCGACAGCCGCCACAGCTGGGCCATTCTGGCCCTGCTGGTAAAGTTCATCCGGCAGTACTGGCCCAACACCCGCATCGTGTTCCGGGGTGACAGTGGATTCTATCGGCCTCGCCTGTTGAGCTGGTGCGACCGGAACAATGTGGATTACCTGGTCGGTATCAGTAAGAACAGCCGGTTGCTCAAAGACGTTGAAGCACCTTCGAAGCTGGTTCGAGACACACACCAGAAAGTGGGCGATAAAATCGCTGCCACTTACCGGTTCCGGTACCAGGCGCGTTCCTGGAAATACCCTCGCTGGGTGGTGGCCCGTCTGGAAGAAGGCGAGCTTGGCTCCAATCCTCGCTTTGTCATCAGCTCCCGCTATGACGACGGCTTCAAACTCTACTACGAGCAGTACTGTGCCCGAGGCGACATGGAGAACAGGATCAAAGACCAACAGCTGTATCTGTTCGCGGATCGAACGTCGAGCGTTCAGTGGTGGACCAATCAATGGCGGCTGATCCTATCTGGCTTCGCTTACACCTTGTTCGAGCGATTACGAGCGCACCTGAAAAAGACGCCCTTCGAACGGATGAGCGCCAGCAACCTGCGGCTGAAGCTGATCAAGGTTGGCGCGGTCATCATCCGCAATACCCGCCGAATCCGGGTGCTGATGAGTGACAGCTATCCCTACAAAGACGAACTCACGGATCTGGTACGCCGCTTGGTTCCAGGGTAGATGCCCGGGCTCCCCCGGCCCGACGCAATGGGGGAAAGGGGGCAGTGTATCCAAACGACAAAAAATGATTAATTATTAATCAATCGTGCCCACATCTGAGCGGTCATGGCGGTCACCCGCTTAGTCTGCGAGACTTGCAGGGTGGCTGTGAGAAATCCGGGCTAACGACACTTCCCGCACCTCACCGGCCGGGACATGAATGCCATCCGTCCGGGCAGAAGCGACTGATAGGGAAAGCCCGAGACTGTCGTCCTTACCACTGACAATCCGGAACCGGAATGGGACATCAGCTCCGGCTTCACCATCCCCCGCTGCCAACAGGGCCAACGTCAGGCCAGACAGATTACGATGGGTTTGATGCATGGCGCCGACAAAGATCGCTCCCAGCAGGAACACCAACAGGTAAATCAGGCTGTTCTGATAATTGATACCGGTAACCAGCATCACCAGCAGCAATAAGCCGAATACCATGCCAGCTCCAGTCGGCAGGATAAAAATGTTTTTCTGGCCAAAAACCTGGCTGTCTGAGCGTGGTAGACGGCGGTTGATCCATCGATTAAGGGGGGCGGCCAGTGATTTTCCGATCATGCCCATTAAGGTCCCTGAAATCCAAAAAAGTTCAGTGTGCGTTATCCGTTATAATGGGTGTTTTAACCACATCACAACTTGGAAGGCTATTGCGTGGGTTCCAGCGTTACACCCCTTGATCAGGCAAGTTACCAGAGACTGTTGTCACATGCTGCCAAAAGCCACGATTTCGCCTATCTTGGCAGCCCCGGCTCTGAGGGCAGCCGCGGACAGCTTAGTGGCTTCAGTGCCCTGGCACTAAGCCGGATCGACATCCCGGCCAACACTCAACCACTCGATAGTCAGGCCCTGGCCGAGCGCATGGATAGACTGCGCAACAAATACCCACTGGATACCGAAGACGCGATCCCCGCCCTGCCCGGCGGCTGGCTGGGAATCCTGGGGTACGAACTGGGCTATGCCCGGGAAAAGCGCCTGGCCAGTCTGGTGCCCGACTGCCCTTTTCCGGCGATGTCCGCCGGATTTTATCTCTGGACCGCCAGCCACAATCACGAAACCGGTGGATATCAGCTCTGGATTCACCCGCAATGTCCAGTCGAGGTACGTGATTCCCTGAATCAATGGCTAGCCACGCCCTCCGCGCCAGACACCGATGGCTGGCAGATGCCCACCGGTTTTGCGCCACGCCAGACTCCGGAGCAGTTCAAGGCCGGCGTGCAGGCGGTGAAAGAGTACATCCGCGCCGGTGACTGCTACCAGGCCAACCTGTCACAGGAATTTACCGGGCACTACCAGGGCAGCCCATGGCAGGCATTTCTGGCCCTGGCTAACGCCAACCCCACTCCATACAGCGCGTTTCTTCGGATTGGCGATGATTCCGTGCTGTCGATCTCGCCCGAACGCTTCCTGGAAATCCAGGATGGCGCAGTGGTCACCAGCCCCATCAAGGGCACCCGCCCCCGTGGTGCGACTCCGGAAGAAGACGCAGCCCTGGCTGCCGAACTCCAGGCTTCCGAAAAGGACCGGGCTGAAAACCTGATGATCGTGGACTTGCTGCGCAACGACCTGGGACTTAATGCCGAGCCGGGCTCAGTGATTGTTGATCAATTGTTCGCGCTTGAGTCCTACCGCAATGTTCATCATCTGGTCAGCCACATCCGTAGCTCGTTGAAAGCCGGCGTCACACCGATCAAAGCCCTGATCGACGCCTTCCCCGGCGGCTCCATTACCGGCGCTCCGAAAATCCGGGCCATGGAAATCATCCGAGAACTGGAACCGCACTGGCGGGGCCCCTACTGCGGCTCGGTGTTCTACTATGGGCTGGACGGGCGGCTGGACAGCAACATCGCCATCCGCACCCTGTTGTGCGAAGGCGACGGCACCATTCGATGCTGGGGCGGCGGGGGCATCGTGGTTGATTCAGAGCCAGAGGCCGAGTACCAGGAAACCCTGGCCAAGGTCCGGCCGCTGATGCGGCTACTGGAAACAGCCGGTCGCTCATAAAACAAACGGGCAGGTTCCTGGAAACCTGCCCGCTTGCCTATCCCAACACGTTTCGCCTTATCAGGCTTCGTGCACCGCGCTGGCCTTCAGGAATTCCTGGCGCAGGTCATCAAAGTTGTGAACCGCAGGGAATTGCGGGAACTCGTCGATCACGTTTTGCGGGGCGTGGAACAGGATACCGGCTTCCGCCTGGCCCAGCATGGTGGTGTCGTTGTAGGAATCACCGGCGGCGATCACCCGGTAGTTCAACAACTGGAAAGCACGCACGGACTGGCGCTTCGGGTCGCGCTGGCGCAGCAGGTAATCGGTAATCTGGCCGTTTTCCGCCACTTCCAGCTTGTGACACAGCAGAGTCGGGTAACCCAGCTTTTTCATCAGCGGCATGGCGAACTCGTAGAAAGTGTCGGACAGGATCACCACCTGGAAGCGCTCACGCAGCCAGTTGAGGAAGTCGGCGGCGCCGGGCAGCGGATCCAGGGTGCCGATCACTTCCTGGATTTCCGGCAGGCCGTAACCGTGCTCGTCGAGCAGGCGCAGGCGCTGCTGCATCAGCACGTCGTAATCAGGAATGTCCCGGGTGGTTGCCTTGAGCTCCTCAATGCCGGTTTTTTCCGCGAAAGCGATCCAGATTTCCGGGATCAATACCCCTTCAAGGTCAAGACATGCGAGTTCCACAACGGTCTCCTGAAAACTGATGAAAAGTGCGGGGGCGCGGACCTGCGTCCCTCATTGATGGCAGGTATGATATGAAAAACTGCACCAAAATGCATGGAAATCCGACAGAAGCGCAAACCGTAAGTGAATAAATATATAGTTGTTAATTTCTTCAGGGTATAAGCCCATTAATGTTAGCCTTGAGGCTACCTTGCACACGCATACTGGATAACCATGACTGATATCGATTCCCTGCGCTCAGACCTGGAAGACCAGAGCCCCCGAGCGATCCTGAAAGCCGCCCTGGCCCGCTACGACAACATCGCCATTTCCTTCAGCGGTGCCGAAGATGTGGTGCTGATTGAGATGGCCCACAAGCTCACCGACAACCTGCAGGTATTCACCCTGGACACCGGTCGCCTGCACCCGGAAACCTACGAGTTCGTCGACAAAGTCCGAAAGCATTACGGCATCGACATCGAAGTGCTGTTCCCGGATGCCGGCGAAGTGCAGGACATGGTGAACAAAAAGGGCCTGTTCAGTTTTTACGAGGATGGCCATTCCGAATGCTGTGGCATTCGCAAGGTCAATCCATTGAAGCGCAAGCTGGCCACCGTGGATGCCTGGATCACCGGCCAACGCAAGGACCAGAGCCCGGGTACCCGCAACGATGTGCCCGTGGTCCAGGCCGATACCACCTTCTCCGGCGAAGGCCGGGAACTGGTCAAGTTCAACCCGCTGGCGAACTGGACGTCAAAAGACGTGTGGGACTATATCCGCATGTCCGAAGCGCCTTACAACGCCCTTCATGAGAAAGGCTTTGTCAGCATCGGCTGCCAGCCCTGCACCCGTCCAGTCCTGCCCGGACAGCACGAGCGCGAAGGCCGCTGGTGGTGGGAGGAAGCCACCCATAAGGAATGCGGCCTGCACGCAGGCAACTTGATCGGCAAGTCCGGCTGAACGAGCGAAAGCCAGGCGTAAAAAAGCCCGCTGTCATGACTGGCAGCGGGCTTTTTGCTTTCTGTGGGAGCCTTACTCAGTAGGTCGGCAACTCGATATCCTTGAACAGCTCCTGAATCTCGGTACGGCTGCCCTGATGGGCCACGGCTTCGTCCACCCGCTCCTTGGTCAGGTGGGGCGCAAAACGGCGCATGAAGTCGTACATGTAACCGCGCAGGAAAGTGCCCTTGCGGAAGCCGATGCGGGTAATGGACGGCCGGAACAGCTTGCTGGCATCCAGCGCCACCAGGTCAGTGTCCACTTCCGGATCAAACGCCATGCTGGCAATGATGCCCACACCCAGTCCCAGGCGCACGTAAGTCTTGATGACATCGGCGTCGGCGGCGGTAAACACAACTTTGGGCTCGAGCCCCCGGGACTGGAAGGCTTCGTCCAGCTTGGAGCGGCCGGTAAAGCCGAATACATAGGTAACCAGTGGGAATTTGGCCAGCTCTTCCAGAGCCAACTCCTGTCCCTGCGCCAGGGGGTGGTCCTTGGGCACGATCACGCACCGGTTCCACTTGTAGCAGGGCATCATGATCAGATCGTTGAACAGGTCCATGCCTTCGGTGGCGATGGCAAAGTCCGCCGCGCCGTTGGCGGCCATTTCAGAAATCTGTGTAGGCGTTCCCTGGTGCATGTGCAGGGACACATCCGGATACTCTTCAATAAAGCCGCTGATCACCGGCGGCAATGCGTACCGGGCCTGGGTGTGAGTGGTGGCAATGCTCAAATCGCCCTTGCGCTGATTGCTGAATTCCTGGGCAATTTTCTTGATGCCTTCCACCCGGCGCAGAATCTCACCCGCTTCCTGGATGATGATTTCGCCGCCGGGGGTCACGCGGGTCAGATGCTTGCCACTACGGGCGAACACTTCGAGCCCGAGTTCGTCTTCCAGGAGACGAATCTGCTTGGAGATGCCAGGTTGGGAGGTAAAGAGGCTTTGGGCCGTTGCAGACACGTTCAGGTCATGGTGGGCAACTTCCCAGATATATCGAAGTTGTTGTAATTTCATTGGAATCCGTTGCTCCGTGAATCAGTCTACGAGCATACAATACGCATAAAAACAGCGCCACTCATTCTTTTTGGGTATACATTATTGCACTGTCATCAGTGTAGCCCAAATGCCGTTTTATGCGCTGCCCGCCCGCACCTGATCAGGAGTAATCGATGATTCGACGAAACGGTGGCAGGGAATCCAGCAGCAGTTGCCCATAGCGACGGGCCACAATGCGGCGGTCCAGGATGGTCACCCGGCCGGTGTCCTGCTCGGTTCTGAGCAATCGACCTACCGCCTGCACCAGTTTCACCGAGGCATCCGGCACGGTAATTTCCATGAACGGGTTGCCACCGCGCTGAGTTACCCATTCCGCCAGGCTGGCCTCGATGGGATCGTCCGGAACCGAGAATGGGAGGCGGGTAATCACCACGTGGTGCAGATACTTGCCCGGCAGATCGATGCCCTCGGCAAAGCTCGCCACCCCGAACAGCACGCTGGGCCGGCCTTCGTCCACGCGACTGCAATGCTGGCGCAGTACCTCATTGCGGGCCATGTCATCCTGGGTCAGGATCAGTTCGGGGTATTCCGGTGCCAGTGCATCCCGGACCTGCTGCATTTGCCGGCGGGAAGTGAAAAGAACCAACGTGGCTTTCTCACCCGCCCAAAGTTCGGGCAGGCGCTTGATCAGGGCATCACCAAAACCATCATCGGTAGGCATGGCGGCCATGAATGGCACTTCCACGGTGGCCATCTCGGCGTAACGGAAGGAGCTGGGCACCACCATGTAACGACTGGCCTCCGGCAGCCCGGCCCGGGCTCGCAGGCGATCAAACCGGCCCAGGGCCGTCAGCGTGGCACTGGTGAGTACCGCCCCGTAGGCGCGGGACCACAAGCGGCTGTAGAGAAGGTTATCCGCCAGCACCGGCGAGCTGTACAGGGTGATGTCTTCGGCGTGATCCCAGCGCTGGCGTACCGCCCAGCGCGCCGGGGCCGGACCGTAGCGTTTGGGGCTGGCGCCCTCCTCCGCCTTTTCGTCCTCGGTGGGGGCACTGACGCCTTCACACCAGGCTGCCCAGAGTCGCAGTTGCTCTTCCGCACGGCTGTGGAAACTGCCAATCACGGGGAACCAGGATTCCGCGGTGTCCCGGTCCAATTCCGGGTCCTTGCGTTCATCGAACGCGGTTTGCAGTTCATCCACCAGCACGCCCAGTTGCCGGACCAACCCGGCCGTTACAATACGCGTGTCCGCAGCCAGGGCAGCAAGAGCCTCCGGCAGTTCGCCCTCCGGGTAACGCCACTGGGCACTGCGTCGTTCTTCATTGAACTCCCAGCCGGTATTCTGCTCCACTTCCTCATACACCCGGGTCAGCTCGTGATCCAGATCCCGCCCGGAGGTGCTGATTTTTTCAATGGCCTTGGCAGCCTGGGAGCCGCCGGGCACCCAGGGTTGCATTTTCACCAGCGCCTGGGACAGCTGTTTCAGCCACTGACGGGTGGCGTTCAGGGGGACCGACGCAGCAAAGTGGTTCAGTGCCTTGTCCGGCAAATGGTGCGCCTCGTCGAAAATGAACAGGGCGTTTTCCGGCTCAGGCAGGATCGCACCGCCGCCCAGGGCCAGGTCGGCCAGTACCAGGTCATGGTTAGCCACCACCACGTCGGCGTCTTCCAGCTCCTTACGGGCATCGAAGAACGCGCAACTGTCGAAATAGGCGCAATGCCGGTTGGTGCACTGGCGATGATCGGTGGTCACCTGACGCCAGGTTTCATCCGGAATCTGCTCCGGCCAGTGATCCCGGTCACCGTCCCACTCCCGGGAGCCGTAGCTGGCCAGCATGCGCTCGAAGGTGGCCTTGTCGGCGGCATCCCCATCCTGGGGATTGTCCAGCAGGAACAGCGGCATGGTGTCGCTGTCGCCATGGCCTTCATCGTGCAGGCGGCTTTCCAGCCGGGACATGCACAGGTAGCGGCCGCGGCCCTTGGCGAGAGTCCAGTTGAAATCCAGCTTGCTGTGTTTGCGCAGATCCGGCAGGTCTTTCAGGACAATCTGGTCCTGCAGGGCAACGGTAGCGGTGGAAATCACCAGCGTTTTGCCCAGGGCCCTGGCCACCGGAATGGCGGCAATCAGGTACGCCAGGGTTTTACCGGTACCGGTGCCAGCCTCGACCACGCAGGTGGCCGGTGGTGAGGTGCGCTGGCCGTCGTTGTCGTCGATCGACCCCATGTACTTGGCGATCTCGGCGATCATCAATCGCTGGCCGTAACGGGCACGGATCGACTTGCCCGCCAGGACATCCCGGTAGGCTTGCTGTATCTGTTGTTTGACCTCTTCCGACAGGGCCATTAGCGCGGGCTCATCCAATTGCGGGTAGTACCAATACGGAACAACTGCCCACCCTGACTGAATACCACGCTGTCTTCGTTAATGCGTTCAACCTGGATGTCGCCCAGGCGATCACCCACCCGCAGGTACTGATTGTTGATCATCACGCTGCTGGCCAGGGGATTGGAGGACAGAATATGGCTGTTGAAGGTCAAGTCGGGAATACTCTTCTGAAAGGAAAGCGGCAGTTCCACAAGGTGAGGTACCCTGCCCTGCGGCCGGGTTGGTGTCAACTCCCTTTGGCTCGCCGGCCTGGGAACAATAATGGTGGGCTGTTCCTCTACAGGCGTTTGTGCCATTTCCTGGGTAGGTCCAGCCCCAGAGGCTCCCGCGCTCGACGTTTCCTGGACCGGCCTCTTAGCTTCATTGCCGGGTACAGGATTAACCTGTGTTGCCATCTTCTTTTCACTCACTGGCTCGACTTCTGTCGACGCCGGTACTCGAGCCGTCTGTTGTGCGGGAGCGGTGGTAAAACGGGCCCGGATCTCAGGCCAGGACACGTAACCCAGAACACCGGCATTCAGCACGAGCACCAGGGCCAGCCAAAACGCCAGGGGCAGCGGCTTTCTGCGGGGTTTATAAACCATTTGCACTGGCTGCCCCAAGTCTGGCGCCTGGCCCTGGCGACGCTCGGCTTCGGATTTACGCAACGCTTCGAGAATATAGGACATCTGTTACCGCCCCCCGCTCGTTCCCGAGGAGCCAGACAAGGTAGGCACGTCGGCTGACAGATCCTCGTTCATCTGGATCAGGGTCCGTGCCCCCGGAATACCGTCCACTTTCAAGCCCCGTTGTTGCTGGTACCACTGAACCTGCTCGTTCATCGCCATGGCCTTCACCCGGGCAATTTCCGGTTCGGAACCAGCCAGGCGCTCGGCCAACTGCATCATGCGGGCCCCAACCCAAAGCTCCTCACCAGCGGCATCCTTGTGAAGATCACCGTCGATCATGTAATCAGGGGCTTGCCAGAGGACATAGAAGTGGCCGAACCAATGTGACTCCACGTCATCAAAAGATACCATTTGTGGGCCCTCAGGTGTTTCAATCAGTGCATGGTTGCCCGCCAGAGACCGCAGCACCACGTAGGTGGGCGCCCCTCCTTCAGACCGCAGTGAAAGAATCGCCGGGCGGTTCAGACGCGCAAGACTGCCGCGACTGCCACGTTGCTCCAGACAGGCCAGCCCAACCGTCCAGGCATATTCGCATGCCATCGACGTGGTTGAAGGATCGAAAGTCTCACCCCAAATCTCAAACAGTGTGACAAATGCCGGTGCCAGCGAGAGGGTATGGCGGTTTTCCGCAAATGGCGTGACTGGCGAAGGTTCTGTTACTTCAGGCTTCCCGGATACAGTGTCCCGCATAACCGGAGCGGGCACCCGTTGCACGGCACCTTCCGCCTGGGGTGTTTTGGGCGTCATCACGGGTATGGCCTCACTGGTCTGGCGCTCCAACAACAGGAACGTTCCCAGTATGGCCAGAATCACCGATACCGACACCAGCCCGACATGCCTTGACCGGCTGACCCCGGCGAC
Organism: Marinobacter persicus; assembly: GCF_002934325.1. GTDB lineage: Bacteria > Pseudomonadota > Gammaproteobacteria > Pseudomonadales > Oleiphilaceae > Marinobacter > Marinobacter persicus_A. Next base: position 9,362 of record NZ_PTIV01000004.1, read on the forward strand.
TTTGCTGCCCGAGTACCTTTCAGGACCAGCCTGGATTTCCCGGGCCGCCTGACGAATATGGCGTTTACTGACTTGATGATCGCCCTCGGAATAAGCGCCAAGCAGAGCCCGGTCTGCAACCAGATTGATCAGACGGGGAACCCCACGGCTTGCGCGGTACAATTGACGGATGGCCCCTGGCGTGAATATTTCGCCTCTAATCCCGGCAACGCCCAACCGGTAATGGAGGTAGGCGGGTAGCTCCGAGCGTTCAATGGCATCCAGGTGATATCGGGCGGTTACCCGCTGGTTGAGCTGTCGAAGCTCGGGCAGTGCCAACAACCCCTGAAGCTCCGGCTGACCAATCAATACGATCTGTAACAGTTTCTTTTCGGCGGTTTCCAGGTTGGTCAGTAGCCGTAACTGCTCAAGTACGTCCGCCGACAGATTCTGGGCTTCATCAATCACCAGCACTTTATGACGGCCCTCAGCGTGGGCCTGCAGTAAGTCCCGGTTGATGGCATCCACCAGCATTTTAATACTGGCATCCGGGGCATGGTCGATGGCAAGTTCGTCACAAACGGCGGAGAGCAACTCCCGAGCGGACAGCCTGGGGTTGAGAATCAGGGCAATGTCGACATGGGACGGGGCGTTTTCGATGAAGCACCGGCAGACGGTCGTCTTTCCGGTGCCCACTTCGCCGGTAACAACAATGAAGCCACCCTGACCCTGAACGCCATACATCAAGTGGGCCAGCGCTTCCTTGTGGCGAGCGCTCAGGTACAGATAGCGGGGGTCGGGTGCAATCGAGAACGGGGGTTCCCGAAAGCCGAAAAAGTCATAGTACATGCTGCCTCAGGGCCCCGCCCGGGTCAGTGCTCAGAAATCCTCGAGCATCAGGTCTTCATCGTCATTCGCGAAAGGGTCATCTGTAATTTTACCATCGTTAAGCAGAAATTCACGGCGCTGCAGGAATGCGTTACGCATGAAAGTATAGCGGTCCCCGGAAATCATGCCTTCCACAGGAATCAGATCAGCTCTTACATCAATGATCTGAAGGGCACGCAGGTAATAACGGTCAGGATCTTCAATTTCATCCCAGGCCGACGGCAACACGAAACTGTCGGTCAGGAAACCGGTGGTATGGCGCGGTGTCGAGGGGCCCAACAAAGGCAGCACCAAGTATGGGCCGGATGTTACGCCCCAGACGCCCAGGGTCTGGCCAAAATCCTCATTTCGCTCGGGCAAATCAAAGCTGGTTGCAACATCAAATATGCCCCCTAGCCCGAAAATCGTGTTAAACGTAAACCGTCCAAAGGCGACCACCGCTGATTCGCCTTTACCTTGCAGCACACTGTTTGTGAAGTTGCTGACCTCACCCAGATTGTTGAAAAAGTTGGTCACCCCCCTGTCCACAAGATCGGGAGTAACGGTACGGTAGGCCTTGGCCACCGGGCGAAGGAACCAGCGGTCCACGCCGTCGTTGAAGGCGAATACTTTGCGGTTCCAGCTTTCGAACGGATCGTCCTCTGAAATCTTCGGAGCTTTTGCCGGGTCCATCGGCTCCTGCACGTTCTGGGCAACTGCGGCATGGCTCCACAGCACCAGGAAAGCCAGGCTGATCACTGCGGAAGACAGTCCGCGCGAGAAGTACGTCTTTTCCATGTTCAGTCTCGGGTGGAAGTGATAGACACAGGTCAGCGGTGACGAACAACCACGCTGCCGATGGAGTAGCCGGCACCAAAGGAGCAAATGACGCCGAGATCGCCGGATTTCAGGTCATCCTGGTGCTTGTGGAAGGCAATCACCGAACCCGCCGAACTGGTATTGGCGTATTCGTCCAGAATGACTGGCGCTTCCTCTGCATCCGCTTCCCGACCCAGCACCTTTTTGGCGATCAAGTGGTTCATGTTGAGGTTGGCCTGGTGCAGCCACATGCGCTTGAGGTCGGCAGGCGCCAATGAAAGGGACTCCAGGTGCTCCTGAATGGTCTGGGCGACCAAGGGAGACACTTCCTTGAACACTTTCCGGCCCTGCTGGATGAACAGCTTGTCGGGTTTACCGACGCCGGCTTCATCGGCGCGGTTCAGGAAACCGAAATTATTGCGGATGTTATTGGAAAACTGGGTTTTCAGACGGGTACCCAGAATTTCAAACCCCTGCCCCGGCTGAGTTGCTTCCTCGCGCTCCACCAGGATGGCGGTGCAGGCATCGCCAAAAATGAAGTGGCTGTCGCGGTCACGGAAGTTCAGGTGAGCGGAACAGATCTCAGGACTGATCACCAGTACCGACCGGGCTGCGCCGTTTTCAACCGAGTTTACGGCAGCCTGCAGGCCAAAAGTGGCAGAGCTGCAGGCGACGTTCATGTCGTAAGCGAAGCCTTCAATACCCAGGGCTGCCTGAACTTCAATGGCCACGGCCGGATATGGCCGCTGCAGGTTGGAACAGGCCACAATAACAGCTTCCACGTCGGCGGCGGTTTTGCCGGCCTGCTCCAGCGCTTCCCTGGCCGCTGCCACGGCCATTTCGCACTGTACCGACGGCTCGCCGTTGCTGCGTTCCGGGATATAGGGCTTCATGCGGGTGGGATCGAGGATGCCATCCCGGTCAATCACGTGGCGGCGCTTGATACCGGAGGCTTTTTCGATGAATTCGGAGGAGGAAGGCTGCAAGGCGTCGACATCTCCGCGCTCAATCGCCTCCGCGTGTTCGTTGTTGAACAATTCCACGTACTGGTTGAATGCCTGGACCAGCTCGTCGTTCGTTATGGTGGCGGGCGGCGTGTACAGACCGGTTCCGCTGATGACGGCTTTAATCACGATAACCCCACGTCACAGTTATAAATTCGGAATGTGATACTTGTCTGCGGAAATACTAACACAGTCGGTGGTAATTGCTTCCCGAATATGCATTGTCTCCCTGCCCTCCAATCCTCCCTCATTAAACCCGCGTTTTCTCCCACTGCTTATCCAGGCGTTTGACCGACACAGTCATCGCCGTCCCCAGTTGCTGGGCAAAGAACGACACCCGGAATTCCTCCAGCATCCAGCGGTAGAGTTCCAGCTCCGGGTCTTTCACGCCCTGGCGTTTCTGCTGGTCCCGCTTGGTGGCGTAGCGTGCCCACAACGGTTCGATGGTGTGCAGGAATTCCCGCTCCCGGCCCATTTCCCGGGGCATTTTTTCCAGCCGGATATCCGCCGCCTCGAAATAGACGCCAAAACGGGCCAGCCACTGAGCCGGGGTATCCACCAAAAAGCCCGGGTACACCAGGTTCTGCATCTGGAATTTCAGGTCCGCCATGCTGTTGGCCTGGGCCAGACTGATCTTTCCTTTGAGTTGTTTGGCAATTTTCTGGTAGCCGGTCATGGCCTGGTAGAGCCGTTCGTCAGCTTCCTCCAGTGCCGGGATGAAATCGCCACGGTGCTCATCAAAGCATTGCAAAAAGCTGTCCCGGTCCCGTGGCAGATCTTCGGCCAGGAAATGCTGCATCACGGTGGACAGCAGCAGATCATCCAGCAGCACCTTGGCCTTCCCGACCGGCGCGAACATCAGCGCCGACTGGCGGAACCGGGGGAGTTTACGTTCCAGATCGCTGAGCGTATTACCGAAACGATGAATGATCAGCCGGGCAATGCCCCGACGGGTGGTGTCTTCGGCGGTCAGCCGGTCGAGACAGCGGGTGGTGCGGACCTTTTGGCCCAGGTCTTCCAGGGCCGGGTAAACGGTGACCTGCATGCCGCCTTTCTCGGTCTGCACCTTTTCAGGCAGCTTGCCGAACTGCCAGTCGGTGTATTCCGCCGGCTCCCGGTCATCGGTCTCCTGGTCCGTGGCCGAGGCCAACGCCTGCTCGGCCCTGCCCTCCAGCTTGTCCTGAAGCTCACTGGCATCGCGGCTCTCGGCGATGGTCTTGCCCTTGTCGCCGGTCACCCGCAGGTTCATGCGCAGGTGCCGGGGCAGTTCGTCCTCCGGCCAGGCGTCCGGATCAATCTGCACGCCGGTCATGCGGCGCAGCTGCTCGCCCAGCTTCAACGCCAGGGGCTCGTTGTCCGGCTGCATGTTCTCCAGCGCGGCATCGACAAAATCCGGCACCGGCACGAAGTTGCGGCGCAGGGACTTCGGCAGGCCCTTGACCAGAGCGATGCATTTTTCCCGCAGCAAACCGGGCACCAGCCATTCCAGCCGGCGCTCGGGAATTTGCTTCAGGGCCATTAACTGCACCCGCAGGGTCACGCCATCGCGTTCGCTCGTGGGCTCGAATTCGTAACTCAGCGGGTATTTGACCCCTTGCCATTCCAGGTAATCCGGATACAGCTCGGCAGCGGACTGGTCCACCGGGCGCTGCAACACATCCGCCTCGGTTAGCTCGAGTTTTTTCAGCTCCTCGGCGGACAATCTCTTCCACCAGCTTTCGAAGTGCCGGCCGCTGATAATGTCGTCCGGCAGGCGCTCGTCGTAAAAGGCCACCAGTACTTCGTCGTCCACCAGCAGATCGCGGCGACGGGTTTTCTTTTCCAGGTTCTCGACGGTGTCGAGCATTTCCCGGTTGCGGGCAATAAACGGCGCTTTGGAGCGGTAGTCGCCTTCCACCAGGGCCCGGCGGATGAACAGGTCCCGACATTCCTTGGGGTCCACCTTGGCATAGGGAATGCGGCGTTTGGGCACCACGTCCAGCCCATACAGCGAGACCTTCTCATAACCCATCACCTGGGCGCGCTTCTGCTCCCAGTGGGGCTCAAAGTAATGGTGCTTGACCACGTGCCCGGCCAGGGGCTCGACCCATTCTGGCTGGATACCGGCCACCATGCGGGCGAAGACCTTGCTGGTTTCGACAATCTCCGCTGCCACAATCCATTTGGGACCACTTTTCGCCACTTTCGAGCCGGGAAAGATCATGACCTTGCGATTGCGGGTAGCCAGGTATTCGCGCTTTTCCACTTTTACCGCCACCTGGCCCAACAGGCCGGCCAGAATCGCCTTGTGGATCGGGTCGTAACCGGCCGGTTCCTTGTTCAGGGCCAGCTTCTGTTCCCGGCAGATCAGCGTCAACTGGCGATGGATGTCGCGCCACTCGCGCATGCGCATCCAGCTCAGGAAGGTCTTCTGGCACAGCTTTTTAAGCTGGTTCTGGGACATTTCCTGGCGCTGCTCCTCGAACCAGTTCCAGATGTTGAGCAGCGTGGCGAAGTCCGACTCCTTGTCGTTGAACGGCGCGTGGGCCTGGTCGGCGGCCTGCTGCTTTTCCTGGGGCCGCTCGCGGGGGTCCTGGATGCTGAGCCCGGCGATGACGATCAGCACCTCGGCCAGACTGCCCTGGTCGGCCGAGGTCACCAGCATGCGGGCGAGTCTCGGGTCCAGCGGCAGCCGGGCCATGGTGCGGCCGAGTTTGGTGACCCGGCGTTTGGCATCAACGGCGCTCAATTCTTCCAGCAGCTTGTAGCCATCGTTGATCTGCTTGCGCTCCGGTGCCTCCAGGAACGGGAAGTGGCGAATCTCGCCCAGGCCGGAGGTGGTCATTTGCAGGATGACCGAGGCCAGGTTGGTTCTCAGGATCTCCGGATCGGTGTATTCCGGGCGGTTGATGAAGTCGGTTTCATCGTACAGGCGGAAACAGATACCCGGCGCCACCCGGCCACAGCGCCCTGCCCGCTGGTTGGCACTGGCCTGGGAGATAGGCTCAATGGGCAGACGCTGGATTTTCGAGCGCACGCTGTAGCGACTGATGCGGGCCACGCCGGTGTCGATCACATAGCGGATACCGGGCACCGTCAGCGAGGTTTCCGCCACGTTGGTGGAGAGCACAATGCGCCGGCCCTTGTGGGCCTGGAACACCCGGTTCTGCTCCTGGTTGCTGAGCCGGGAGTAAAGCGGCAGCACTTCGGTGTGGCGCAACTCGGCGTGGCGCAGCACCTTGCTCAGGGCCCGGATTTCCCGCTCACCGGGCAAAAACACCAGCACATCGCCGGGAGGCTTCTTCTCCTGACGCTCATGCTGTTCGATTTCCTCCATGGCCGAGAGCACGCCGTCGGTCCAGCTCTGGTCCCGGTCGTCTTCATCGCCGGCGAGTGGGCGGTAGCGAACGTCCACCGGATAGGTGCGCCCGCTCACTTCGATGACCGGTGCCTCGCCAAAGAATTCACTGAAACGCTCCACCTCAATGGTGGCGGAGGTGATGATGACTTTCAGGTCCGGGCGCTTCGGCAGCAGCTGTTTCAGGTAACCGAGCAGAAAGTCGATGTTCAGGCTGCGTTCATGGGCCTCGTCGATGATGATCGTGTCGTAGCGGTCCAGGAAGCGATCGTGCTGGATTTCAGCCAGCAGGATACCGTCGGTCATCACCTTCACCCGGGAGCTTTCCGAGGTGTTGTCGGTAAAACGCACCTGGTAGCCAATCTGCTGACCAACCTGCTCACCCAGCTCCTCCGCGATGCGACTGGACACGCTGCGGGCGGCGATACGCCGTGGCTGGGTATGGCCAATCAGGCCGCGCAGCCCCCGGCCCTGGTTCAGGCAGATCTTGGGAATCTGGGTGGTCTTGCCGGAGCCGGTTTCACCGGCAATGATCACCACCTGGTGTTTTTCAATCGCCGCACTGATGTCATCCACCCGGTCACTGACCGGCAACCCCGCCGGAAAACTGGCTGGCTTATGCAGGGTCCGGCGCGCCTGGACCTTTTTCTTGCCCCGCTCCAGCCAATCGGACATTTTCGCCAGCTCTTTCTCACCCGGTTTGCCCTTATGGCGACTGACCGAACGAATGATTCGGGCTGCTTCCTGCTGGTTGCAATCGTCCAGCTGGCTCATCAGGTCAGCCACGGTGGCTTTGGGGTTGTCGGGGCGGTTTGTTTGAGTGGTGTCAGTCATCAAAGGGTAATTGGCTCGCGACTCAGGGTTTTCTGTCGTTGAATAAGGCGCCACAGTCTAGCGGGAAAAGTGGCCCTTAGAAACACGAAGACCCCGCCGAAGCGGGGTCCCTGGAGCTTAAGAAAGCCGTGTCTGGCGGTTATGCCTTGCTCTCTTCGCCCTGCTCACTGTCTTTATTTTGCTTGCTCTGATCATTGGCTTCGTCCCGCAGCTCCCGACGCAGGATTTTACCCACGTTGGTCTTGGGCAGTTCATCACGGAACTCAAAATGCTTCGGCACCTTGTAGGCGGTCAGGCGTTCACGACAGAACTCCTTGAGCTCGTTGGCGCTCACGCCTTCCTTGTTGGCCACGACGTAAGCCTTGACCACTTCCCCGCTCTTGTCATCCGGAACACCGACTGCGGCACACTCCACCACGTTCGGGTGGCTGATGATCACGTCTTCCACTTCGTTCGGGTAAACGTTGAAGCCGGAAACGATGATCATGTCTTTTTTCCGGTCAACGATGCGCAGGTAACCGTCTTCCTGAATCAGCGCCACATCCCCGGTGCGGAAATAACCATCCTCGGTAAACGACTTACGGGTATCGTCCGGGCGCTGCCAGTAACCCCGCATAACCTGAGGCCCCTTCACGCACAGTTCGCCCGGCTCACCAATGGGAGTTTCGTTGCCCTCATCGTCAATGGTTTTCACGAAGGTGGACGGAATGGGCAGGCCAATCGTGCCAATCTGGACCGCACTGTGGGGATTGAAAGTGACCACCGGCGAGGTTTCGGTCAAACCGTAGCCCTCGGTGATTTCACAGCCAGTCACCCGCTGCCAGGTTTTGGCGGTGTCACTGGTCAACGCCATACCACCGGAGGCAGTGAGTTTCAGCGCAGAAAAGTCCAGATCCTGGAAATCCTCGTTGTTGCACAGGGCCACAAACAGAGTATTGAGCCCCATAAACGCCGAGAACTTGTGTTTCTTCAGTTCTTTGACGAAACCCGGAATATCCCGTGGATTCGGGATCAATATGTTATGAGCCCCAGCTTCGAGCATGATGCCGCAGTTCAGGGTAAACGAGTAAATGTGGTAAAGCGGCAGAGGCGCAATGATCACCTCCTGGCCGTCGATAATCTGGTCCTCAAGCATCGGACGAACCTGAATGACGTTGGCCATCAGGTTGGCATGGGTCAGCATGGCCCCCTTTGCCACACCCGTGGTGCCACCTGTGTACTGCAGTACCGCCAGGTCATCCGGCTTGATTTCAACAGGGGTGAATTTTTCCTTTGCACCGGCGGCCAACACGGCGGGCAGCTTGTGGGCACCTGGAATATTAAAGGGGGGCACCATTTTTTTCAGGTACTTGACTGCGGCGTTCATCAGGGTGCGCTTGAACGGCGAATGCATGTCGGCCACTTCACTGACAATCACATGCTCAATACCGGTGTTGGGCACCAACTTCTCAGCCTTGTCGGCCATGTTCGCCAACACGACCAACGCACGGGCACCGGAATCGTTGAACTGGTGCTCCATTTCCCGCTTGGTATAGAGCGGATTGGTATTCACCACTATCAGGCCCGCACGCATGGCACCATAGATAATCACCGGGTACTGGCTGACGTTCGGCATCTGGACGGCAATGCGATCACCAAGCTTGAGATCGGTATGATTCTGCAGCCAAGCCGCAAAGTTGCGGCTCTGAATATCAAGATCCCGGTAAGTCAGCGTTGCGCCAACGGCAGAGAATGCAGGTTTGTCCCCATATTTCTTCGTTGCCTGCTCGAACACATCCACCATGCTTTTGTACTGGTTGAGGTCAACGTCAAGCGACACACCAGCGGGGTATTTGTCCTGATAGAACTGCTTGAAATCCATCACCTTCTCCTGTCTCGTTAGCGCTTTGGGAGGCACCGGATGGCTGCGGCACCCCCTTTCTTATTATATTGTTCGAAGGTCGAATTGGTTAAAAAATCAACCCTACAAAGGTCTCAACCTTTGAAGACGGAAAGAGAATAGCAGTTTTATTCCTTATGAGGTAGCTTTCAGCGAACAGATCCTGCAATACCCCACAAAATACTGCCAAATCGGAGCTTTTGATGAGCGATACCCTGGACATTTTGGAGAACATCACCTACGACGAGCTGAATGAGGGTGACTCTGCCACTTTCACCCGAACGCTCACCGAAGACGAGCTGGTTCTCTTTGCCGCTGTCTCTGGGGATGTGAACCCGGTGCATCTGGATTCCGAATTTGCTGCAGAGTCCATGTTCAAGGAGCGTATTGCCCACGGCATGTGGAGTGGCTCGTTGATTTCTGCCGCCCTGGCAACCGTCATGCCGGGCCCCGGCACGGTTTACCTGGAACAGAGCCTGGCCTTCAAGCGCCCCGTCAAGCTCGATGACACACTCACGGTCACCCTCTCGGTACTGCGCAAGGAACGCCGGAACCGGGTTGTTTTCCAATGCGAAGTCCGTAACCAGAATGATGAGAAAGTGGTTACCGGCGAGGCGAAGGTGGTCGCGCCCTCCGAAAAAATTTCCCTGCGCAAACCCAGCCTGCCAAAAATCACCATTGAAAGCTAAAAGATTGGCCAGCCAAGTGTCAGCTTAGTTAACACTACGGAGTCTGCAACCACCGGAGGGAACGCGTTTCCGCCTCTGACTGTTTGATTTGAGTGGAAATAATGGGAACTGGTCTTGTACTTGCCACGTAAGTAACCAGGCAGGGAATCCCTTCGAGCCAATTTTGGCCTCCCTGCCGAACACGCCGAGCCTTGCCGATGCGCATACGCGCATCGGCTTTTTTATCGGCTCAATTCCCGCATGGCCGCCTCGAGACCTTCAATGGTCAGGGGATACATCTGGTCGTTTACCAATTGTCGGGTAATACCCAGTGAGCCGCCAGGCTGCCAGTACTCCTCCGGGAGCGGGTTGAGCCATACCACCTTCTCGAAATGCTCAGTGATACGCTGAAACCAGGTGGCACCGGACTCTTCGTTCCAGTGCTCAATTGACCCGCCCGGATGGGTGATCTCGTACGGCGCCATGGTGGCATCACCAACAAAAATAACTTTGTAATCCGGCGAATAGGTGTGCAGCAGGTCCCAGGTGTTGACGGTCTCATTCATGCGCCTCAGGTTGTGCTGCCAGACGCTTTCATAGACAAAGTTGTGGAAATAGAAATACTCGAGGTGTTTGAACTCCAGACGGGCTGCTGAAAACAGCTCTTCACACACCCGGATGTGCGGGTCCATGGAACCGCCCACATCGAAGAAAATCAGGACATTGGCGGTGTTGTGTTTTTCCGGCACCATTTTCAGATCCAGATAGCCGGCATTGCGAGCCGTGGACCGGATGGTGTCGTCCAGGTCGAGTTGATCCGCCGCCCCCTGTCGAGCAAATTTACGCAATCGGCGCAACGCCAGCTTTATGTTCCGAGTGCCCAGCGTCACGCTGTCGTCCAGATCACGGAACTCACGTTTCTCCCAGACTTTCACCGCCCTGCCGTGGCGCCCCTTGTCCTGACCGATGCGGTAGCCTTCCGGATTATAGCCATAGGCACCAAAGGGAGATGTGCCACCGGTACCGATCCATTTATTGCCCCCGGCATGGCGCTCTTTTTGCTCTTCCATGCGCTTTTTGAAGGTCTCGATCAGCTCATCCAGACCCCCAAGGGAGTTTATTTTCTCTTTTTCCTCTGGAGTCAGGTGCTTTTCAAATTCCTTGCGAAGCCAGTCATCCGGAATCATGGCCTCCAGCAATTCATCCAGATCTTCAATACCTTCAAAGTAAGCCCGGAAGGCCCGGTCGAACTTGTCAAAATGGCGCTCATCCTTCACCAGGCAAAGCCGAGCCAGGTGATAGAAAGCTTCGATGTCTGCAAACGCCAGGTGGTTCTGGAGCGCTTCCAGCAAGTCCAGAAACTCCCTCAGGCTTGCGGGAACGCGGGCTCGACGCACTTCCAGAAAGAAATCGATCAACATAAAACGGGCTCACGCCAGTGATCAGTTTTGGCGACGGACCATGAACGCCAGCTTCTGTAGCAGGTGAACATCCTGCTCGTTCTTCACCAGGGCGCCATACAACGGCGGTAGCGCGGAACTCTTATCCTGGTCCTGAAGCGCCTGGGCCGACAACTCATCGGCCATCAGCAGTTTGAGCCAGTCAATCAGCTCCGAGGTGGAGGGCTTTTTCTTCAGACCCGGCACCTTCCGAACATCAAAGAAAACATCCAGAGAGTCGCGCACCAGCCGCTGCTGAACGCCGGGAAAATGCACATCCACGATGTTGCGCATGGTGTCGTGGTCGGGAAAGCGGATGTAGTGGAAGAAACACCGCCGCAGGAAAGCATCCGGGAGTTCTTTTTCGTTGTTACTGGTGATCACCACGATGGGCCGGTGCTTGGCCTTTACGTACTGCTGGGTTTCATACACAAAGAATTCCATGCGATCGAGTTCCAGCAACAGATCGTTGGGAAATTCAATGTCCGCTTTATCGATCTCATCAATCAGCAAGACCACCGGCTCATCGGCCTCAAAGGCTTCCCACAGTTTGCCCTTGACGATGTAGTTGCGGATGTCATTAACGCGTTCGTCGCCCAGCTGGGAGTCCCGCAGCCTTGAGACAGCATCGTACTCATAAAGCCCCTGCTGGGCCTTGGTGGTGGACTTGATGTGCCAGGGAATCAGGCGCATTCCCAGGGCGTCCGCCATTTCCTCAGCCAGCAGAGTTTTTCCGGTGCCGGGCTCGCCTTTGATCAGCAACGGGCGCTGGAGTGAGATGGCCGCGTTAACCGCCATCTGCAGATCGTCGGTGGCTACGTATTTTTCGGTACCGGTGAACTTCATGCGTCTATTTCCTGTTGGTTACTGTTTGTTTTCCTTGTTTTTGTCGCCCTTTTCGGAGGCATCTTCGCCGGTAGCATCGGCTTCGCCCTGCTCCTCCTCCAGCTTATCAAATTCGCTTTCATAATCCGGCAGATCATCAAATTCGGACAGATCGAAATCTTCCAGGCCGAATTCCTCAAGATCATCTTCGGGTTCCGGTTCCGGTTCCGGTTCCGGTTCGGGTTCAGCTTCGGGCGCTTCGGGCTCTGCTGGCGACTGGGGCTCTTCCGACGTCTCCCCTTCCGTAGCCAGCAAGTCATCGATGTCGTCATCTGTTACTGGCGTATCCGCAACGGGGATGTCCTCGTCGGCAAGTGTCTCGTCAGCCAGCTCGTTATCAACCAGTTTTTCTTCGTCCGACGGCTCCGCCTCAGGCTCGGCTTCCGATTCCTGTTCAGCTTCTTTTTCGGGCTCAAGCTCCGGAATATCCTCAACCTCCGGCTCTTCCGTAGTCACCTCCGGTGGCTCTTCCTGCTTCTCCCGTTCTGGTTCCGGCTCAGGCTCGGGTTCAGCCTCTGGTTCCGGCTCAGCCTCGCTCTCGGGCTCTTCACTGGCCTCTGGTTCAGCTTCCACAACCGGTGGAGCCTCTTCTTTTTCAGGTTCGGGCTCTTGCTCCGGAGGCAAATCGTCGACGGTTTCACGATCCGCAGCGGCCGCCTTTTCTGCTTCTGCCTGGGCTTTTTTCTTGCGATAGGCGACAAACAGGCCAAAACCAAGGGCACCAGCAAGGCCAGCTCCACCGGCGCCAAGCGCCCAGATAGGCATGCCCAGGAAGCCTTCATCAGCAGGCTCTTCTGAGGGCGTAGGCACTGCCGGTTCCTCAGCCACTTCGGGAGCCGGGGTTGGCTCAGGCTCGGGAGCCGGCTCAGGCTGGGGCTCAGGCTTCGGTTCCGGGGTTGGTTCAGGCTCCGGTGCCACTTCCGGCTCGCCGACCAGTTCCGGCGATCCCGCCTGCTGGCTCAGATCGGGCACCAACGGCTCGGAGACCACTGGCACCGGCAGTTCCTCACCCGGCACAACGAATGTGGTGGTTGCACTGAATTTGCGAGAGAAGGTTTCCGCCTTGGCAATCACTTCCACCGTGTACTGACCGGTCTCCGGCAGCTTACCAACCTGGTCGCGATAAACACCGTCTTCCGGCGGTGCCTCGGGCGAGAGAACTTTTCGGCCCTTGCGACCATCACTGGCGGTAATTTCCAGCGCCACTTCCATGACATCCAGGAAGTCCGTGTCTGTCAGCTTCTCCGCGTCTTCATAAAAAGCCACTTCGATCTGGAAGGGGTCTTCCTCGGAAAACTCTGGCGGAATCTCTTTCACCGCCATGCGCATGTCGCTAACCACCGTGACCCGGCTGCCCTGGCCCAGTGTGCCCCGAATGCGCCATTCACCCGCCTGGGGGTTACTGACCGTGATCAGGTCGTAACCCGGCTCTTCCGCCCAGCGGACGTTGTCTGGCGTGTTCGCCACGGAAAACGGTTCACCATTCGGGGCAGTCAACTCGAGAGGACCTTCCTGCTCTGCGTCGCCACCGGAAAAAATCAACGCGGTAAACTCTTCCACGCCTTCATCAACGGTAAAGCCATTACCTTCAATGGGAATCTGTTCCTGGGGTACGGCGGTGTTGAGGGCGTTGGCAAAGGCAAGATTCAGGGCGTCTGCACTCTGGGCCAGACGGAAACTGCCACCAGTCGTACGCGCCAGTTCACGCAGAAACTCAATGTCCGCTCGCTCGGAGAGACCCACGGTATGAATGGTGAGACCCTGCTCGGCAAGTCCGGCGACCAGGTCCTGAAGAATCCGTTTTTCTTCCGCCCGGTCAGCGGCATCCCCCTCGGGAATATCCACCTTGCCGTCACTCAGGAGAATCAGGTGAGTGTTTTCCAGCGTCCCGCCCGACAGCCAGTCGTCACTGGCTTTCTCAATGGCCAGGCCAAGGTTGGTGTGCAATGCCACGGAGTTGATCTGCTCGGACCGGTCAATGGCCATCTGGCGCCAGTCGTCGTCAATGGCCCCATGTGGCACCAGCATGTTGACGTACTGCCCGAAGGTCCAGAGCCCGGCAGAGGCGTCTTCGGGTAGCATCCGGGCCAGCAGGCGCACTGCCGGCCGGCGCAGGTTTTCCGGGTCGGTTTCCTTCATGGAACCGGAGATGTCCACGACAATCCTGACGTCCGCCTGTTCGGGCATGGTCAGGGCTGGATCCTGCGCGAACGCTCGCAAAGGCAGAAAAACAGCTACCAGAAACACCAGGGATAATCTGTGAAGTCGTGTCGTCATCCGTTACTTACCTCATTTTTGTTTTCTTCAGTTGCTTCTGGCTTACTTCTTAACCAGCCGGTAGCGAACCAGATCCAGAATCCACACCAGCAGCATAATTACCCCGGCAACGGCAAAGTTGAACAGGCCCCGGCCGGCCGCTTCAGTGTGGCCCAAGATGAATTCGTATCCCGTGAACAACCATGCCGGTATCCACCAACCCGCCACCTCCGGTGACTGGACCGGCGTGAGGAACAGGACAACCAGGGCGGCCAGCAATAAAGAGCGAAGGCCATACACCGGTAACAGCCGGAACAGTGCTTTCATCATGTAGAAAAACACCACGAAAGCGATGGCGTAGGCGGCCCAGAAAATTCCGTAGGCCAGTGTCGTTTCAGTATCAAGCATTTACAGAACCCAATGAATTATATGTTCTTCCCAGTCTCGCTCCGGCACGCTGTCTTCGCTGACCACCTTGCCCCGAACCGAAAGGCCGGCCCGGTGAACCGACTCCGGATCCCCGCTGCGCAGCGGATGCCACTCTGCCAGTGGTCGGCTCTCGGCCAATGTCCGGTAAGCACAGGTTCGTGGTAGCCAGTCGTAGTCGGCCACGGTATCCGGGGTTAGCACGGTACACCCCGGCACCTTCTGCAAACGTTGGTCATACACCGTACATCGGCAGCTATCCGTATTCATGTAGCGGCAAACCAGTTCGGTGTGGTAAACCTCGCCGGTGTCTTCGTCTTCAAGCTTCTGCAGGCAACATTGGCCGCAGCCATCACAAAGCGATTCCCACTCCGCTTGCGTCATCTCATGCAAGCGCTTGCGTTGCCAGAAAGGCACCTGGGCGATCATTGGCGATGCTGCTCGATCTTGCGCTTGAAGTCGACGATGTAGGTTTCCTGCTCTTCGGGCATTTGCAGATAAAAATCTTTCTCCGCCAGCGCCTCAAGCACTTCCTTGCCCGACGTTCTTGCCAACTTTTTTTCCGGGTCCAACAGCAGGTCCATGGAGTGGATCGGCTTGCCGAAGATCGAACGCAGACCTTCGGGGAGTTCCTGCCAGTCCTGGCCACGGCACACATAAATGTAGGTATCGGCTTTCTTGCTGCTGCGAAATACCGAGACAAATTGTCGGTCTGTCATTGCTTCAGAAGTTCCTCAATGTCGTTTCGTGCCGGCGTCAGCAGTTGCAGGCGCCAGCCTTCAAAAAAGGGATCACCGGCCAGGCAGCCATCTTTGACAACTTTTTCAAGACGCTTGCGCGGTGCCAGTATTTCTATCGGAATATCAAAGTCTTCCGCCACCTTCCGGACGTGCTTCTTGACCTGTCGGTAGGTAGCCTGCTGGTCACGGGTCAGGGGGCCGGGAATCAGCTCCAGGTCAGAGTGGTCCTGTTCGCGGGCATTGGCTATCAGGCTCAGGATGGTCTCGCCATAACGCCGCACGAAGCCACCCGGCACGCCCTGGACATCCTTGAGCTCTACGGCGGTGGATGGCAATCGATCTGCCACGGCAATCAGAAGCCCGTCGTTCAGCACCCGCCCCCGGGGCCGATCCAGGTGCTGGCACTCACCTTCTCGCCAGGCAACGAGGGCCTGCAACACACCCTGCTTTTCCCGGGACAAGGTCCAGCCGCCACGCAGCTTCAGGTAATGCAACTGAGCATCTGCGCTGTCCTCGCCCTGATCGGCAAAGCGTCTGGATTCCTCCTCAAAGGCCGGCTCCAGATTTCTGGCCTGCAACTGCTTTTGTACCCATTGGTACAATGGCCACAGGAAACGGATGTCATCCACCGCGTAGCGCTGCTGCTCAGGGCTCAGCGGACGGGCGAGCCAGTCGGAACGGGTGGCGGACTTGTCCAGGGTTTCCCCGAACAGGGTTTCCACCAGGCGGGCGTAGCCCACGGAAAATCCGGCACCGGCCAGGGCGGCACCAATCTGCAGATCCAGCACGCCGGCCGGGACCACACCCAGCCAGTGGCGGAACAGCTCCAGGTCCTCGCTCATGGCATAGAGCAGTTTCGGCCGGTTTGGGTCCGCCAGCACTTCGCGAAAAAGTCTGGAAGCTTCAGCGACTTCCGGCTCAACCAGCCAGAACTCGCCATTACCACCCAGTTGCACCAGGCCGGGGATGGGATAGAACGTGGAAACCCGTTCAAATTCGGTATCCAGGGCCAGGGGTTCTCTCGGGCCCAGCTTGTCCAGCCAGGTGTCCAGTGTCTCCGGACTTTCCAGCCAGCGAACGTTGTCCGGGGAAGGGGGAACTGCGATGGCCGTATCTGTTTCGGTCATAAAAAGCCTGATAGTTATTCGGCGAGGGGTTTGCGCCCCCGGAAGGCGTGGGTCAGCGTAAAGCCATCAACATAGCCCAGTTCCCCACCCACCGGAATGCCATGGGCAAGCCTGGTGATCAGGACGTTACGGCCATCCAGGCGATCAGCGATGTAGTGGGCCGTCGCCTCGCCTTCAACGGTTGGGTTGGTGGCCAGGATCATTTCGGTGACGCCTTCGCTATGAACGCGCTCAAGCAAACGCTCGATACCGATTTCCTCGGGCCCTACCCCGTCAATTGGGGAAAGATGGCCCATCAACACGAAATAGCTGCCCTTGTAATCTCCGGCCTGCTCAATGGCCAGCAGATCCGACGGGCTCTCCACCACGCAGAGGGTGCCATTACGGCGTTCGGGCTTTTCGCAGATGGGACAGAGTTCGGTGTCGGCGAAGTTCTGACAACTGTTACAGCGCCGCACACCGTCCATCGCCTGGTTCAGTGCGCCGGCGAGGCGAACACCGCCGGAACGGCCACGCTCCAGCAGGTGAAACGCCATGCGTTGGGCGGTTTTCTGGCCCACGCCCGGCAGGCACCGAAGGGATTCCACCAATTCATCAACCAGCGGGCTGAATGCCATGAAAACTCCTCAAAAAACGCGATAAAGCAAATCAGAAGGGCATCTTAAAGCCAGGCGGCATACCCATGCCCGACATCATACCGGACATCCGGTCTTTCTGGTCGGCTTCCACCCGGCGCACCGCGTCATTCACGGCGGCGGCGAGCAGGTCTTCGAGTATTTCCTTTTCTTCAGACAGCAACGAGGGATCGATATCGACCTTGCGGACGTCGTGGCGGCCGTTCATGGTCACTTTCACCAGGCCCGCACCGGCTTCGCCCGTCACCTCGGCCTTGGCCGCCTCTTCCTGGGCCTTTTTCATTTCTTCCTGCATTTGCTGGGCTTTTTTCATCAGGTCGCCCATGTTGTTCATCATCTGACTATCTCCTGCCTGAGTCGGCCGGGCGAATGCTCTCGGTAACCACCCGCCCCTCAAATTGTTCGACAATACGTTTCACCAAAGGATCCTGGGCAATGGCCTGCTCCGCAGCCTGCTGGCGTGCCGCGCGCTGCCGCTCTTCATAGGCAGCCGGCGTATGAGAGCCAGGATTCCCCTGCTCTATTTTCAGAGTTGTGGTGTCTCCAAAGCGGGATCTCAAGGCAGCCAGGATCTTTTCTTCGTGGCGTGCGTTCAGCAACCGGGCATGGCCTTCATCCAGCGTTAACACCACGGCGTTGCCGTCCATTGCCATGGCGCTGTTACTGGCCAGGTTCCCCGGCATACCGTTAATGCCCAACTGGCGGAAATCCCGCTCCCAGACGAAATCACCGGTCACCGGCGCTTCGGCTTCCACGCGGGCCGGCGCAGGCTCGCTTTCCGGCGCGACAGCGTGCTCCACCGATGTCTCCGCAACGGCGGTTTCCTGTGCCTCCGGCTCAGGCGCGGCGGGAAGTTCTGGTTCTGCCTCTAACTGCGGCTCCGGCTCGACCGGGCGCGAGTCAGGCTCAAATGGCGGAGGCTCGGGGTATTCCTCCGGCACTGGTGCAACCGGGAGCTGGTGGGCAGGCTCGGGTGCCGGGGGCGGCGTATCCAGAGCAGGCGCTTCGGCTGCTGGCTGTGGGGCCGGGCCAGGTTCGGGGTCTTCGCTGTGGGAGCCACGGTCGCTGTTGCCTGCACCAATAGCCGGTGGCTCACGACGATCCGCGCCGGGACGGAAAGCCAGCATGCGCAGCAATGTCATTTCGAACCCCATGCGGGCATCCGGTGTGACAGCGAGATCTTTGCGGCCAATCAGGGCGGTCTGGTAGAACAATTGAGCGTCTTCAGCGCTGAGCTTACGAGCCAGCGCCTGCACCTGCGCGGCATCGCCCATGGCGTTGTCGGCACTCCCAGGCACCACCTGCTCCATGGTGACCCGGTGGAACAGTGAAAGCATGTCCGAGAGAATCACGCCATAGTCTGGCGCGAATTCGGCAATGCGCCCGATCTCGGTCAGCAGGCCAGGCCCGTCGCGCTCAACCAGGGCGTTAACGATGCGTTCGATGTCTCTCTGGTCAATGGTGCCCAGCATGTTGCTGACATCACTGGCCGACAGTTTTTCATCGCCAAAGGCGATGGCCTGGTCCGTCAGGCTCAGCGCATCACGCATACTGCCATCGGCCGCCCGGGCGAGTAGCCAGAGCGCGGGCTCTTCGAACGGGATCTGTTCTTCGCCCAATACATGGCGCAGGTGACCAACGATATGCTCGGGCGTCATGCGCTTGAGGTTGAACTGCAGACAACGGGACAGCACCGTGACCGGCAATTTCTGCGGATCCGTCGTGGCCAGCAGGAACTTGACGTGCTCGGGAGGTTCTTCCAGCGTTTTCAGGAACGCGTTAAAGGACTGATTGGTGAGCATGTGCACCTCATCAATCAGGTACACCTTATAACGGCCCCGGGTCGGCGAGTACTGCACGTTATCCGTGAGTTCCCGCATGTCGTCCACGCCGGTGCGTGAAGCAGCATCGATTTCAATCAGATCAACGAACCGGCCGTCGAGGATTTCCCGACAACTGTCACACTCGCCACAGGGATTGGGCGTAATGCCGGTTTCGCAGTTCAGGCAACGGGCCAGCAGGCGGCCAATGGTGGTCTTGCCCACCCCTCGGGTGCCGGTAAACAGGTAGGCATGGTGCAACCGCTCGTGCTCAAGGGCATGGACCAGTGCCTGCAGCACATGCTCCTGCCCAACCATGTCTTCAAAGGTGCGGGGGCGCCATTTTCTGGCTAAAACCTGATAGCTCATGTTCCATCAACTGCTGTGAAAAATGGGCTTAACTCTAGCACGGACCGGAGTTGATAAGAAGAAAGGGGGAGGGAAATCTGGGGGTGACCCCATCAGCGATCCTCCGGCACACAATTCCACCGCTGCGGCTGCTCCCTTCCGGGCCTGACCGGGTTCACGGTTTCATGTTGCGGAGGCACCAATGGGGCCACCATAACGGCGTTTCAGGACTTTTCCCTGAAAGCGGCGCGCATAGTAACAGAAGGTTTCGGCCTTCACAACGCCTGGTTACCCTACAACGGCAATGGCACCTCATCCTGGCGGAACCAGCAGGCGATACTGAATCGGGTGCGGTTGGCCGGCAGCACTTCGTGGGGTATTTCCTCACTCAGAAACAACGCCGCCTTGCCATGCTCGGGACGCATCAGACCAACCACGCGCTCTTCATCTTCGGCACTGAACACCCGAAGCTCGCCACCGTCTTCCAGGCCCCAGCCTTCATTGAGATACATCACCAGGGTGACCACACGAGAGGCCCTGCCCCTGAAACTGTCCAGGTGCCGCTTGTAGAAATCGCCCGCCTCAAAGGTGGCGTAGTGGGCTTCATAGCGTTTGAGGCCCAGAAACAGGCGCCGGTTCAGCCCCGCCATAAGCTCATCAAGAAAACGGAACAGCATGGCTTGTGGTTCAGTAATACCTTCCATCCAAGCGATCTGGTCACGGCGAATGCTGCGGTCTTTCATCAGGTCTTCACCACGACCAATCCCCGCCCGGCGCATGGCTTCGGCGTTATGCAGGACACTGACCTCGTGGTGCAGCGCATCCAGAAGCCCCGCAGGCATTCGTGCAGCCAGGTCCAGCTCCATCCAGGCATGCTCGCTCAGGCCATCGGCCAGCTCATCGAGCCACAGCTCATCAAGCGCCGGGGCAGCCGCGAGCCCACCATTAAATACACCCGGCTCTTCGCCAGCTGCCTTATCGAGCTGTTGCGCCCCCATCTGCAGCCGGGGCTCAGGCATGGGGATCACCACGGCGCCAGTGTCTTCTCTGTCCATTAACAGACCTCCTGAATTTTGAGCTATTGTAAGAGCAAATGTGCTCGCGCGAAGGCTTTAATTCACTTCGCGGATAAGCAGATACACTTAAGGACAGGCCGATGCTCAGGGATCCAGGCATCATCAGCTACGGCACTGCCGCTGCGCTGTATGGAGTGCTGGCAGTGCTGGTTGCCACCCGCTACCTCAGGCGCGATATCGACCGGGCACTGTTTCTTGCCGCCATTATCAGCACCCTTTGGGCCGCTATTCTGGTGGCGCAGGCATTGCTCGGGCAGCCAGGGTTTCTGGCTCGTTACCTCCTTGAACTCTTCCGTGACAGCGCCTGGATCCTGTTGCTGTTCGCCATACTGCAAACCGCCTTGCGCCAGGGCGGACGAACGGACTCCCTTAAGAAGGGGCTCGGAATTGCGGCGGCGGTACTGGTTACATCGCTGGCCGTTCTGGGCATCGTCGAGGCCCTGTTTTCTGTCAATCTCATTACTGGTAAGCCCCGAATCATTGGGCAACTGGCGCTTTCCCTGCTCGGGCTTTCACTGGTGGAACAGATCTGGCGCAACTCACCCGCGTTTGGGCGCTCATCGCTCAAGTATCTGTGTGTCGGTACTGCCACCCTGTTTGCTTACGACTTCCTGATGTACTCCGATGCCCTGCTGTTTGGCCAAATCACCGAGCCGCTTTGGGATGCCCGGGGATTCGTGAACGCCGCACTCATCCCACTGTTCGCTGTTAATGTCCTGAACACCCGCCGGCAACCGGTGGATTTCCACCTCTCGCGCACCGCCGTTTTCCATGTGGGAACCCTGATATTCGCCGGGGGGTATCTGCTCTTCCTGGCCGCGGGCGGCTACTACGTACGAGCCATGGGAGGCGACTGGGGCGAGGCGTTGGAAGTTGTCTTCATCACCATCGCCCTGGCATTCCTGGCCACATTGATTCTGTCGCGCAGGATCCGGGCGCGGTTAATGGTTTTCATCAGCCGGAATTTCTTCGACTACAAATACGACTACCGCGAGGAATGGCTGAAGATGACCCGGGAACTGGCCAATCTTGGCGACGATCCCCCTCTGCCCGAACGGGTCATCGGAATACTGGCGGGGCTGGTGGAGAGCAATGCGGGCGCGTTATGGCTGCAGGACGATCAACAGAACTACATTCTGCAGGCGAGCCTGAACATGAACGTGCCCCGCTATACCATCATCGACAGGGATGCGGAACTGGTCATGTATCTTCAGGAACGGGAATGGATTATCGACCTGACAGATTATGAAGCCACTGCCCTGGCCCATAAACTGCCCCCTCTGCCCGACACCCTTACCAAGCTACCGAACGCCTGGCTGATTATCCCGCTCTACCTCGGCAAGGACCTGTATGGAATGGTGGTTGTTGGCAAATCCTGGGCGAACGTGGAGCTGAACTGGGAAAACTTTGACCTGATCAAGGTGGTGGCGCGCCAGAGCTGCAACTTACTGGCCCAGGCCGATGCCCAGAATCGCCTGTCGAGAGCCATGCAGTTTGAGGCGGTCAACAAGGCCACCGCGTTCATGGTTCACGACCTCAAGACACTGATCGCCCAGCTTTCCCTTATGGTCAGCAATGCCCCCAGGCACCGGAACAACCCGGCGTTTTTTGATGACATGATTGCCACCACCGACCATGCGGTCCAGAAGATGTCGAACCTGGTGGAGCAGATTCGCAATCCCATGGAGAACAATACCGAGCCGCTAACCACCACAGACCTCTGCTCCCTGCTTCTGGAAGTCACCGAAGATCTTTCGCGGCGGCTTCCCGCTCCGGTGCTTCAGCAACCGCCTGCCGATGTCATTGAGGTGCGCGCTGACCGCAAGCAATTACGAAACGTGTTAGCTCATCTGGTGCGAAATGCCCAGGACGCCACTCCGCCAGATGGCGAAGTCACCCTCAACCTGAAAACCACCAAAAGCAGTGTTGTGCTGTTTATTCAGGACAACGGCAGCGGCATGACCGAAGAATTCATCCATACCCGCTTATTCAAACCGTTCGAGAGCACCAAGGGCCTCACCGGAATGGGTATCGGCGCCTACCAGGCCAAGGAATACATCCGGGAGCTTGGCGGTGATATGGATGTCACCAGCGAACCCGGTGTGGGGTCGTGCTTTTCCATCAAACTGCCTCTTGCCCACCCCGACAACTCACCATCCAAGCATGCCGAACCATTCTCTGACATCGATGAACCGGATAGTGCGCCAATAAATCGTCACAAAAAACTATTTTCAGCAATCAGCGTTGCAAAGCGTCAATAATCAGTTATAACTCAGGTCAGGAATGGCTAAAACATAACCATGTGTCAGCCATTCCTGACCTGACAATAATATCGATCAAAGGACTGGTTGTTGCCGTGAAGCATTTGCTGATAGTTGAGGACGACCCGGGCCTGCAAAGCCAGATGCGCTGGTGTTTCAGCGAGGACATTGAGGTATCGGTCGTCGCTGATCGCACATCGGCGTTGGCTATCCTTCGCCGTCTGGAGCCCCAGGTGGTAACACTTGATCTCGGATTGCCTCCAGACCCCGGCGGCGCGACGGAGGGGTTTGCCCTTTTGGAAGACATCCTGAAACTGGCTCCGGCCACCAAGGTCATTGTTGTCACCGGAAGGGAAGATCGTGAGAATGCCATCAAGGCGATCGGCATGGGTGCGAGTGATTTTTACCAGAAGCCATTGGATGCGGACATTCTTACCTTTGTCGTTAATCGTGCCTTCCGCCTCGCCGAGCTGGAAAAAGAAAACAGCGAACTGACCAGCGGCAGTACCTACTCCAACATCAAAGGCATTGTCGCGGCCAGCCCGGAAATGCTGGCCATTTGCCGTACCATCGAAAAAGTAGCTCCAACGGATGTGACCACGCTGATTACCGGCGAAACCGGTACCGGCAAGGAACTGCTGGCGCGGGCCCTGCACGACCGCAGCCCCCGGTCAGAAAAGCCTTTTGCGGCCATCAACTGTGCTGCCATTCCCGAAAACCTTCTGGAAAGCGAACTCTTTGGTTTCGAAAAAGGCTCTTTCACCGGCGCGACCCAGGCAAAGAAAGGCAAGATTGAAAGCGCCAATGGCGGCACCCTGTTCCTCGACGAAATTGGCGACATGCCAATGGCCCTGCAGGCGAAACTGCTTCGCTTCCTGCAGGAACGGGTCGTGGACCGGGTAGGCTCAGTCAACCCCATACCCGTGGACGTGCGGGTGGTCTGCGCTACCCATCGCAACGTCCAGGAACTGGTGGATCAGGGGGAATTCCGGGAAGATCTTTATTACCGCATCGCCGAAATCACTCTGGACGTTCCCGCCCTGCGTGAACGCAACGGGGATGCCCTGGTAATTGCCCGCTCTCTGCTCAAGCAGCTGGGTACTGACATGGACCGCCCCAACCTGTGCTTCGCCGAGGATGCAGTCCAGGCCATCAATGGCTACCACTGGCCTGGCAACGTCCGGGAAATGATCAACAAGATCAAACGAGCCATCATCATGGCTGACGGCAAACGGGTGTCGGCCGATGATCTTCAGTTGGAGCAGTCGGACGAAGACCATGCCAACCAGTTGAATCTCCGGCAGGTTCGGGAAAAAGCAGAACGCGGCGCCATCGTCCAGGCCCTTCAGAACACTGGTTTCAATATGTCCAGGGCGTCGCGGCTCCTGGGCGTTACCCGGCCCACCCTTTATAACCTGACGGACAAGTACCGCATTGAAACATCCACGCCCGTGTCCACGTCCTGAGCCTTGGCACCGGGGCTTGCCCCGCTCATTGTCATACCTATCAAGGAGGAGCCCAAACAATGAAAACATTCGGCCTCAAAGCCAGACATCCCCTGCTCGCACTGCTGGCGACAGGCGTCATCCTGCTGCCCCTTCTGACAGGCTGTAACGGCGGCGATTCATCGAATACCGATGAAGCGGCGTCTCACATTGAACGGGCAGAAACCTACACCGATCAGGGGCAGTACCGCTCGGCGTTGCTCGAAGTCAGAAATGCCATCAAGGCAGACCCGGACAACGTCGATCATGTGGTCATGCTCGCCGAACTCTACCTGGACATTGGAGCCGCCAGGGAAGCTGCGGAGCTCCTTGAGCCGTGGATGGAAGGCCACGCCAGCGACGTGGCCCTGCCGTTAGCCACCGCCTACGTGCGCCTGGGCAAACACCTGTCCGCCCGGGAAACCCTGGACCAATATCAGCCACAAAGCCCCGTCCAGCAAACCGAAGCAAGCCTGTTGCGGGCCGAGGCACTGCGGCTTTCGGGAGATGCAACCGAAGCGCTGTCACTGTTTCGCAACCTGATGGAGAACCACCCATCCAACCCTCAGGCGGTGGTTGGCACCTTGCGGGCGCAGTTGGACCTCAACCAGGCCAGCCAAGCCGTGCGCACCGCTAACGACTGGCTGGAGCAAAACCCTCCAGAGCCCCAGGTTCGCTATTGGAAAGGCGCCGCCCAGTATCAGGAAAATGACCTGGATGGCGCGGCCCAGACCCTCACTGACGCGGCCAGCGAGTTGCCGGCCTCGGATGTATTCCTCCCGGTACGACGCAACATCCTGACGCTGTTGTCCCGGGTACTGACCGAACAGGGCAAGGCGGTGGAGGCTCAGGTGTATAACAAGATCCTTGCCGAACACCAGGACACCACCGCGCGCGAACAGGGAGAAGCAGCCATCGCAGCACTGCAGGAAGGCAATGTTGACGAGGCCAAGCGAATTCTCGGAGATATGCTGGAGATGGATCCGGACAACCGGGCTGCTGCGCTAATGCTCGGTGCCCTGAGTACCAGCACCGGTAATGCCGAAGAAGGGAGTCGGCTGCTGGCCGAAAACCTGGACCCGGAAACCACGCCGACACCCTTTCTGCGTTCCGCCACCATGGCACAGATCGACACCGGCAAACGGGAAGAGGCCCTGCAGACACTGGAGCGCGCCATGGAGGCCCGCCCCAATGACAATGACATCCTTGCCATGCACGGCATTCTTGCCCTGTCTTTTGACGATGAGGAGCGTCAGACAGCTGGCATCGCAAGCCTGCAGAAGGCCATCAACAACGAACCAGAGCGCACCCGCCTGCGCCTGGCACTGGCCCATCACTACATAACATCTGGACAGCCCGACGCTGCCATCACCCAGCTTCTGGAAGTGGCGCGCCTCACACCTGATCGTATTGAAGCGTTACAACAGGCCACCAGGCTTTACGCCCGAAGCCATCCGCCCCAGGACACTGTGGATTGGCTCGATGGTTTGGCAGAACAAACTCCGGAGTTGGAACAAAACGCTGATGTACTCGCTGCGCTCGTCAACATTGGAGTGGGTAACCTTGCACAGGCACGGGAACGTCTTGCCCCGTACCAGCAAACCGACTCCGAGTATGTAAAGCAGGCTGACATTGAGCTCCTACTGGCAGAAACCCGCGCTGCGGTGAATGCCGGTAACTACGAAACAGCCCGGGCCAAAGCCTCGGAAGCCATTGGTTTGGCGCCCAACTCCTTGCGGGTGTTATTGCTCCCGGCAGCCATCTCCCAGGCCGAGGGCGACCTTGATCGTGCCCTGGAAGAAATTGATGCGGCGGAAGAGGTAACCGGTAAAGCCGGCCCAACGATTATCGCCCGCACGTCTGTGCTCGAAGCCAATAATGGCACCACGCAGGCGTTCGACTATCTGTTTTCCCAGTGGCAGGAACAACGGCGTGATGTGCTCATTCCGCCCTTGTTAAGACTGGCACGGAGCGAAGGCGCCGAGGCTCTGGGCTCGGTGACCCAAGCGTGGATCGAGCAGCAGCCTCAGAACCCGGCCGCCAATATGGCGCGGGCAGACTGGCTGGTAAGCGACGGCCAGGAGCAACTGGCCATAAGCCACTATGAAACGGTTCTGGACAGCAACCCCGGCAACCCCGCAGCCCTGAACAACCTGGCCTGGGTTCTCCGGGAAAGTGACCCCCAGCGGGCTCTGGCTCTCTCCGAACAAGCCTCCCAAAAAGCAGCAGACAACCCCATGGTATTGGACACCTATGGTTGGCTGCTGCACCTGGCTGGCCAGAATGACGAAGCCATCCGTGTTCTTGAACAGGCCGTTGCCCTGGCTCCGGAGAACGAAGAAATCTCCGCACATCTGGAAGCCGCCCGGGAGGCGTTGTAAACCAGACTGACAGTCCGCTCGGCAATTCTGTTACATGCGAATTGCCGAGCGGCTTCAAACCCTTCTTCCACGGCCGTTGTCGAAATCCTTTACACACGCCTTCCAAAACAAAATTATTTACCATTAATTTCAACACCTTAACAACTGGCACGGTTATCGCTACCAATATTATAAGCTTCGGGGAGCACCCGACCGGTGCCAAACCATTCGTGAGGATGGGACGGAAAGCCAAGGATCTCTCAAGCAAAGGAGACCGCCTGGTTGCAAAGCAAACTACAAGGAATTAGAGCTAACAACCGGAGATACTCTCATGAAACTCAAACTTATCGTAGCGGCGGTCGCTGTATCTGCCTGGGCTACCTCAGCAAGTGCTCTTGTGAGCACCACAAGTCCCGACCCGGGAAACCCCAACCTGCAGTCAATTCTTGATGGCATTACCGTGGGAGGCGACTCTTCCGTGAATGCCTATGAAGACTACCTGGACGACGGAATGGACAGTTATTGGCAGGTAGCCGGGTCTGGCGGCTCTGTCAGCACATTCGTTATCGAGATCGCGGGCAACTCGAACATCAACACCTTTGGGGTCTATGACAGATACGACTCAGGCTCCTGGGTCGAGCTGTTCAGCGGTCCACAAACAACCGGATCGCAATCCTTGCTCTCGATTCTGGCGGATGGTTCCGTGGTTGTGAACTTTGACGACACAACGGTTGATTTTGCCGCCAACGAATTTGGCTTCTACATGGGCACCAGCGACGGCCCCCTGTTTTATTCAGACAGCCTTCTGAATGGCGATAACGATCAGATGGTTGCCTATAACGGCACCGGAGATCAAATCCAGATTGATCCGTTCTCTGCGGGGCCCTGGATTCCTGGCGAGTATATTCTGGCCTGGGAAGACGTGCTCTACGCCAACTCGGATCAGGACTTCAATGATCTGGTAGTCATTGTCGAATCCGTGGTCCCGGTACCCGAGCCCGGCACCCTGGCGCTGCTGGGACTGGGCCTTGCTGGCCTCGGAGCCGCACGCCGCCGTCAGAAAGCCTGACCAGAACACAGGGAAAGCCAGCTCCGGCTGGCTTTTCTTGTATCTCTCGCTTTTGCGTACCCATAATGTCGTAAGAGACACGCGACAGGTCGGCCCGAGACGATGTTAAGGAAGACACTGGACAACCTTCATTTATACCGCCCTTATCTGCTGGTTACCGCAGTATCCGTCGTTCTTTTTTTTCCTACCTGGGCCCGGCTCTTCGGGCAATGGCTCGAATTCGAGCAGGTACTTGCCCACGGTCTGGCAACCGGTATTATTTTCCTCATCCTGCTGGTGATCCATCCACCTCACGCTCCCGGTAAAAAGCCTGGCCTGATCCAGGAACATAGTCTGGCCGGTGCGGTATTACTGGTCCTGGTAACATTGGCATGGGCACTGGTGGAACTGGTGCGTATCGATACCCTGAGCTACCTGCTATTGCCCGCCGGCATGCTGTGCGTCGCCTGGACCCTGCTGGGATTAAACAGCGCTTTACGGTTTCTGCCCTACGTATTGCTGTTATCCCTCTCGCTACCAATCTGGGCAGACTTCATACCCGCTCTGGTTGCCCTTGCCAGTGCGGTGGTCAGTTATTGGATCCAGTTGTTCGATATGACCGCACTGATTGAAGGCAATTCGATCACCCTGCCCTGGGGCCGGTTGATCATTGCCGACGGCTGCTCCGGCATTCGCTACTTCGCCATCTCCATTCTGCTTGCCGCAGTTGTCTCCATTCTTAACGATTACCGCTGGAAGGGCTGGATGGGACTGGTAACAGCGGCCATGGTGATTGGCCTGATCGCCAACTGGGTGCGCATTTTCATGCTGGTGGTGATCGGCTATCAAAGCCGGATGCAAAGCCCGTTACTGACCGATCACGAGATGCTGGGCTGGCTGGTGTACGGTGCTTTCATTCTTCCGGCGCTGTATTTTGCGCCCGCTCGTCGACGGACCGTCCATGTGCCTGAGACTCAGCCGACCACGATCTTCCGCAAGGGGTTTGCGGCGCTGGTTATCGCTTTCCTGGTTGGACCACTTGCGATTAACCTGGCCCAGTTTACCGCCACAGCCGCCCCGGCATGGAAGCCGGGTAACTCCGAACTCAAGCCGGTCGAGCCGTCGCAACTTCCTGTCACGCTGAGACTACCCGCCAGCCTGAACCAGGAACTCTGGCAGGACGGTGATGGCGTCTGGGTATCCCTGGCACAATCCGTCCGTTCACCCGCCACAGACCACAAGCTGGTGCCCTACCTGCGCCCCACCATCGATGGTGAACTTTGGCTAAAGGCTGACACCCGGAACAATATCAACATCTACCAACACCTGATAAACCGCCAGAAGGTGGCTGTTTCCCAGTGGTACCAGGTGGGTAGCTACCGGGCCTATAGCTACCGCGACGCCAAGCTTCTGCAAATACCGGCTACACTCAAGGGAGAAAGCCGGTTTGCCTTGGTCACACTGCTTGCGGCCTGCTCGCCGCTGAGCTGTGACGATGCAACGGCCGCCATCAACGAACGGCTTGATACCATCCGTTTACATAATCGGTAGCCAATGTCTGCCAGCCTTCGTGTCGTTAAAAGTGCCGGTCTGCTGCTGAGCCTCCAGCTGATACAGCGCGGGCTGGGCATTGTCAGCACCCTGATCCTTGCCCGGCTGCTGTTGCCGGAGCACTTCGGCGTCGTGGCACTGGTGATGATCGCCCTGCAGTTCTTTGAATTACTGGTGGAAACGGGCAGCCAGCAGTACATCATCCAGAAGACAGAGGTGAGCAATACCGACCTCAATACCGCCTGGAGCATGGACATCAGCATAAAATCCGCCATGTGCCTAGTGATCATCATGCTTTCCGTTCCCATTGCTTCGTTCTTTGATACACCAGCCCTGGCGCCTGCCTTGGCCGTGGCTTCGGTAACCCTGCCCATTCGTTCCCTGAAAACACCCGGCGTGATGCTCCTGGCCCGGGAAATTAACTACCGGCCTGTGTTCCGATTGACGCTATGGCAAAAACTGCTGTCGTTCGCCACCGTTGTTACCTGGGCGTTTATCAGCCCCAGCCATTGGGCGATGATTGCCGGGACGGTAGTCTCAGCTGTTGTGTTCACCATCGGCTCCTACCGCGTGCATGATTTTCGGCCATCCTGGACCCTGGCCCATCTCGGCCAGCAGTGGCGATTTTCCCAGTGGTTGCTGATGCGGGGAATCGTCGGATTCACCCGTTCCCAGATTGATAACCTGATGGTCTCCCGTTGGTTCGGCACCACCCAGCTGGGTGGCTATAACCTGGTCCGGGAAGTGAGCCTGTTGCCAGCTTTATCTGCGATCATCCCAATGACTGAACCGCTGCTGGCAGCCATTGCCGAAGGCAAAAAGGAAGCGGATACCCTCGCTTTTCGGGTTCGGTTGGGAATGGCGTTGCTGATCACAGTGCTCACGCCGATCACCGCTTTCATCATGATGTACCCGGAGCTGATTGTGCGTGTGCTGCTGGGGCCGGACTGGAGTGAATTTGCGGGCCTGCTACGGCCATTTGGGCTGTTCTTCTTTACGTTTTGCCTGTTCTCCGTGATCAGTGACGCCCTGATTGCCCAGGGGCGAGTGAAATTGCTGTTCTGGTTTGATCTGTTATCCACGCTGATCATTATTGCCGTGCTCGCCGGCATAGCACGGGAAAGCCTCTACACCATGGCCTGGGCCAGGGGCTGGCTGGCGGTGGCGACCACAGTATTGTTGCTGGTCATCCTGGACCGGGAAACAAAATTCAGCGTTGGCCGGCTTGCGTTACTCTGCCTGCCCGCGGCCGCAGGCACACTGTTCGCTCTTTCCCTGACCATCGCATTACCGCTTGCCAGCCAGCACTTTCTGGTGGAGTTCCTGACCAGGGGTGTCGTTTTTGTATTTTCAGCAGCGGCAGCCACACTTGTCATAGCCTGGCTCTGGATGCGAGGTAGCGAGGAAGGACACCAGCTGCGATTCCTTGTCAAAAAACTTTACAGTGAACGGAAAAGCGCCTAAATGTAATTTTATGTTACAACAAATGGGCGCTATGCTCTTGAAGAGCAAACGGACTTGAGCTGTGGGCAAAACCATGGAACCGATCGCCATTCGACTTACCGAAACCACCGGCATCGCCAGGAACAGCGAGCCTGTTTTCGTGGGCGTCCCCCTGGCGCGCGGGTTGATTCGTGACGCCTCAAAACTGGCGCTGACCGTGGCAAACAGTGACCAGCCCCTGCCAGCCTGTTTTACCGTGTTGTGCCGATGGCCCGATGCCAGCATCCGGTGGGTGTTGGTGGAGTTCGAAACCGATTTGGCTCCCCGTTCAGACCAGACCCTATGGGTTCGGGAAGCCACCAACACTGCTAGTAACCAGCCCATGGACATCGACTCCGCCATTGGTGGCTGGCAAATCCAGACCGCCGGCGGCACGTTCCGGCTGACATCCAACCAACCAATCTGGCAAAACCAGAGCAATGCCGGGAGCATCACCACCCAACCCGAGCTGAGAGATGAGCATGGCAGCCTGTGCAAGACGGTGGCGGATGCCGACTGGCACCTGCGCCGCAGTGGCTCCCTGTATGTCTACGCGACACTCACCGGCCAATGGCTGCGGCCCGATGACAGCCCCCTGGCCCGGTTTCACTGCCAGCTCCGCATTTCTTCTCACACCGGCGTGGTTAGGGCGCAGGTGCAGATTCACAACCCAAATCGTGCCCGCCATCCCGGCGGTTTGTGGGACCTGGGAGACGAAGGCTCCGTGCTGTTTCGCAGTCTGGAGCTGGTCACCAACACGTCAGGCCATCACGACACTGCCAGTCTCCAGGCCGATGCCACAGCTCCCGACAGCCAGTGGCAAACCGCAGCCGAGGTCACCCTCTACCAGGATTCCAGTGGCGGCGAAAACTGGGACAGCCTGAACCACGTTGACCGCCACCAGGAAAGAACCACCCACCTGCCGGGCTACCGGTTACTCACCGATGGGGCCGAGGCCAGTGGTAAAAGAGCCAACCCACAGCTGAAACTCAGCGGCCCGGAATACCAGCTCCAGATCGCGGTCCCGGGGTTCTGGCAGAACTTTCCTTCGAGCATCCATCACAACAACCAAACCACGGCGGTGGGGTTGTTTCCGGCGCAGCCAGATAACCGGCTTCACGAACTGCAGGGTGGTGAACGCCGAACCCTGTGCTGCCTGTTCAGTTATCAGGACCCGGCCTTTGACCTAGCGTGGGCCTACGCGCCGCTGGTGCCGGTCCTACCAGGATCGACCTACCAACAGGCCCACGCTTTCCCCTGGTTCTCTGCCAACGCCGAGCACGACCCGCTTTCCGGCCTGCTGCAGCTGGGTCTGGACGGCCCCTCTAACTTCTTCGCAAAGCGCGAAGCAATCGATGAATATGGCTGGCGCAATTTCGGCGATATTTTTGCGGATCACGAATGCCTGTATCAGCCCGATGACGAGCCACCACTGGTTTCCCACTACAACAACCAGTACGACGCGCTCTACGGCTTCGCCCGTCAGTTTGCGGCCACCGGGGACCGGCGCTGGTTTGAACTGATGAACGACCTGGCGTCCCACGTCGCCGACATTGATATCTACCACACCCAGAAAGACCGATCGGAATACAACAACGGCCTGTTCTGGCATACCGATCATTACCTGCCGGCCCAGACGGCCACGCACCGGACGTTCAGCCGCCACAACCAGACCAGCAGCACACCGGGGCAAACCGGCGGTGGGCCGGGTGCGGAGCATTGCTATACCACCGGCCTTCTCTACCACTACCTGATGACCGGACAGGCCACCTCCCGGGAAGCGGTCATGGACCTGACCCGCTGGATGGTGGGATTACACGAGGGCTGCGGCGGCTTTCTGGAGCAGGTACTGGCGGTCAAGAAGCAGGATCTGCCAAAAATCAAAGCCATACTCCATCTGGAGCGCCCCACCCGTCACCGTTACCCCCTTACCCGAGGTACCGGCAACTACCTGAACGCTTTGCTGGATGCCCATCTTCTGGAACCTGGATACGACTGGCTGGAACGCGCCCGGGATGTCATTGAACAGACCTGCCATCCAGACGATGATCTCGATGCACGAAACCTGCTGGACCGGGAGGCGAACTGGCATTACCTGGTCTTTCTCAGCAGCCTGTGTCGATATTTACTGCTCAGCCATGAAGCCGAATGCCATGACTGGCACTACCAGTATGCCCTTGCCTGTTTTCGTCATTACACACGCTGGATAGTGGAAAACGAGCAACCCTTCCTCGCCCAGTCCGAAGACCTGGAGTTCGACAACCACACCTGGGCGGCGCAGGATATTCGCAAGGCCATGCTGATGTATCAGGCCGCCTGTTTTGATCCAGAGTACCGGAATCGCTATCTGGAAAAAGGACAGCAGTGGCTTGATTACGTGGTCAGCACCCTTGAAAAGAGCCCGGAAAAGCATTTCACCCGCATACAAATGATTCTGCTACAGAATCACGGCCCCCACCTGGCAACCATGACCCTGCCAGAGGTGGCCCTGCAGACGGACCTGATCCAGGCATCGCGCCTGGCACCGCCGGTTTTACCCCTACCCGAACTGCTCGGACGCGTCACTGCCCGAGTCTTTCGGGGCCTTAAAACCTTCAGGCTTGACCACGAACGGGCCTGGCTGGCATCAAGGTTGGATCGCCGATGAGTACTCGCCATCAAATCAAGAAACTGATCAAACTCGTGTTCCTGGTACTGGCACTGCCGCTGTTCCTGCTGTATCGGGTAGTGAGCTTGGCGGGCAACAAAGACAGTGTCTTCCAGTCTTTTTCACAACTGCTGAGCCTGATCCCCGGCAAGATCGGCGTATACCTTCGTGCCGCCTTCTACAAGCTGGCTTGCACACACACCTCGGACAACATCAGCGTAAGCTTTCTCACCCTGTTGTCCCATCAGGACACCACCCTGGGCGAAGGCATTTACATCGGCCCCGGGTGCAACATTGGCAAATGCAGTATTGGCGATAACACCCTGCTGGGCAGCGGAGTGCATGTGCTCAGCGGCAGCCGCCAGCACAACTTCACCGATCCGGAAACCCCCATCAAAGAACAGGGTGGCCATTTTGAAAAGATTCACATCGGCCGCGATTGCTGGCTGGGCAACCAGGCCATCGTCATGGTCAGCCTGGCTGACAAGACCCTGGTGGCCGCCGGCAGTGTGGTGACCCGCAGTGCCGAGCCTGGGGCCATTCTGGCGGGCAACCCTGCCAAGGTGATCGGCAACCGCCTGACCCCAAAAACCGAATCCGCCAAAAAAGAGGCCGATTCCGATGGCCAGTAACGCAGAAGCCATCTACCTGGCCTCACCGGTCTGGCTTCAAAACCTGCTGGTTACCGGCATGGGATACCGGTTATTCCAGAAACGCTACACCGGTCTTTATCACCACTTGTTACAGCAGGCCCGAGACGCCCGCGAATGGACGCCCGCCCAGCGCGAAACCTGGCAGAATCAGCAACTGCACCGCATGGTCAGGCATTGTCGAAACGCCATCCCCTACTACCAGCGACTGTTCGCCGAACATGGGCTGCATGAGAACGACATCACCGCGCTATCGGATTTGCATAAAATCCCACCCCTGGACAAGCAAACCGTCCGGGAAAATGCTGAAGAACTACGCCATGCCGGGGAGAAACCCTGGCTTGTGCAGCACACCAGCGGCAGCACCGGCACGCCCCTGGCGCTTGGGGTCAACGAGCACACCTACAAGCTGGCCATGGCCCTGGTGGTTGATCATGAGGAAAGCCATGGTGTGCCTTTCGGCGCCCGCCGCGCCACGTTTGCCGGTCGCATGGTACAACCCCCCGATAATATGTCGCCGCCGTTTGCCCGCTACAATCGGGCAGAAAACCAGCGCCTCTATTCGGCTTATCACCTGAACGACCAAACCTTTGATTGGTATCGGCGGGACCTGGACCGCTTCCAACCCCGGGAGCTGATTGGCTACCCCTCCGCCATCAGTGAACTGGCTTCCTGTTATCTGCGCTCGGCCACAGAGCCAAAATTCCAGCCAAAAGCCATCGTCACCAATTCCGAAACACTCCTGGACTGGCAGCGGGAGAAAATAGAGTCCGTGTTCAACTGCCCGGTCTTCGACTACTACGGCACCGCAGAGTACCTGGTCTTCGCCGGCCAGGATCAAAGCGGCCTTTATCGGACCAACCCTCTGCTCGGCATTGCCGAAGTCTGTACCAGTGAACAGCAACCCGACTCAGGACCGATACTGGCGACAACACTCACCAATACCTGCATGCCTATACTGCGATACCGGATTGGTGACACCGCTACCCTGGAGTCACCGAGAGCCCCCGGGTCCGGCCCTGTCAGTATCCTTAAGGCGATCAACGGTCGCGAGGATGATTACATACAGACGCCCGATGGACGACGTCTTGGGCGTATGGACCATATTTTCAAAGGTGTTCGTGGTATCCGGGAAGCCCAGATCATCCAGACAGCTCCAGACCACTGCACGGTCAAGCTGGTGCCCGAGGGCCTACTGGAGCCATCAGACTCCGACACCATCCGGGCCAATTTCCGGAAACGGGTCG
The DNA here is from genome assembly GCF_002934325.1 of Marinobacter persicus. Classification (GTDB taxonomy): domain Bacteria; phylum Pseudomonadota; class Gammaproteobacteria; order Pseudomonadales; family Oleiphilaceae; genus Marinobacter; species Marinobacter persicus_A. The sequence continues at coordinate 44,231 of NZ_PTIV01000004.1, forward strand.
CGGATGCCATGGTGCTGACAATTGAACCCGTGGAGAGTATTCCGCGGGGGCGCAATGGTAAATTCAAGAACGTCATCGGGATGGATGGCATCGATCATGGCTACTGACAGAATCTGGCTCTCCTGGGAGACCCAACGCCGAACGGTGGAGCTTTCACGCAAATTCAATGCGCAGCTTCATATTCTTGAAACCAGCAAAAAGGGTGTCCCGCGCTATCTCGTGCTCACGCAGAGAACGATCAGAACCCTCCTCACCTGCAAACCAAAGATCGTATTCGTCCAGAATCCATCCGTAATCCTGGCCACGCTGGTGTTGCTATTAAGGCCCCTTTTCGGTTATCGGGTGGTCGTTGACCGCCACACCAACTTCAAGTTCGGTACCCGCCATTCCAGGCAGCTTAAATGGCGGGTATTCCATGCACTGAGCCGATTCACCCTTCGCACCGCCGACATTACCATCGTCACCAATCGCTATTTGCGGTTGTACATCAAACAACAGGGCGCAAACGCCTACATTCTCCCGGATCCCCTGCCGGCGCTGCGACCTGGTGATAATCACAGTGCCGGGGAAACCGGGAAACTGTCGGGGTTCTTTGTCTGCACCTTTGCTGAGGATGAACCCTATCGGGAAGTTTTTGAGGCCATGAAACAGCATCCCGACACAGACTTCTATGTAACCGGAAACTTCAAAAAAGCGAATCCGCACACCCTGGATGCTGTCGATAACAATATTCATCTGTTGGGCTTTGTGCCGGAGCAAGACTACATTGATCACCTGTTCAGGTGTGACTTCAGCATTATCCTGACAACCCAGGAATTCACCCTGAACTGCGGGGCCTATGAGTCTCTGGTGGCCAATAAACCGGCCGTGCTTGCAAACACCCTGACCATCCGGCGCTATTTCTCAAAAGGCTTTGTTTACACCGATCCATGCTCGGTAGACGCCATTAATCACGCCATAGGCGAGGTTGGCCGTCGTCTTGACGAACTGAAAGCGGATCAGGTTACGCTCCGGAAGGAACTGACGCAGGAATGGTCAACCCTGAAAAACAGGATTGACCAGCAGATACAGGTACTAACCCCAACCGGTGCAACAGATCCGACATCTAATCAACAGTGATCTGAGGGGGTGCTGAAGGCGGCGCCAGGGCTGTATCGGTCTGCAGATAGCTGGGTATATCCGTCCTTATCACCAGGTCATCGTAGGCATACCACTCTTCGTGGCGCTGATCGTTCGGGTAAGTCTGGAAGAAGTCATTGCCGCCGATGGCCACCAGGTTCCACTTGGCATTTTCATCTTCGGTGGTTGAAGGCCGGATCCAGGGAATGGTTTCCAGTTTGAATATCTGCTGGTCATCCATCCATTCGATCAGCACGCCGTCTTTGGCACCCGGTGAGGAGTTCATCTTTACGAAGAAGGCCATTTTGGTCCAGGTGTCACCCGGGCCAAAGATCTGGTCATGGGAAACGCTGGCGTACGGATCGGTGGTAATGAAGCCACCGTTGAGCTTGTCGGGTATTTTTGGCGTTGTACCATCAATGCCACGCCCCTGCACATCGCCCGTAAAGTTCATGTTCAGGTCCCCGGAACCAACCAGGGATCGCGGCGCATCCTCAATATCACCTGTCACAAAGCCGTAGTTGTCGCCATGGGGGCCGCCCCGTAACGACATGGCGTTTCTCACGCCGTACCCGGTAATGTTGTGATCCCAGATAAAGATCGGCCCCAGGTCGCCGCCGCCAAAGGCCTGGTATTCGTTGCCCTGACCTTCACCACGCCAACTGGAAATTCGGAACATTTTTGAGCCGGCCGCATCGGTGCCCTGGACGTACTCCCGCATCCAGTTGTCGTCAAACCGCACCCAGAATTCCACATAAAGCTGGTCATAGCCCTGTGGAAAATATTTAACCATCATTGATTCCGAGCCCCAGTAATCCCAACCGGCATCATAGGAGTCACGCCAACTGACATAAGACTTACTGCCACTTCTGGCCTTGTCAGCGTTACTTTCCAGTATCTCGATGGATTCGTGCCTGTCCGGATGGCCGGTTGAGGGGGCCCAAACGGGATCCTGACGAATGGAATACCAGCCTTCGGGAATGATATGCGTGTCCGCGCTTTGCACCGTGTCGCTACTGTGCATGGCACTCGTCCAATCCGGCTGATCGTCAAAATTCTCTTCAAATATAACCTCTGCCTGCGCGGCAAAAGGCCCTGACATGCCGACCAGCGCAATGACAAGGCCCAGCGAACGTCTGCGTGAGAAAGTCATGACCACCCCTTCCAAACCGTTTGGCCCATCAAAAAGTAACATCATGTTACACACGGTAAAAGTCTAGCATTGGTTTTCAGCGTCTGCACAAGCGCTTCCTGTGCGAGATGTAAATTTTTTTGACTAATTTCTGTGCAGAAAATCGAAACATTGTGTAACCTGATGTTACAAACAAAATCAACAGCACTCTCCAGGGAAGGTCTTGTATGAGAGTACTAACCGTCTTTGGTACCCGGCCGGAAGCCATCAAAATGGCGCCTCTGGCCCTGGCTCTGGCGAATACTCCCGGTTTCCATGCGAAGGTCTGCGTCACTGCCCAGCACCGGCAGATGCTGGATCAGGTTCTCGAGCTTTTTGATCTCCGCCCGGACCACGACCTTAACCTGATGAAACCCGGCCAATCCCTGAGTCGCTTGACCGGCGATATCCTCCAGGGCCTGGAACCGGTATTTCAGGAGGAACGCCCTGACCTGGTGTTGGTGCATGGCGATACCACCACGACCCTGGGCGCCAGTCTGGCGGCCTATTACCAACACATTGCCATAGGCCACGTAGAGGCAGGCCTGCGCACCGGCAACCTGTATTCACCCTGGCCCGAGGAAGCCAACCGCAAGCTCACCAGCGCCCTGGCGAACCTGCATTTCGCACCCACCAATACCGCCCGCGACAACCTGCTGCGTGAAGGGGTGTCAGAGCAACATATCCGGGTTACGGGTAATACAGTTATTGATGCTTTGTTGATGGTCCGGGATCGCATTGATGGGGACCGGGCCCTGGCTAAACGCCTGCAGCACCAATTTGCCTTTCTGGATGGCCATAAAAAGCTGGTCCTGGTCACGGGCCACCGTCGGGAGAGCTTTGGTGCAGGCTTCGAACGTATCTGCCAGGCCATTGCCCGGATGGCGGACGAACATCCGGACCTGGAGGTTGTCTACCCGGTACACCTGAACCCCAACGTTCGCGAACCCGTCCTGCGCCTGCTCGGCAATAACCGGTCGGTTCATCTGATCGAACCGCTGGATTACCTGCCTTTTGTGTACCTGATGAACCGCAGCCACCTGATCCTGACCGACTCCGGTGGCATTCAGGAAGAAGCCCCCTCCCTCGGCAAACCCGTGTTGGTTATGCGCGACACCACCGAGCGTCCGGAAGCGGTGGAAGCCGGCACGGTCAAGCTGGTAGGCACTGACATTGAGCGCATTGTTGGCGAGGTGAAACGGCTCACCAAGGATCGCTTTGCGTATCGGAGCATGGCCCGGGCCTATAACCCTTACGGCGATGGCCTTGCCTGCCAACGAATCATCAAGGCGCTGCAGGCCGATCCCTCCTATTTCCGCAAGGTACAAGGACTCTGTTTATGAATGACCTCAAACGCATTGTCGTCATGGGATTGGGTTATGTCGGGTTACCCACCGCTGCGGTGTTTGCATCCCGGCGGGTTGATGTTCTCGGTGTGGATGTGAATCAGCGTGCGGTGGACACCATCAATCAGGGCAAAGTGCACATTGTGGAGCCCTCCCTGGACATTGTGGTTCGAGCCACAGTGACCGAAGGGTACTTGCGCGCCGCAACCCGGCCCGAACCCGCCGACGCCTTCCTGATTGCCGTGCCCACACCGTTCAAGGATGGCAACGTGCCCGACCTGAGTTACGTGGAAGCCGCCACGCGCTCACTAGCCGCTTCGTTGCGGCCGGGCAATCTGGTGGTCCTTGAATCCACTTCCCCGGTTGGCACCACCGAAGCGGTATGTGAATGGTTGGCCGAGGAACGCCCTGACCTCACTCTTCCCCATTCCCATGGCTCTGCTTCCGACATCCGGGTGGCTCACTGTCCCGAGCGGGTGCTGCCAGGACAGGTTATCCGGGAACTGGTGGAAAACGACCGGGTGATTGGCGGCATCACGCCCTACTGCGCTGAAACCGCTGTCACACTCTACCGCCAGGTGGTCCAGGGAGAATGCGTCATTACCACGGCCCGGACGGCGGAACTGGCAAAGCTGGCCGAAAACAGCTTCCGGGATATCAACATTGCCTATGCCAATGAGTTGTCACTGATCTGCGATCGCCTGGATATCAACGTCTGGGAAATGATTCGGCTGGCGAACCGGCACCCAAGGGTGAACATCCTGCAGCCCGGTGCCGGTGTGGGTGGCCACTGCATCGCCGTGGACCCCTGGTTTATTGCCCACAGTGCCCCCGAGCAAGCGCGGCTCATTCGCACCGCAAGAGACATCAACGATCATAAGCCCGACTGGGTCATGACCAAGGTGCAAAGTGCCATTGAACGAATGGAGCAGGACCACCCGGGCACCCAGCGCAGCGATATTCGTGTGGCCTGCCTAGGCGTGGCGTTTAAACCCGACATCGATGACCTCCGGGAAAGCCCAGCCCTGCGAATCACCCAGGGCATTGCGAAACTGGGGTGCCAGGTGCTGGTGGTGGAACCCAACGTGCGGGAATTGCCGCCGTCATTGCAGGCCGACAACATCAAACTGGTGAACATGCTGCAGGTTTTGCAGACAGCAGACATTACCTGCGTGCTGGTCCGCCACGCCTCATTCATGGAAATACGCAACCTGCTCCACGAGGTTGACGGATTAATCGATGTGGTCGGCCTGACGGAAGCCCCGTAACACATTCGCAACAGGGAGTGCACAATGACCGCCAAACAGCAGGCCGCCCTGCCCGAAGCCGATCTGGGAGGCAGCAACGTCCTGTTTGTTGCCTACTTCTTTCCGCCCACCATCAGTACCGGGGTACCGGGCTGCATGCGCACCATCAAGTTCCTGCGTAACCTCAAGGGTGGCCAGTGCCATGTTTTGACCACCCCCGAGGCACAGCTATCGCCGGAGCAGTCGGCCCTTTCGCACATTGAGTTACCGGTGCACGATGAAACCATTCACCGTGTGGCCAGCCGCGATGTATTCCAGGTGCTACTGACTGCCCGTCGCTCGGTTAAGGGCCTGGTAAAACGTGGGGGCAATTCAGGCCGGGCAGAACCTGCAACAAGCTTCCGAACGGCCACCAGCGCAACAGCGCAGCCCGACAACGGTCTCCCGGAGACTGGCAGGTTCCAGCAAATGAAGGACTTCATCTACAACCTGTGTTATTTCCCGGACCAGGCCGGACCCTGGGTATTGCCGGCCGTTGCCCGGGCCCGCCGGATTGTCAGGGAGCAGAACATCGATGTCATTTTTGCCACCGGTTCGCCCTGGTCCGACCTCATCGTCGGCTACCTGGTCAGCCGACTGACGCGAACACCCCTGATTGTCGATTTCCGGGACCCGTGGATGAACAACCCGTTCCACCCATCCAAGGGCGCCCTCCTCGATGCCTGGGCCCTGCGCTGGGAGCAGCGTATTGTGGAACACGCCAATGCCGTGTCACTGAATACCGAACCACTGAAGCAGGAGTTCCTCCAACGCTACCCCCGGCAACCCGCCGACAAGTTCTTCGTTATGCCCAATGGCTTTGATCTGGCGGATTTCACAGCCTCGGAGGCAGCCGTCCCGGATAGCCGTTATTTCACCCTGTGTCATGCCGGATTCCTGTACGGCGTGCGTGATCCTGCCCCATTGCTCCAGGCCATAGAGCAGGCAAACCGGCAACTCGCCGATAGCAGGCGCCAGATCCGCTTCCGGCAGATTGGTGATATACTGCTGAATTACGATGTCAGGAAACGCTTTGGGGCCCTGATTGATGATGGCAGCCTGATGATCGAGCCACCGCAGCCCTACCAGCAATGTCTACAGGCGCTCACAGGTGCTGACATGGTCGTCAACATCCAGCCGGCGACCCGCAGCCAGGTGCCCTCGAAGCTTTACGACTACCTGGCCATCAACCGCCCGATCCTGAACATTACGCCCAGGGACGGCGCTCTGGGCACCATGGTGGAGGAGTATGGACTGGGTGAACTGTTCGACTTCGAGGAAAGCGAGGCATTGGCCCGGCGACTGGTGGAAATTGTCCAAAATGACGAATACTCAGGCAGTTTCGACGGCTACAACAACCGTTCGCGCTTCGACAGCCGTCATACCGCCTGGGACCTGGCCGAAAAAATAAAGGCACTGACCAGTTGAACCGGCCAGTGCCTTTGGCACCCTAGTACAGCCCACTGCCCCCTACTGCACTTCTCCCGAGACCACTTCCGACCCGGGGCTCACCAGTCCACCGGTGTCCACCACATATACCTGGAAGTACCAGGTACCGGTCGCCAGCCCGTCGAAGGTGTAGCTGGTGGTGCCAGCTTCAACGTCAACGGTCTGTGAGAGATCTTCGATCTGCTGCCCATAATCAACCCGGTAGTGATCAATTTCACTGAGTGAGATTGAGCTACCGTCGATACGGGTACCCGGTGCCGTCCAGGAAAGGGTTATCTGTCCACCGGTGTCCGGAGTGGTTGTGGTCGGTGGCGTAACCTCAACCGGTTCAGTCACATCTTCCAGTGTCCAGGGATGAACGCCCATCTGATAAGCCTCCAGGCTGGTCAGCCCCTGGCTATTGTGGACGGTTCCAGCGTCATCTTCCCAGGGATTCAGGCCATAACTAAGCTCCCAGACATCCGGGATGCCATCCGCGTCGGAATCCACCAGAAGTGTTTGTTCCGTCATATCCAGAACTGGCCTCTGGAAAGTGCTGGCTTGATCAATAACAGTACCGGTCTGTGGATCCGACAACCACAGCTCTACCGATGCCCCTCCCTGGCCCTCGTAATATTCAGCCACCAACTCATAGGGAGCCTGTCCGGCATCCAGTTCAATGGTCGCGGAATAGGTGGTGGGCGCCTGTGCTTTCCAGCCGGAGAGGACCTGCTCACCATTCAGCCAGGCTCGTACGCCGTCATCCCCCCGCATGTTCAACTGGTAGGTTTTTGTACCCGTATCGTGGGGCGGATAAATCTGTGCAAACCAGCGCACGGCAAACCAGTCACTCGGTATGGCTGGATCCGGACTGCCATTACCCCAGCTAAACTTGATCGCTTCATCGGTACGGGTAAAGGCGAAATCGATAAACCGGTCACTGGCAAAATAATGGCCTACAAAACCATTCTGCATAACCAGCGCCGGGGGCTCAGGTTCGCCGTGAAGGTATTCGTAGAGGTTGACGGTTTCCCCCTCGATTTCAACATAGAGGTCATTTGGATCCAGTGGATCCAGGCCATAGGCGTACTTCTCCCCATCCGTCAGGCCATCGCCGGAAGTATCGGGATTGGTCGGATTGGTGCCCACCAGAAACTCTTCTTCGGCACTCAGGAGATCTCCATCCGTGTCGGTTGAGGCATCAGAGGGGTCGGTTGGGTCCAGGCCATAATAGACTTCCCAATTGTCGTAGAGACCGTCTTCATCCTGGTCCAGCGGGGGGTAGTCCTGTGAGAAAGCCAGCCCCTTGTCGCCATCAAAATACCCAATTCGATATCCCAGGCTGTAACTCTGCGAGGCATCACCACTCTCAAAGGCCGAAGGTGCCCAGGAGGCAAGATAATCACCGCTAATAATCTGCTGGCCCATATTCGGTCCGGTCCAGGCAACGCTGAAGTGATCGCCGCCGCCGGCCTGCTTATGGAGCAGCTCGAAATAGTACCGGTTGCCACCACTCAGGCTAATCGATCCAGACCGTTGTGACGCATACTGGCTATAATCTTCGGCTTTGGTCCACCTCGGTACATGAGCAACCTGGCGCAGATTGTCCGCTGACGCATCGGAACTCAGGAACAGCTCCGACTCATCATCCGAGGCGACAAAGAACTCATAGCTACCATCCGTCGGTGGAATAATGTAACCGCGAACCAGTGTCCCGTAGTCGTTGCCTCGCTTGGTCAGACGTGCCAGCTGGTTCAACGCGGCAACCTCCGTGGGTTGGTCCGGGAAAATCGCAGAAGCGGTCAAGTCGTCCAGCACCATACCTGACACATCATCGTAGTATTGCGCGTAGACGGTTCCGGGCTCGCTGGTAGAGGGAATGGCAGCGGTTGGTGGCAGATCGTCGATGGACCTTCCGCCCATGGACTGGCAACCCGCCAACACAGTCATTGCCAACAATATGGAAATCAGACCTGTTTTACCCATGGCAGACACTCCCGCCTCCTTGATTTTCAGGGCTTCAGGTACAGTATTGGTGTCAACCTACGATGACGCCAAACAACTAATGAAACAATTCGAAATATAAAAGCACTATATTGTTACATTTAGTTACTTAAGGATGAGCTTGCGCACCCACAAGGCATAAGCCAACCCGGCCCGACCAGAGCCCAGACAGGCCAGGTAATGACGTAGCGCCTTCCCCCTGAACCCCTGGGTCAGCGCGGCATTGGCAAAGCTGATGTGCTTGGCTGCCAGTTTTCGATGGAGATGGCGCCGGAAAGGCTTTGGCGTATCCAGCTCGTTCAGCACCCGAAGCAGGAAATCCAGCTCCCGGGTGAGGTAAGCGAGAGATTTTGAGAGTGAGTCCGGCGTGTCATTCACTACAAATGTGGGAATATCCCGAAAGCGGATGTTACGGGTGAGCGACAGCCGTATGGCCAGCCAGGACCATTCGAAGTATTTCTGGATCCCGTTAAAGTATTCCGGGCCGACAGTGGCCGACCGGAACAGGCCACCGCAGGAAGCCAGCCAGTTAGCCCGGGTCAAGCCCATCAGTGGGTTCTCTGCATTGTCTGTCAGCCCGGAAAACATCAGTGTCTCTGTTTCCCGGCCGCTATCATCACACTGGCGACGGTACCCATTGGTCACCAGAACATCGATCAAGGGATGGCGATCCATTAACCGCAGGCGTGTACTCAGTGTGCCCGGCAGGTACTCGTCATCGTCATCAAGAAAGCAGAAATACCGCCCCCTGACCGCCTGGCGGCCCCGCGCAATCGCCCGGGTAAGATCCCCCTCCGGCAAATAGATCAGCCGGACATCCGGACGTGACTCCAGAGAGGCCCGCAAATTCGGGCAGTAACGATCGCCATTGAGAACCACCACAACTTCGATCCCGATATCGTTACCGGCCCTGACCGAGGTAATGGCCCATTCCAGCGACTGCCAGCGGCTGGCTTCTCCTGCCGTCGGAATAATCACGCTGACTGCCGGTGCGTTACCCATCTTCACCATGTTCCGCCCTCATTTCAGCCAACACACGGCGCGCCACCATTTCATAGTAGCCGCCCCGGTGTTTGAGGATGAAGTGCACGTAGCGTGCGCGTGAAAAATCCACCAAACGACGGGTTTCCGGCCGGGCATTCGTCACCAGCGGGTATTTCGAAAACTCCAGTGCCGAGGCCGGCCGGTGTGCGAGGATCAAGCGCCAGATGCACTCATCGCCATAGAGCGGCAGGTCCGGGTTTTCCAGCAGTTTCTCCAGCACCTCGGCCACCAGTTCCGTGGTAACAACATCCCGGGAGTAGCCGAACAGGCCACCATTGAAGCGTTCCGGGTACTCAAGCCCGGGGAAGCAAGCCTCACACGCCGCCTGCGAGAGTCTGAAATTCGGTCCCCAGGGAACACTGTAGAACGACTTCTGGTCCCCGGATTCAATCCACTCCATCAATTCCACTGGTGGATTAATGAACAGGGTGTCGGAGTCCAGCACAATGATCCGCTCACGCTTAGCCAGCACATGAAAATCCAGCACTTTCAGGGCCCAGGCTGCCCTCTGGCGGTCATACCCTGGGCCAAGCGTGAACCTTGCCGGAATACGATCCCGAAGTTCCGCCAGCCATGGATGCGAAGCCATGGCCTGGTCAGCCTCCGCCAACAGGATTACCCGACAACCCGGCACCTGGTTTTCCAGAAAGCGCTTGTGCTCCGCTGTCAGGGTGGCATCACCGTGAACAACCACAGCCAGTCCCGGGCGGAACCGCAACAGCGATTTCAGCGATGCCAGCGCCATGTCCAGATCATGCACGCAGGTGAGCATGTGCAGTTCCACCTCTGCCTCGGGCTGGCATGGAATCGGAGGTAATTGCGCAAAGCCGGCCAGAGTCTTTCTGAGAGGTTTCCGGTACCGCACCTCGTGATACTTGCGAACCCAACTGACCGGCAGGCGCTTCTCACGGATAAACACCTGATAGAGTCTCGGAAAGATATTCACCTCCTGCCACAAGGGATGCCCAATCAGGCCCAGGGTAAAAAACCAGACCGGCGTGATCACAACCGCCATCACCAGCACCGACAGCCAGGGCGGTGCCGTGTCGAAACCAATCCACAGATCAAGCGCAAGAGCGGTTCCCACACAGATGAGCGCAAGTGCCGCATTCCGCCACCACGCCTTTAATAGCTGCTGCGCAGACAGCTGGAACTGACGCCAGACAATCCAGGTCGTCAGCGTAATGTCCACAAGCCCCACCAGGACAAACGCAAACGCGGCGTAGATAAGTCCGAAAGGAAACAGCCCGATCACGCCCAAAATGCAAACCGATAGCAGGGCCAGCTCCCGAAACATCAGCAGCTTCTCACGGCCACTGGACAGCAGCAGCTCCGGGGCCAGACCGTGGACGCAGCGCATCATCGCCCAAACCGCCAGCACAGAGGCCAATGGTGCCGCCTGGTCCCACTGGTCGCCGAAGAAGAACCGGATCACCACCAGGCTACTGACAGCGGCGACCGCCAGCACCGGCCACAACACGCCACCCAACAATACCCCGGCCCGCAGATAGGCCTCACCCACATCGCCCCGGGTTCGGACCTTGTCGGAAAGATAAGGCAAGACCACCGGTCCCACGCCCTGCTGGACAGTATTCGAGAGGAAATCGACAAATCCCAGCCCCCGGGAAAACAGGCCCACATGGGTGGTGGTACCAAGTTTGCCAATAATCATGTCGGGCACGGTCAGCAGGGACTTTTTCATCATGTTGGAAGCGGAGCTGAACACACCCAATTGCATGACCGGAAAAATGCCACGAAAGACCGGGCGCCAATACCGATCGTGGCTCAGCCTATTGGCCAGTAGCATCTGGATGAGGGTGTTGGCCGCAAGCCCCACGGCCATGGAGTAGTAACTCAGGCCCATAAAAATACCGCCCAGGGTCACCAGGAAGCCCCCACCGGCACCGCAGACGCCAATAACCAGTAGCCGGCCAAAATCCATCTGGCGCTGGAGCAGCGCGGTCGGAATGCTGACAAACGGTGCCAGGAAAAAACTCAGGGACAGCAAGTAAAACAGTGTTTCCAGACCGGCGATGTCATAGAAATCAGCCACCCAGGGAGACGCCAGCACCACGGCACCACCCAGTCCCCAGGAAATCAAAAAGGTCACGCCCAGTGCACTGCGGATTTTTGTCTCGGACAACTCGGGCTCACGCACCAGGTACACCCCGGCGCCCAGCAAGCGGAACTCACTCAGCACCATGACAATGGCACTGCCAATGGCCCAGGTACCAATTTCACCCGGTGTCAGCAGGCGCGCCACCACCACCGTCGACAGCAGACCGATGGCCATCAACAGATAGCGCGACAGCGATGAATAGATAACCGATTGCCGGACGGATGCCATCGGCTCAGGACTCCTTGTGGGCCGCTTCCCGATAAATCTCCTGGTAGGCGTTCACCATGACCTCCCGGGAGAAACGTTCGTCAAATCGCGTCCTGGCGCCCTGCCCCAGCTGCGATCTGGTTTCGGGCTCCTGCCAGAGCCCGATCATTGCCTCGGCGAAGGCCTGTTCGTCGTCCACTGGCACCAGCATGCCGTTGATGCCCTCACGAACAATCTCGGGATTACCTCCGACATCGGTCGCCACAGCCGGGATACCCAGGCTCATGGCTTCCAGAAGGGTCATGGAGGTGCCTTCGGTGAACGAAGACAGCAAAAACACCTCCATCAACGCCATATGATTAGCGGGCTGAGACACCGAGCCGGTAAAAGTCACCCGCTCGCTGATGCCCAACTCCCCGGCCAGGAACTGCAACGATTCCCGCTCGGCTCCGTCGCCCACCACCAGCAGCCAGCCTTCCGGGCACTGTTGCAGGAACCGGTGAAAGGCGCGCAGCATCATGGACTGGTTTTTCACCGGGTCCATGCGTGAGACCGTGCCCATCACAAACGCCTCCTCCGGAATCCCCAACTCCGCACGCAACGCCGCCACCCGGTCATGGTCGGGCTGCAAAGCAGCGATGCCGTTATAGACCACCCGGATGCGCGAGCGCGGCAGGAATTCATACCGGGCAAGTGCCTGACGAGTGGCGTCGGAAATCGCCACCATCGCCCGGCTTGTCCGGGCCATTGCCTGGTTCACCAATGCCGCCTTGTAGCGATAGCGGTCGGGGTAAAAACGGCCATGCTCCGTGAACACAACACTGACCGGCAACCCCAGCGCGGCGAACCAGCCATAAACCCAGGGGGTGTATTGGTGGCAATGGACAACATCAAAATGGCCCTTGCGCAAACGGGTCCGGATGATGCGGATCAGACTGCGATCAAACCCCGGGCGCCGCTGTACTGCCACTATGGGAATGCCAGACTCCCGGAGCTGCTCACCTATGGCGCCCACCTGGCCGTCAATACACAGGATTTCACTGGTCACCTTCTCCGAATCCAGGCCCGTAATCAGCTGACGTATTACCTGTTCGGTGCCGCCGATCCCCATATTGAAGGTCACATGCAGTACTCGCACCGTGTCAGTCATGCCAGATGCCCTCCATAATTCCGCCACCAGAGGGCGAACGCCACCATGCTCCAGAGTTCCTGGGTGTGGCGGTCATTGCCATCGAGGTGGGATTGCCAGAGCTTTTTCACTTCGCCCATGTCAAAACACCGGGCCAGGCCGCCTTCGGGATCGGTCAACAGCTCATCAGCCAATGGCCGGATTTCCCGGCGCAGCCACTGGGCCAGGGGCACGGAAAAGCCCATTTTTTTCCGGTAGAGAATGTCGTCGGGTAGTAACCGACGAAAGCTGCTTTTGAGAATCGCCTTGCCTTCCTTGCCGCGAAGCTTCAGGCCCGCCGGGATGGAGGCGGCGTACTCCACCACCCGGTAATCAAGCAGCGGTGCCCGGGTTTCCAGGGAATTGGCCATGCTCATCCGGTCCACCTTCACCAGGATATCCCCCGGCAGATAGGTCTTGATGTCGGTGTAGAGGATCCTGGAAAGATGGTCATCCGCCGGCGCCTCGCGGTAATGCTTGCGGGTGACGTCCGCCGGATCGTAATCGCGGGTACTGGCGGCAAATTCTGGCGTTACCAGGCGGTCCCACACCGACTGTCGGAAGAAGCAGTTGGACATGAAAAAGCCGGTATCAGGCTCCTGGGCCAGGGTTTCCATCAAGGTCTGGGCCTTGTTGGTCAGCGTGTGCCGGAAGCAGCCAGCGATGCCGGCCAATGGCGGCAACAGGTGATGCCGGAGTGTTCCGGGAACAAGGCTGCGCAACCGGTTTTCCACGGCGTCCGTCTGGTACTTGCTGTAGCCGGCAAAGTTTTCATCGCCACCATCGCCGGCCAGGGCGACCGTCACTTGCTGCCGGGCCAGCTGCGAAACGAACCAGGTGGGCACAAAAGAAGCATCCGCAAAGGGCTCGTCAAAATAGCGGGCAATGCTTTCCAGGCGCTCCGCCACGTTGTCACGAACCGTAAATTCGTGATGATCGGTTCCAAATTGCTGGGCCACCTGGCGTGCGTAGTGCACCTCGTCAAAGCGCTCGGAATCAAAGCCAATAGCACAGGTGGTGACAGGCCGGGGCGCGTGGCCGGCCATCAGCCCAACCACGGCACTGGAATCGACACCACCACTCAGGAAGGCCCCCAGAGGAACATCACTGATCATGCGCTGGCACACCGCTTCATCGATCAAACCAAACAGCTCGTCTTCAATCTGCCCGACACTGCGCCCGACCAAAGGGTGAAAGGACAACTCCCAATAACGACCGGTTATTGTATTCAGGCCATCGGTCTTCAACCAGCAGCCCGGTTCCAGCTTGAACACATCCTGGTAGATGGTTTTAGGGTCCGGCACGTATTGATAGGCAAAGAAATCCTTCACCGCATCCGGTCTCAACGCGGGCCTGAAGAAGGGCAACTCCAACAGAGCCTTGATCTCGGAGGCAAAAGCCAGCTGTCCTTCACCAAACCAGTAGTACAGGGGTTTCTTGCCCAAGCGATCCCGGGCCATGAACAGCTCTCCGCCCTGCCGATCCCAGATCGCAAAGGCAAACATACCGTTCAAACGCTCCAGACAGGCCTCGCCCCGACGTTCATAAAGTTCCAGCAGCACCTCGGTGTCTGTCCGGGTGTGGAATACGACGCCCTGCTGTTCCAGCTCCCGGCGGAGCTGGGCGAAGTTGTAGATTTCACCATTGAAAACGATGACATAACGCCCGGAGGTGGAAACCATGGGCTGAGTGCCAGCGTCACTGAGATCGAGAATGCTCAAGCGGCGGTGGCAGAGCCCGATACGGTCATCCAGATAGATGGCACCGGCGTCTGGCCCCCGATGAACAATCGCCTGCCCCATGGCCTGGAGCCAAGGTTCATGGTTGGAGCGCTCGGGAGTACCAGGATTGCGAAAAAAGCCAGCCAGTCCACACATACTCAGCCTGCGCCCCCTGCCATGTGAACTGACGCGCTTCCGCGCCCCATCAGTTGGGCGAACAGCAACGAGTACTCCCGGGCCATTCGCCCGGCGGAATACTCCGTTTCAATGGTTTTTCGGGCGGCTGCAGCCAATCGTCGGCCCCATTCGGCATCCGCAAGCAATCGCCGGCAGCTGTCGGCCAGGGCTTGCTGGTCTCCGTAGGGCACCAGCAGACCGTTGTGCTCATGCTCAATCAACTGATCAACCCCCGGAATGTCATAAGCAACCACCGGAACCCCCACAGCCATCGCTTCCATCATGCAACGCGGAATACCTTCCAGTGATGACGTCATCACAAACAGATCAAACCGGCTCAACAACGCCAGCCGGTCGTTGCGAAAGCCCAGAAACTCGATGCCCGGCGCACTGTCCTGTGCCGCTGCCTGCTGCTCGAGCTCCGGTCGTTGTCTGCCATCACCCAATAGCTGCAGACGCAAGGAAGGATCACGGCCGTAGAGTTGGTCAAATACCGACAGCAGGTCCGGAATACCTTTCCTGGGAATCATCTGGCCCACAAAACCGATGACTTTCCGGTCCTCAACCGGTTCTCTCGGTGGCATTTCGCAGAGCGCCTGGTCGATCTCCGCCAGGTCCACGCCATTACGGATAAACCGAACCTTATGCTCAGGCACTCCGAACCGGGCCATGTCTGCCACCAGCTCTTCGGACAACGGAGCAACGGCATCAAAATGGCGAAGCGTGTAGGTACCCAGCCGGATGAAGAGGGCCATTTTCAGGCCTACCCTGCCCGCAAACCCGTGGGGCGTGCTGACACAACGAATACCAGTCTTGCGGGCCGCCAGAAAACCCAGGATGTCGGATTTGTAGCCATGGGAATGAATGATGTCGATCTCACGCTCCCGGATAATCGCCGCCAACCGATTGACCACCCGCCAGTCAAAGCGACCAGCCATCGGGACGCGATGAACCTGCCCTACCGAAGCCGGGTAGAGTTCAGCCAGCGTCAGGTCCTGGTCAGAAGTCTCCTGACTGACGGCCAGGTCACACACCACCTGACCCGGTTCCAGGTTATTGGCCAGAGCCAGTATCCAGCGCTCGGCGCCATAAAAACCCGATGGCGTAATAAACTGCAGAATCCGAAGAGGTCTCATGAGTCAACACGTCCATTTGCAACCTGAGGGTATTTCCCGCCTCCGGTATCGCTGCGGCTCGCCTTGTCCTGCAGGTAGTAGACATTGATGGCCGCAGCCAGGAAAAGAATCATCCAGTAGAGGATCTCGGCCCGGAACCGGTCGATAAACGAGCCGGCCACCAGGAAGCCGATCAGAGCGCATTCAAGGGCCAGCAGCTTGAAATAGGCTCTCGTGTTCTCCTGCTCCAGCACATGGCGTTTGGCCCGCCGGGATAACCGGTACAGTGACAGCAACAAAAACCCGAACACCACCATGCCCTGCCACCCGGTCTCCGCCAGGCCCTGGAACCACATGGAATGCACGGCCCGATGTTCCACACCTCCCCGGGTCTCTTCATCCATGTAAACCGGCGACAGGGTTTCATAGCCACCCACGCCAATACCCAGGGGGTAATCGTCCATCATGTCGAAGGTGGCCCACCAGAAGGCCAGCCGGCTCGCGCCGCTGACATTGCGATCTTCGGACTGGAGCGTCTGGACCCGCTCCCAAAACAGGTCATCGGCAACATACAGGCCACCACTGATGCCCACCACAATCATGAGTATCGCCGCCGCCCGCTGGCCTTTCTGCTGGTACCTGGAAAAGAGCATATAAAACAGGAAGACGGTCAGGCTGAGCGCAACACCAAGAAACGCGCCCCGACTGTTGATCAGCACCAGGCCGTTGGCGATGAACGCGCCACAGAACAGTGCCAGCAGGCGCACCTTCATGTTTCCCAACCAGGCGTAATACATAAGAATCACCGCGGCCGGCACCAGCGCCGCGGCAGTGTGGTTCGCATCCGGCGCATCCACCATGCCGATGCCTTCCACCCGGCCATAGGCATTGCGCCCGTTAAGCCAGGCCAGGTAGCCGATGTAGGTGGCGCCGATCACATACGCCCATAGGCAAGCCGTCAGCGCCCGCTCGGAATAGATCAGTTTGTAGGCGATCATCATGATGATCACCAGCTTCAGGAACTGAAAGCTGTAGGCCTTGTGCAGCGGCAGGTTGACCGCGTACAGGTACCCCACGTAATACAGAATCACCAAGGCAATCATGTACTTGAAGATCGGCATCTCCGACCAGGGGGCCAGCCGGCCGTAATCCCGGAACTTCAGGGCCACTACGAGCATCATCAACAGCACGGTGATCATGGAATAACGCAAACCAGGGATCACCGCTGACCACCAGCGATCATCGGGATTCAGGAAATAGACCAGCTGGTAGATTACCAACGCGGCCGTGCCGCTGTAGACCAGCGCGGCGATCAGGCTTCCGAAGAACACCGTTAAAAACAGCAGCGCGAACTTCGACATCACTCCTGCTCCCGTTTCTGGGCCGGTCGGGCGCTGGCCCAGGTTACCTGGGTCTCACCGGACAAGGCCCTGAGAATGCCCCGTAATGCATACAGGTTGACCATCGCAAAGTAATAGGGAACTGAAACCAAACCCGGCAGGCGATTCTTGTCCCGGACCAACATTCCAGCAGCCGCCAACAGCAAACAAGCCACCATGAATATTGCCAGCCACTGGAATACCAAAACTCCCGCCATTGCCAGCAGCACCGAGCCGACGGCTGCCACCAGCAGGAACACGGGGATCAGCCAGCGCAGCAATTTGTGCGATACCACCTGCCAGGCAAAGACGCCGACCCGGAACGGATTCATGGTGACTTTCACTCGCATAAGCCCGCGGATGCTTCGATTGACGATGCGCTCCTTACGGGCGATTTCACCTTCGAAATGACCTGCTGTTTCCTCGAAACAACGTGCCTCCGGGTCAAATACGCCCCGATACCCAAGCGCGATGATCTGGAGCGGATTCACAAAGTCGTTGATGTCTTTTGATTGCAGGGGTTGCCAGAGCGCCCGGCGAATGGCGTATATGGCGCCATCTCCACCCACCACGGAATGCAGGCGGGTTTCCATCTGTTTGATGGCCAATTCATAGCGCCAGTAAAGATTTTCACTACGGGCACTGGCTCCGGTATCACTGTCGGTATAGAGCGCCGCCCCCACCGCGTAACCAACCGCCGGGTCGGCGAAATGCCGCACCAACATGCGCAGGGCATCCGGCGCGTACATGGCGTTGGCATCACTGAATACCACCAGCTCACCACGCGCCTGCTCCATGGCCAGGTTCAGACCCATGGTTTTGCCCAGCCGCCCTTCCTGGCGAATCAGTTGCACGCCCTGGTCGGCAAACGTTCGTACGATCTCGTCGGTGCCATCGTCCGAGCCATCGGAGACCACCAGAATCTGCAACTGTTCCACCGGATAATCCAGGCTCAGGGCATTCACCAGCTTGTCGTGAATGACCGCCGCTTCGTTGTAGCAGGAGATGATCAGGGTTAACGGCGGGGTCATGTCTGACTGACGAGCGGGCCTGAACGTGCGCCGGCGGGTCAGCAGCCACAACATGGCCGGATAACCGACGTACACATACGCCGGCACCAGAAGACTGCACATTGTGATCACCGCCAGAAACTCAATCATAAGCTGATGTGCTTCCTCAGATGCGGGCCAATCCGGTTGGCCAGGCCCAGGGGTAAACGCTGCCAACAGGCTTCCACCAACTGACGGGAATGCCGGGCCAGTTTGCCGGGACCACTCCCCCCGACACTGGTTATCCGGCCATCGACGTGCCAGTTCTGCCATTGAAGCTCTACCGGCCACGCCCCCCACTGGCGCTTGAAACGATAAGTGCCCTCGCCCAGGCTGGACCGCCCGAAATCAAACTGTTCACACCCCAACCGGGTGGTTTCGCTCAGCAGTTGCCAGTACAACAGCATGTTAGGAGCCAGGTGGTTGTACTCGCTCAGCGTCGACGCCCAGGGAATACAGGCCTGCCGGCCCTGGATCAACACCACGCCTGCAGCCACCACACGCTGCTCCAGCCGCACCAGACCGACCAGCAGCTGCGGCCCGAAAGTTGCCTGAAGGGCCTGGAACCAGGCTCTGGCATGCACCGGCGACCCCAAGCGCCGCATGTTGGCGGCGAAAACCGGATAGAAGGCGTCTATCGCCTCCGGACCGTACTCAACGGTCGCCGTCAGACCGTTTTTTTCCGCCTTGCGAATCTGACTTCGCAACTTGGTCCGGAAGCCGGCAAACAGGGCCTGGGGTGTGGCGGGCAGATCCGCCAGCAAACTGACTTTTTCTCCCAGGCTTTCCGGATCGGGCCGAATCACGGATTCCTCATCGAGTGGCTGCCCGCGCTGGCGTATTTCCATCCGGCCTATTCCCAGGTCATCCAGCAGGGTCCGGGCTCCTTCTGCCAGCGCAGAGCCACTGTCCTCTCCCTCGGACACAGGGCCGCCCAGATCACAAAAAGGCAGCGACACCAGGGCATCCCGCCCAGGTCGGCGCAGCTGGCAGACCGGTAGAACACCAACCATGGCGCCATCCTGCCAGGCCGAGACCAACCAGCCAGGGTGTCCGTAGGACTGCTGAATAGCCTGCAGCCAGGCCGGGTGGTGATAGGCTGTTGCCTGGGGCTGCTGGGCAATGAACCGCCGCCAGGCCTGATGATCCGCGTATTGGAAACGATCAATCCGGATCTGCATTACTTCACCCTTCCCTTAAGCCGTTCCTTGAGCTTTTCGGCACTTTCCTGCCGCAGACGATTGCGGGCATTGCGAACCACATCCTCCAATCGGAGTTTGAAGCGGCTGCGTTGCAGGGAGACCTGCACCAGTTGGCAGTGGAAGCTGCCCAGTTGCGACTTGTAGCGTTCCTCACCGCCCATAAAGTCATAGTAGTGGAAGCCGTGCTGGCGATAGTCCTCTATGCAAAGGCTGTGGCCTAAAAGGCCGGGTTTAAGCCGGTTATCGTCTTCCGTTTTCATACCACCGAGGTAGAAATAGACGTTCTGGTCGTACAGCAGGTTGTAAAAGGAAGCGATGACCTCGTCTCCCGCTTTCAACGACACCAGGTCCACCCCGCCACTGGCCCACTGGTCCTCAATCAGACTGCGGTGGAAACGCACGAAGTCGGGATTGGCGTAACCGCTCTGGTCCGGGCCGTCCCCCCAGCGATGCAGGTGCAAGGGGCCGATGCTGTCAAACACCGCCACCGCTTCATGTGCGGAGTCGGGCCGGACCAGGCTCAGTGGCCCCCGTGACTCGTACAGCCTGTGTGCGCGGTTGATCTGGTGCCGGGTGTTGCGGGAAAGCGTGGACAGGTAATGCTGCCCACTGCTGCGCAAGGCGTTCAGATCCACCCCGAAACAGGGAGCCTCCCACCGCAGGTGTGAGTGCAGCCCCGTCATGCCGGCAAAGAATTTCGCCTCGCCAGCATCAATGGCACCGATGATGAATTCGTCCCAGTCAGGCATCTCATCGCACAGGTAACGTAGGCAGGCTTCGGCGACGTCGGTCTCACGACCCTGTTCGGCTAGAAAGCCGTTGTACTCAATCCATATCTGGTCCTGGTGACGGTAACCGGTCTGGTGCAAGCGCAAACAGTGAGAGTGCAGCACGCCATGGCGCCTTTCTTCCGTGGCCACCACAATACCCAATCCGATAACACGGGCTCCTTCCCTGACCTCAAGGAGTTCTGCCGGGGGTTGATAAACCGCCAGCCAATGCCCCAGCCACTGCCATGACAAAAAGACCGGCGGCGCAGAGCGTCCCTCCAGCTCTTGCCAGATGGCCTGCAGCTGCGCCGGTTCCGGCACGGGCTGGCGAGTCACTTCCAGGCGATCGGCGTTCATGGGCGGTATCCTGCTTGGCTCTGAGGTCAATGGGCCGGGTTGGGCTGTGGCACCAGGAACGGTCCCATCACCAGATAATCCAGCGCACCCTGCATAAACGCCCGGGCCGCATCCTCCGGGCTATTCACGATCGGTTCCTCATGCATGTTGAAACTCGTATTGATCAGGCTGGGAATGCCGCTGAGCTTTTCGTATTCCGCCAGAATGTCGTAGTAGCCAGGATTCACCTCCCGACGAATCAACTGCGGCCGGGCGGTGCCATCCACGTGCACCGCCGCCGGGCAGGTTTCGCGCATGAAGTCGGTACAATCGAACGTGATGGTCATGAATTCGGCGGCGTGGTCGGCGCCCTTGATGTTGTGGTAACAGCGCTCGCGGGCTTCAAAGAGCGTGACGGGGGCGAAGGGCATGAACTCGGTCCGACCCAACCGCTTGTTCAGCCACTGGTTCACTTCTGGCTCCCTGGCGTGGTAGAGGATGGAACGGTTGCCAAGTGCCCGTGGCCCGTATTCCATGCGCCCGTCAAAGCGCGCGACCACATTGCCTTCGTGAACCAGGCGCGCGACTTCGGCAGCCAGATGTTCAGGGCGCTGGTAAGCCAATCCCCTTGCCTTGAGTGCGGTTTCCATCTGTGCCTCGGAGTAATCCGGCCCTAAATAGGCACTGCTGATCGATTCTTTAACGCCTCCGGGCCAGGTGTGATAAAGCGCGGCACCGGTACCGCAACCGCCGTCCCCCATGTTCGGGTAGATAAAGATGTTATTGACACCCTCAATCTCGAAAATCCGCTGGTTGAGCTTGACGTTGGCGGTGACCCCTCCGGAAAGCACCAGATTGCCGATACCGGTTTTCTGAACCCAGTAGCGGATATAGTCGGTAGCCAGCTTTTCCAACACATACTGATAGGCGGCCGCAACGTCGATTTTGGGAAACTTGGAGGCCAGGTATCGGGAAAAATAGACGTTGTTGGCCTCATAGATGCGGAAATCGCCCGGCAACTGTTTGACCCGGGCCAGCAAGACATCACCCAGGATGGTGGGATCGCCATAAGAGGCCAGCCCGACAATCTTGCCCTCGTGACGACTGGGGCGAAAACCGAGGCTGGACGTCACGTGCTCATAGAGCGTGCCCAGTGAATTGGGAAACGGCAACCCATGCAGGCGCCGTATCTTGCCGTTATCCGCTTCACTGATTGAGCCGGCCAGACCACTGCCATAGCCGTCCAGTGTGACGCACAGGGCACGATCATAACCGCTGCAGAGATAGCTATTAGCCGCGTGCGACAGGTGGTGGTCCATGCGCTTGACGGGTTTGCGCCAGCCGTTGCGCTCCAGGCCGTTTTCCAGGTCTTTCTGCCAGTGCCGGAAACTATCGGTGGCGTATTCCGCCCACTGCCGTGAGCCTTTCAGTGCCGCGTTGTTGGACGCGATTTTCTGGGCACCCGCCATGCTGTAGAACGAACTGTGCAGGAACCCCTTCTCCATCATTGCGTTGGGGTGTTCAAGGCCATGAATAGGCTGGTTTCGCTCGGGCACTTTTTCCAGGGCCGAACGGATCTGACTGCTCAGGTCCGCCGGCTGAAAGCCGCGAAGAAATGCCTTCTCCTGCTCCAGGTTATCCAGGTAAAGCCGCTGTTCGTTTTCCCAGGTTAGGAACGGATAACAAACCTGGTCCATGTCGGACAGTTTGAGCCCGGTCCAGGCCAGGGCCTTCTCGAGGGCCTGCTGTGGAAAGCCATCCTGCTGTTTGGTTCGGGAAAACCGCTCTTCCCCGGCGGCAAACAGGATTTCCCCGTCTTCCACAATGGCAACCGTTGAGTCCTTGTCCAGAGGAGAGATACCGAGCACTCTCATAGCCTGTTCTCCCTGATAAGACGGTGCAGGCCCGTTGGCGTGGTGGCCTGGCCGCCCAGTTCGTTGAAGAAAAAGTCGAAAAACCGACGAAAGCGGTCAATAAAATCCGTTAGCTGTTCATCGTCCTGCACATATTCGGTGTTGCCCGGCACCACACTGGGGCTGTGAAAACTCCAAGTGAAACTGCGCAGGCCTTGCCGATACAGGGCACGAACCAGCCGTATGTGTTCACCGGTGGTGAAGCCCTCTGGCGAGAGCATCAGTCGGTCCACCGCGCCGACACGGGAGAGAACGCCCGGCGCCCGGAACTTTTTCAAGGCCAGGCCGGCTTCATACACGGGTAACGCGGCACGACCGGACCAGCCGACGAAACCGCCGGTGCAGGGAAGCTCCAGCATGGGGTTGTCAGCTTCACCAAACCAGAATGGCCAGGCATCAAACCGCCGATAATCCGGCCCCCCGTCAGACCGCGAGTCCAGTGGCGGACAAATAGAAAGGTCAATGTGAAACCCCAGTTCCTGCAATGTTCGCCCGGTGTTGGGTCCAAAGCCGTAACGCCCGGCCTTGTAGGCCACCGGCAGCACACCCAGGTTCTGTTGGATGGTGTCTCGCAGCAGGCTCAGTTTTTGTCTCTCCAGCTCTGCTGGCAGGTTGCCGGGATAGGTATTGGCGCGAGTCAAAGCCTCGCTCACCGGCGGATTCACCCAAGGATGCAAGTGAGCGCCAATTTCACACCGGCCCTCTTCGACGTATGCCTTCAGCTTGCGGTAGCCACCGGGCTTGCTGGCGATGGGATAATCAATGACATAACAGGGCGTTATCCCGTATTCATCAAAAACATCCTGAACACGGTCAATACTGTCCATGGCGGTCACGCGGTCAGCGGCGGAATCCGGCTCGGCCCGCCAGTCAAACTCCTCCTCGGTGTCCACCACCGCGATCAACTGGGGAGGCAGGTCTGCCGGCAACTCGATACTGCGTCTGTTTTCGAACATGATTCCCTTCTGCCCGTTACCTGGTTAACGCCTTTCCATCAGGCTGAAATTGCGGGTCAGGAAGACCCGCAGCCCGTATTCATCGCGGTCACTACCCTCCTGATCATCCCGTAACCAGGCCTGGTTCAGCTCAAGCCCCAACCGCACATCCTCGGCCAGCCGCCGGGTTACCCCGAGACTCAAACGGTGGATTTGCACCTGAATATCGCCGGAATCCTCACCGGCTTCGGCTTGCCAGCTGTAGCTGGCCAGGAATTCGTGCACCCGGGTGATATCCACTGACAGGTTAAGGCTGGTCCGATACTCGTGGGTTTTGGCGTCGGAAAGTTCGGACTCGAGCATTGACGCCTCCGCCAGCATTGAGAAGCGGCAGATGCGGCACAGACGTGAGGTATTGTGGGCAACCAGAACAGAGTCCGTGGTCACCAGATCCTGGAGCTGAATCGTATCAGGCAGGAACGACAGTTCTTCCGGCAAGTCCAGAGACAGATCCGTGGCGCTGTCCGACAGCCGACGCTCGTAACGAACCGTTGTACTGCTATCCGTGGTCGACCAGATTCGGGAGACGTGGCCGGTAACCGCTTCACTTTCATTCGTAACCCGGTCGCCGGGAAATTCAGTCTCCGACCAGCTGCCACCGGCGGCAATACTGAACCAGCCGGTTTCGAGCTGGCGTTCATAGCCCAACTCGGCGTTGTCGATGGTGGTGTCCACTCCCTGGCTCTCGGACCAACTGCGGCGAGTGGTTAACAGCCCGGTTGATCGCGCCGACAACCGGCGCCTCAAATCCGCCCCGGTGGTCCAGGACTTTTCGTCCTCCAGGTCACCGCTACCAAAGCTTTTGCCCGCCTGGCCCGACAGACGAAGCGAAGTCACCTCGCCCGGCTGGAAAGTCAGCCCGGCGCCACCCCGAACCGTGTGGCGGGTATCGTAATCCCCGGCATTGAGAACAAAACCGGTATCGTTACGGACCGACTGGACCGAATGGCCCAGGTTGAAATCCATGATGCTGGAGGGATCGGCGTATTGATACCGGGAGGCACCGGTAATGGAGCTGTCGTCGGTCTGGTCGCCATTGGGCAGACTTCGCCGGGTTGTCAGCCTGCCGCCGTAACGGAGGTCCAGATTGTTGGCGCCACTACTCATGGAGCCGCCAATGTCGCCCGAGACACCAGCACTGGGCTTGGTGTTGCTTTCCTCACCCGTGCCAGTGTCCAGCCGGGTGTGAACAACGCCACCAAACACACTAGCCGAGCCACTGATGCTATCTATCGCATCCGACGCCGACTGCCCGAGAACCGGCGCTGAAAAGGCAAGACTGCCGGCAATCAGCAGGCAACCGGCCTGCCTGTAAGAATCGTCCCTGGCATTCATTGTTCTACTCCTGAAAGACCAGACCGGAAAATTTCTGCAGATCCACCGCTTCCACGCATTCACTCACCACATCGGCGGTGACATCGCCAAAGGGCACGCCAAAGACCACCTGATCGGCAAATCGCTCGAGAATTCGGGCCTCAGTGCTTCTGCGAATGGGAGGGGCGTTGACGATGATGCAGCGGTCAGAATACCGGCGCTTCAGTTCCTCCATCAGTTCACGCATGCGCACCGAAGAAAACAGCTCAACCGCCGATGACGCCTGGGTACCCGCCGGCACCACCGTCAGGCGATCGACACCACTGGGATACAGGATGGATTTCACCGACAACGACGAATCGGCTACGTAATCCGTCACACCGGAATTCATGGGTACCGACACCAGCTCTTTGAGTTCTGCGTGGTACGGGTCGCAATCCACCAGCAGGGCCGAGGTATGGGCGTCCATGGCGAAGGCAGCCGCCAGGTTGAATGCCGTCAGCACCGAACCGCCCTGATGAGTCAGACTGCTGTACAGCACGGTGAAATTGCCATCGTCATCCGCCCGGTTGCGCAATTGGATGCGCCATTCACGGTAGGCATCCATGACCCGCTTGTCCGGCATGGCCGGATAGATGATTTTGCGCTCCCTGAGTTGGGCATGAGACCAGGGTCGGGGATTGGCGATCATGCCAAGCGACACCGCTGAATCGTAAACCGTGGGGCGATGATCCGCGTTGTCCGTCTTCAGTAAGGGCGGCTCTGGATAACGGCGTGAAGACTCGGCAAAAGGCCGCTCCCGCCGGAAATTCTCCTCGGCCCGGGCTTCACCTGGCGCCGGTTCCGCCGGCTGTTCCTTCTGGCTCTTGAGCAACGCCCGATAAAGCTTGCTGTCGTCCATCACTGACCTCCCCGGCCCAGCATTTCATTGATTTTCGAAATCAGCTGCTCGGGTGTCACGCCCATCACGCTGAACATGAGGAATGCCAGGTAGCCGACCATAAACAGACCCAGCACGAACACCAGGAACAGCACGTCTTTTCTCAACAGACGGTCTTTCCAGGTACTGCTGTAATGGGGGATGGTCGCCATCACCGGAATGGACGGCGGCAGGGCCAACTGCAAGGCCCGTGGTGAACGCAGGCGCTGATCCAGCATTACCAGCATGGCCAGCAGCCCCATCACCGTAGCACTGCCAAGGAACGGGCCGGCAATGCCGATCTGGTACAACTGCAGGCCATCCCAGGTCACCGGATAAGACGCGGGTTCCTGAATCCGATAGCTACCGCCCTCACCCTGAACATCCAGCGTCATGGTGAGGCGCGCCCGCTCCCGGCGTTGCAGCATGTCTTCATAGACATCCCGCGTCACGTCGTAATCCCGTGTCAGCTCTGCCAGCTCAGCCTCATTGGCGGCAACCTTGTCACCCCGCTCGAAGGCCTCATCCAGCAGCCCCTGTAACGATTCCAGGCGTTTTTCCTGTACCGCCAGGCGGGTGGTTGCCTCAGCCAGCTGAAGCTTCAGGCTCTCGTAGGTGGGGTTTTCCATCACCTCGGTCCGGCCCACGTCGGTCTCTTCGGCGGTACCGCTAGCGAGCTGCTCTTCCAGCTCAGCGATCTGCGCGTTTACCGCCACCACATCGGGATGGCGCTCTTGATACTGAAGCAGCAGGCTGTCTTTCTTCTGGCGCAAAGCTTCCAGGCGACGGGCAGTCGTGGACAGGCCGCCATCAACCGCAACCCGCCGCACGGGCTCTTCATTTGCGAGCTGTTTACGCGTCAATTCAATCTGCGACCGGCTCTGTTCGATTTCCAGTTTCAGATTCTCAATGTCACCACGAAGCCGCTCAATGCGAGCATTCACATTGCCTTCGGTGCCATCCTGATTACGAATCCGGAAATCTTTCAGGCGCTGCTCGGCGGCCTCCAACTGTCGCTGGTAGGCTTTGACCTGAGAGTCGATAAACTCATAGGCGCTCTGGCTCTCGGAGCGTTTCTTGCGCGCGGTCCGTTCCAGGAACCGGTCCAATACCGTGCTCAGCACCTGGAACGACTGTTCCGGACTGCTGCTGCGGTAACTCAGCTCCAGAAAGCTTCTGTTACTCACCCGCAGGTTCACCTGGTCACGCAGCTCGGCGATGGCCCCATTGCGCTGCTGATCGGATTGGTTACTGGTAATCAGGCCCGTATCCAAAGCCACCTGTTCCAGGAAGCTCCGGCTCTCGATGGTTTCCCGGGCCTCGTTGATGCGGTCCAGTTGAGTCACCTCGGCCTGGCCTCGAAGCAGTGGCTCAAGGATGCTGCTCTGGTCGGCATAGAGCACCGCCTCCGAGGTATAGGTTTTTGGTGTGATATACCCCACTGCCAGTACTCCGGCAGTGACCACCATGAACACAACTGCCGCCAGGACGCGCTTGCGATACAGCTCAAGCCTGACGGCACGGAGCGTATCCAGCAGAAATTGAAGGTCCATCAGAGTTCCCCACGAAACAGCTGCTTACGAGGCACACTAATCACATCACCGGGTTGCAGGGCGTGGTTGTAGGTCATGTCGCCGTCACGCAACATGGCGCCCAGATCCAGCTCCCAGGTCTTGTATTCACCGTTGACCATCCTTGAGAGCGTGGCTCGACCGTCGGCGGCAAAATCCGTGAGGCCGCCCGCCATCAGCACCAGGTCCAGCACCGTCATCCCGGGCTGGAAGGCCACGGACTGTGGTGAAGTGACCTGACCGGTAATGCGCACCCGATTGCGGAATTCCTTACTCACCGGATTGGTCACCATCACGGTAACTTCCGGCGTCCGGATGTATTCGGACAAGCCTGCGGTAATTTCCGAGGCCAGGGCCTCGGGTTCTTTGCCCTCGGCTTTCACATCCCCCATCAGGGGCAGTGAAATGTAGCCGTCGGGTCTCACCACAATGGCTTGTCCCAGCTCGGGATTACGCCAGACATGCACGGTAATGGTGTCCCCCACCCCAATCTCATAGGGGTCGGCTTCCAGTTCCGAAGCGGGCGGCATCTTGTCGGAGGATGGTATCCCCGAGCAGGCCGTCAGCAGGAGGGCTGCCAGCACAAGCAGTCCGTTTCTGAATTGACTCAAGATACCCATAGAACCTCCCGTTCCTTTGTCTTTGCCAGGTCTGTCAGTCAATGTACGCCCTTGCCAAGCAACACCACCTCGACGGTCTGAATCATGATCAGAAAATCCATCAACAGGCTGTGATTCTTAGAGTAGTACAGGTCGTACTCGAGTTTGCCCCGGGCGTCTTCAATAGACGCGCCATAGGGATAATTCAGCTGCGCCCACCCCATCAGGCCGGGGCGGACATAGTGCCGGGTGTCATAAAAAGGAATTTTTTCTTTCAGTTCGGCCACAAACTCGGGCCGCTCTGGCCGGGGGCCAACAAAGCTCATGTCGCCCCGGATTACGTTGTAGATCTGTGGCAGCTCATCGAGGCGAGTATTGCGGATGAAGGCCCCGACCCGCGTCACGCGGTTGTCGTTAGCCGACGCCCAGCGGGCCTTGCCATCCTTTTCCGCGTCCTGACGCATGCTGCGGAATTTGTAGATGCGGAATTCCCGGCCCAGCTGGCCTACTCGCTTCTGGCTATAGAGAATCGGGCGACCGGTCTCCAGAACAATGGCCAAGGCGGTTAACAACATGAAGGGAATCGCAATCGCCAGCAGCACAAGGCTGAGTACCAGGTCTGTCAACCGCTTGGTCCACTGGACAAAACGCGACACCCGGAAACCTTCGGAAAACACAATCCAGGATGGGTGTACCAGCTCCAACTTCACCTTCCTCAGCTCCCGCTCGTAGAAATCAATGGCGTTGGTCACGGCAATCCCCCGCAGCTTGCACTCCATTAATTCCGGAACCGGCAGCCAGCCACCTTCGCTGCGCCGCCGCTCCTGGGGCGCAATCACAATTTCGGAGATGCGATTCTTGCGGCAATACTGGTAAAGATCCGCCGGGGTGGTGAGCAACCGGTCTTCAGCCACAACAGGCTCACTGGTATCCGCCAGGCAGCCGACCACCCGTATTCCCATTGCCCGCATGTTGGCGTCGTAATCATCCAGTAAGTCCTGGGCGGCCGTTCCAGCGCCGAAAACCACCACCCGGCGAACCAGTTGCTGAGAATCCACCATGGCCAGGAACAGCCGCCGCAGCACGATCACCACAAAGGTACAGATCAACACCGCCCAGAACAGGTTGGTGCTGCCTGGGTCCATGGCCGGCAGAAAGGCGTAGACCAGTGCCAGCGCAATACCGCCAAGAAAGCAGTAAGCCACCAGCGTGCGGAAATACAGTTGAGAAAGGGTTTCCCGAACAATCTCGGCGTAACCGCCCATGGCCAGCGTCCCCAGACTCAGAATGGCGGCAAACAGGAGCGATGCCGACAACACTCCCTCTGGGCCGGGCGGAACACTCTGCGGGGCGTAGACACCTGTCAGGACAATAAACACGCCCAGCAGAACCGCAAACTCAATCACCGCCAGCACCAGATAAGGGATATGGAGGTAGTGCTTTCGAAAACGGATATAGGACACGTCGAACTTCCTTGTCAGTTCTCTGACTGCTGAGAAACTGTACTTAACAAGTTTTTGTATCTTTTTGTAAAGTTATTTTACACTTCTTTATAGCCCATCAAACATTGTGTTTCCAACAAGGAAGAAAAATCATGTCGGATCGGACCCAATCAGCCCAACCGTTGCACGCCATGAGTGTCGATGTGGAGGATTATTTCCACGTTGCCGCGCTGTCGAATGTGGTCCCCCGGGACAGCTGGTCAAGCCAGCCACTACGGGTGCGGGAGAACACCGAACGCCTGCTGGCGCTGTTCGAGCGCTATCATGTCAAGGCCACGTTCTTTGTATTGGGCTGGGTCGCGGAGCACTGCCCGGATCTGGTTCGGGAGATTGACCGAGCCGGCCACGAAATCGCCTCTCACGGTTACAGTCATCAGTTGATTTACCGCCAGACCCCGGAGGAATTTCGTCAAGAAACTCGACACTCCAAGCAGCTATTGGAGGATCTGACCGGCAAACCCGTGGTTGGATATCGGGCAGCCAGCTATTCCATTACCCGGGATTCGCTCTGGGCACTGGATATCCTGGTGGAATGCGGTTTCAAATGGGATTCAAGCATTTTCCCGGTACATCACGACAAGTACGGCATCCCCGGTTCTCCCTCCACGCCTTACACGCTTAAGACCGACAAGGGAGCAATCCTGCAGGAGTTCCCGCTTACCACCGCGAAAATCCTGGGGATGCCGATACCCGCCGCCGGCGGGGGTTACTTCCGGCAATTCCCCTACCCACTGTTCCGACATCTGTTTGCTCAGGCATCGGGCTTCGGGATTCGGCCACAGATCTTCTACCTGCACCCCTGGGAGGTCGACCCCGGTCAGCCCAGGTTCAACAACGCCAGCTGGCTTTCCCGTTTTCGGCACTACACTAATCTGGACAAGTGTGAAAAACGTCTGGAACGCCTGCTGCAGGATTTCCGGTTTGGCACCGTCAGCGACAGTTTTGCCGCCTGTCCAACGGATCAGCCGGTGGTGAGCACACGACAAATGCTGGCATTGGCCTGACAAGGGATTTGACTATGTATCTGGACTTTTTTGGCCTGCACCGTCACCCCTTCCGGATTACCCCGGAGGACGATTTCATCTACATGAGCCAGCAACACTCGCGGGCCTATGTGTACATGTCGTCCGCCATCTGGAGCTCTGAGGGGTTCGTGGTGATCAGCGGTGAAATCGGCTCGGGTAA
This sequence comes from Marinobacter persicus, assembly GCF_002934325.1. Classification (GTDB taxonomy): domain Bacteria; phylum Pseudomonadota; class Gammaproteobacteria; order Pseudomonadales; family Oleiphilaceae; genus Marinobacter; species Marinobacter persicus_A. The sequence goes on from NZ_PTIV01000004.1 coordinate 74,870, forward strand.
AACCACCCTGCTGAAAAAGACGGTTCGTAACCTGGAAGGTAACCTTAAGCTGCTGAACATTTCCTATACCAATCTCGAATCCCGGGACCTGTTTGCGTTGATCCTTCGCAAAGCCGGGATCGAGGTAACGGAAGACACCAAGGTGGCCATGCTGTTCCAGATTACCGAGTACCTGGAAAAAATGGCCGCCGCCGGTACCCCGGTGATACTGGCCATCGACGAAGCCCAGAACCTGACCCGGGAGAACTTGGAAGACATACGGATGCTGACTGGCATGGAGAGTATGGGGGGGCCTTCGATGCGGGTGATCCTGCTGGGCCAGCCGGAGCTGCGACAGGCCATCACCGCCATTCCTCAGCTGGCGCAGCGCGTGAAACTGTTCTTTCACCTTGAAGGGCTGTCGCAGGCGGAAACGGCCGAGTACATCGATTATCGCCTGCTGGTCTCCGGCCACGGTGGCAACCGGTTGTTTGATGACGAGACGGTGCGCGAGATTCACGATATCAGTGGCGGGATTCCGCGATTAATCAACAAGCTGTGTGATGGCATGTTGATGTGCGCGTATTCCGAGGACCGCCCCTTCATTGATCCGTACGATTTGAAGTCCATTCGCACCGAATTGCTCGGTGAAGAGCCGGACCTGGCCCAACGGAAGAAGCCGGCTCCACGATCACAAACCATACCCCGGGACAACATACCGACGCTGGGTGCGGAATCATCACCCATGACAGACCGTCAGTGGCGCACGGTAGCCGGCAGCCTGGAGCGCATTGCCGACGCGCTGGAACGGATCGAATCCCGCCTCGCCGTGCGGGATTCGGAAACCTCCTGAGCCAACGGGGTCAGATCACAAACAAACTGGAGAATTCAGACACGGGCGTGTTTTCCAGCGCTCTCTGATCCCGGCAGAGTTCGAAAATGGTCTCACAACGCGTGGCAGGAAAGCGGGTCGCCAGGTTGGCCCGGAATTTCTCTTCGAGCAGCGGAATGCCCTCCTCACGACGCCGGCGATGGCCAATCGGGTACTCCACAGCCACTTGATCCGTGCTCGACCCGTCCTTGAAGAACACCTGGATGGCATTGGCAATGGAGCGCTTGTCTTCCTCCAGGTATTCCCGGGTATAGCGCTCGTCTTCCACCACTTCCATCTTGTCACGCAGCTCGTCGATTTCCGGATGCGCCTCGTGGAAGCTGTCCTCGTAATGCTCGGCGGTCAGGCTGCCAAAAATCAGGGGCACCGCCGTCATGTACTGCAGGCAGTGGTCCCGGTCTGCGGGGTTAGCCAGCTTGCCAACCTTGGAGATGATGCGGATGGCGGATTCGTGAGTGGTGATCACGATTTTATCGATCTCACTAAGGCGATCCTTTACCTCCGGGTGCAGCGTTACCGCGGCCTCGGCGGCGGTCTGGGCATGGAATTCCGCCGGGAAGGAAATCTTGAACAGCACGTTTTCCATCACGTAACTGCCAAACGGCTGTGGCAGTGAAAACTGGCGTTTGTCTTCCGGTTTGAGCTTCTGGTCCTTGTTGGTCTTGCTGAACAGCACGTCGTAGAAGCCCCACTGGGGGGCGGTCAGCACGCCGGGAATGCCCATTTCCCCGCGCATGGCCATATCGGCCAGTCGCACGCCCCGGCTACTGGCATCACCCGCTGCCCATGATTTGCGGGAGCCGGCATTGGGCGCGTGGCGGTAAGTGCGAAGCGCTTGGCCATCCACCCACGCGTGGGACAATGCCGAAAGGATCTGCTCCCGATTGGCGCCCATGAGCTTGGCCGCCACGGCGGTGGAGGCGACTTTCACCAGCACCACGTGATCCAGCCCGACACGGTTAAAGGAGTTTTCCAGCGCCAGCACGCCCTGGATTTCGTGGGCCATGATCATGGCTTCCAGCACGTCCTTCATCACCAGAGGTGCCTTCCCCTCGGCGATACGCTTCTGGGAAAGATAATCAGCCACAGCCAGGATCGCCCCCAGATTATCCGAGGGGTGGCCCCACTCAGCCGCCAGCCAAGTGTCGTTGTAATCCAGCCAGCGCACGATGCAGCCAATATCCCAGGCGGCTTTCACCGGGTCCAGCCGGAAGGGCGTGCCCGGGACGCGGGCCCCGTTAGGGACGGTGGTACCTTCAACCATGGGCCCCAGATGTTTGGTGCATTCCGGGAATCGCAGGGCCAGCAATCCACATCCTATGGTATCAATCAGGCAGTTACGGGCCGTGTTCCAAGCCTCGTCACTATCGATCTCATAGCTAAGTACATAGTCCGCGATTTGCTGCAACACCTGGTCGTAATCCGGGCGTTCATTGACATCAAACGTTGCTGACATAGCTGGCCTCCTTTCGGACGCAATAGAAATAAAAAAGCCCCTGGCGACGCCCCGCTATCCAAAGAATAGACGGTTTGTTGCTCAGGGGCACAATCGGTCACAGCTAACCGATTCACTTCCTGCAAGGGCTTACGTCATCTCATTGGCTCTGGATGACGCCTCCTTGATCAAAACGTATCGCCGGGAACCCGGACATTCCCTTCCATGATGATCCGGGCGCTGCGGCTCATGATGGCCTTGGTGGCGGTCCACTGGCCGTCCACCTGTGATGCTTCAGCGCCTACACGCAAGGTACCGGACGGATGACCGAAAGTCACATGCTTGCGGTCGCCGCCACCGGCAGCAAGGTTCACCAACGTGCCGGGTACTGCGGAGGCAGTGGCAATGGCCACGGCAGCCGTGCCCATCATAGCGTGGTGCAGTTTGCCCATGGACAGCGCACGTACCAGCAGGTCCACGTCATCGGGAGTGATGGTCTTGCCGCTTGAGGCCACGTAATCCACCGGTTTGGCGACAAACGCCACTTTCGGCGTGTGCTGCCGATTGGCGGCTTCACTGATGTCCTTGATCAGGCCCATCTTTACGGCACCGTGGGCACGGATGGTTTCAAACCGGTCCAGCGCCTGCACGTCGTTATTGATGGCTTCCTGCAGCTCGGTGCCGGTATAGCCGATTTCCTCCGCGTTCAGGAAGATGGTCGGAATACCGGCGTTGATCATGGTCGCCTTAAGGGTGCCGACACCCGGCACTTCAAGGTCGTCCACAACGTTGCCAGTCGGGAACATGGCGCCATCGCCGTCGGCCGGGTCCATGAACTCCACTTCGATTTCTGCCGCCGGGAAGGTGACCCCGTCCAGCTCGAAATCGCCGGTTTCCTGGACTTCACCATCGGTGATGGGCACGTGGGCCACAATGGTTTTCTGGATGTTGGCCTGCCAGATACGCACCGTGCAGACGCCGTTTTCCGGAATCCGCTCTTTCGGCACAAAACCGCCATGAATGGCAAACGCACCAACGGCGGCGGTCAGGTTGCCGCAGTTACCGCTCCAGTCCACAAACGGCTTGTCGATGGACACCTGACCGAACAGGTAATCCACGTCGTGATCGGGCTGGGTGGGTGCCGCCAAAATCACCGATTTGCTGGTGCTGGAGGTGGCGTTACCCAGGCCATCGATCTGCTTCTGGTAGGGATCGGGGCTGCCGATTACCCGCAGCAGCAACTTGTCACGGGCCTCACCCGGAACCTGGCACGGCTCCGGAAGGTCCTGCAGGCGGAAAAACACGCCTTTACTGGTGCCGCCACGCATGTAGGTGGCCGGTACCTTAATTTGCTTCGGGAAACTCATGGGAATGCCTCTTTTTAAAGCATTTTTTGCCACGGAATCCACGGAAAACACGGAAGGAAAAGACAAAAGCAAAGACATTTTCAGCCACGAAACCCACGAAAGAACACGAAATAAAAAAACGATTTAACGAATTTCTTTTCGTGGATTTAGTGGATTTCGTGGCAATCTTTTATCTCTTGTTTCTTTTTCCGTGTTCTTCCGTGGATTCCGTGGCCAATAACGTTTTAAGCCGCGCCTTCGGCTTCCAGGAAGTCCTGTGCGAAACGCTGCAGCACGCCACCAGCGGAGTAGATGTTCAGCTCCGCTTCGGTGTCGAGGCGGCAGATCACCGGTACTTCCACGCTCTCGCCGTTCTTGCGATGCACAACCAGGGTCAGCTCAGCGCCCGGGGCAATCTCACCCTTCACATCGAAGGTCTCGGTGCCGTCGATGTTGTAGGTCTTACGGGTTTCGCCTTCCTTGAACTGCAGCGGCAATACGCCCATGCCCACCAGGTTGGTGCGGTGTATGCGCTCGAAGCCTTCGGCCACGATCACTTCCACACCCGCCAGGCGAACGCCCTTGGCGGCCCAGTCACGGGAGGAACCCTGACCGTAATCGGCACCGGCCACGATGATCAGCGGCTGCTTGCGGTCCATGTAGGTTTCGATCACGTCCCACATGCGCTTCACGTCGCCTTCCGGCTCCAGACGCGCCAGGGAGCCCTGGACAATCTCGCCATTTTCGTCCCGAACCATTTCGTTCAGCAGTTTCGGGTTGGCCAGGGTCGCGCGCTGGGCGGTCAGGTGGTCGCCACGGTGGGTTGCGTAGGAGTTAAAGTCTTCCTCCGGCAGGCCCATCTTGTGCAGGTATTCACCCGCAGCGGAGTCCATCATGATGGCGTTGGACGGCGACAGGTGGTCGGTGGTGATGTTGTCACCCAACACCGCCAGCGGACGCATGCCGGTCATGGTGCGCTCGGCCGCCAGTGCGCCTTCCCAGTAGGGCGGGCGACGGATGTAGGTGGACATCGGGCGCCAGTCGTACAGCGGACTCTCCGCCTGCTCGGCTTCGTCGAGGTTGAACATCGGGATATAGACGGACTTGAACTGCTCCGGCTTCACATACTCACCGACGATGCGGTCGATTTCCTCGTCGGACGGCCAGATATCCTTCAGGGTCACCGGGTTGCCGTCCTTGTCGTACGCCAGGGCATCTTTCTCGATGTCAAAGCGGATGGTACCGGCAATAGCGTAGGCCACGACCAGCGGCGGTGAGGCCAGGAACGCCTGCTTCGCGTAGGGGTGAATCCGGCCGTCAAAGTTACGGTTACCGGAAAGCACCGCCGTGGAGTACAGGTCGCGGTCGATGATTTCCTGCTGGATCTTCGGGTCCAGCGCGCCAGACATACCGTTACAGGTGGTGCAGGCGTATGCCACGATGCCGAAACCCAGTTTTTCCATTTCAGGCAGCAGGCCGGCTTCTTCCAGATACAATCGGGCCACTTTGGAACCCGGCGCGAAGGAGGACTTCACCCACGGCTTGCGGATCAGGCCCAGCTCGTTGGCTTTCTTGGCCAGCAAACCGGCGGCCACCACGTTGCGCGGGTTGGAGGTGTTGGTGCAGGAGGTAATGGCGGCGATGATCACCGCGCCATCCGGCATCTTGCCTTCTTTCTCTTCTGCCAGCGCCTTGTCCAGGTTCACGGCAATGCCCTGGTCGTGCAGCGCGGAAGTGGCCACACGGCGGTGCGGGTTGGACGGACCAGCCACGTTGCGAACCACGGTGGAGAGATCAAACTCCAGCACGCGCTCGTACTCGGCACCGGTCATCTGGTAGGCCCACAGGCCGGTTTCTTTGGCGTACTTCTCAACCAGATCCACCTGCTCCGGCTCGCGGCCGGTCAGCTTCAGGTAGTCGGTGGTCTGCTCGTCGATGTAGAACATCGCGGCGGTGGCGCCGTATTCCGGCGTCATGTTGGAGATGGTGGCACGGTCGCCGATAGTCAGGCTGGAAGCGCCTTCACCAAAGAACTCAAGGTAGGCGCCAACCACGCGCTCTTTACGCAGGAATTCGGTAATGGCCAGAACGATGTCGGTGGCGGTGATGCCAGGCTGGCGTTCACCGGTCAGTTTCACACCAACGATGTCCGGCAGGCGCATCATGGATGGCTGGCCGAGCATGACGGTTTCGGCTTCCAGGCCGCCAACACCCACGGCAATAACACCCAGGGCATCAATGTGCGGGGTGTGACTGTCGGTGCCCACACAGGTGTCCGGGAAGGCAATCTGATGGCCATCTTCGTCCGGACGGTGCTGAATAACGGGTGACATCTTTTCCAGGTTGATCTGGTGCATGATGCCGTTACCGGCCGGAATCACGTCCACGTTCTTGAACGCGGTGCGGGTCCAGTCGATAAAGTGGAAACGGTCTTCGTTACGACGATCTTCAATGGCGCGGTTCTGGTCGAACGCGTCTTCTTCAAAACCGGCGTGTTCAACGGCCAGCGAGTGGTCAACAATCAGCTGGGTGGGAACAACGGGGTTTACCTTGGCGGGATCGCCGCCTTTTTCGGCAATAGCGTCACGCAGGCCGGCCAGGTCAACCAGTGCGGTCTGGCCCAGGATGTCGTGACACACAACGCGGGCGGGATACCAGGGGAAATCCTTCTCGCGCTTGCGCTCAATAAGCTGCTTGAGTGAATCAGTCAGAGACTCCGCATCGCAACGGCGAACCAGCTGTTCCGCCAGGATTTTGGAGGTGTATGGCAGTTTGTCGTAAGAACCCGGCTGGATTTCTTCCACCGCCTGGCGGGTATCGTAAAATTCCAGGCTGGTGCCCGGGAGGGGTTTTCTGTACTGAGTATTCATGATTTAGAAATCTCTTGGAATGCGTGATTTGCCACGGAATCCACGGAAGAACAGGGAAAAGAAAAAAGATTAAAATTGCCACGAAACCCACTAAATCCACGAAAAAAAGCATTAAGGCTGTTTTTTTTATTTCGTGTTCTTTCGTGGATTTCGTGGCTAATTAATATCTTTGCTTTTGTCTTTCCCTTCCGTGTTTTCCGTGTCTTCCGTGGCTAAAAAAACGTCTTAGGAACGCTCGTCAATCGGCTGCCATTCCGCGTGGTCCGGGCCGGTATAGTCGGCGCTCGGACGGATGATGCGGTTGTTGGCACGCTGCTCTTTCACGTGGGCAGTCCAGCCAGATACACGGGACATCACGAAGATCGGTGTAAACAGCTGGGTCGGAATGCCCATGAAGTGGTAAGCAGACGCGTGGAAGAAGTCAGCGTTACAGAACAGCTTCTTCTCGCGCCACATGACTTCCTCGCAGCGGACGGAAACCGGATACAGCACGGTGTCGCCGACTTCCTCCGCCAGCTTCTCGGACCACTTCTTGATAATGGCGTTGCGCGGATCGGACTCGCTGTAGATCGCGTGGCCGAAGCCCATGATCTTTTCCTTGCGCTCCAGCATGCCCATCAGGCCTTCTTCGGCTTCGTCGGCGCTGCTGAACTTCTGGATCAGCTCCATGGCCATTTCGTTGGCACCACCGTGCAGCGGACCACGCAGGGAACCGATGGCACCGGTCACGCAGCTGTGGATGTCAGACAGAGTGGACGCACACACGCGAGCGGTGAAGGTAGAGGCGTTGAACTCGTGCTCGGCGTACAGGATCAGGGACACGTTCATCACCTGCTCGTGCAGCTCGTTCGGCTTCTTGCCGTGCAGCAGCTCGAGGAACACACCACCGATGGAATCACACTCGGTGTTGGCGGTATCGATACGCACGCCTTCGTTGGCGAAACGGTACCAGTAGGTAATGATGGCCGGGAATACCGCCAGCATGCGGTCGATCTTGTCGTCCTGCTCGCTGAAATCTTCCTCGGTTTCCAGGTTACCCAGCATGGAGCAACCGGTACGCATCACGTCCATCGGGTGGGCGTTTTTGGGAATCTGCTCCAGAACGGTACGCAGGGCTTCCGGCAGTTCGCGATTCGCCTTCAGCTTGGCCTTGTACTCGTCCAGCTCCTGACGGTTCGGCAGTTTGCCACGCAGCAGCAGGTACGCGACTTCTTCAAACTGGGCGTTGTCCGCCAGCACGTTAATGTCGTAACCACGGTAGGTCAGGCCGGCACCGGTTTTACCAACGGTACACAGGGCTGTTTCACCAGCTACCTGGCCACGCAGACCAGCACCACCGAGTTTCTTTGCTTCAGCCATGATCATCTCCCATTTACAGAGTTTTTGGTGTTGTTTAATTTGGCTTGGGTTTGGTGTTCAGGGCGCCCCACCCGGAGCGCCCTTTAAAACGGTTCAGTCTTTCTTCTGGGCGAACAGCTCATCGAGCTTCTGTTCAAAGTCGTGGTAGTTCAGGAAATCGTACAGTTCCATACGGGTCTGCATCATGTCCACCACGTCTTTCTGATCACCCTTCTCAAGAATGCTCTCGTAAACAGTCAACGCCGCCTTGTTCATTGCGCGGAAGGCACTCAGCGGGTACAGCACCATGGAGGCACCGGCTTCCGCCAGTTCCTTCTTGTTGTACAGCGGAGTAGCACCAAATTCGGTGATGTTGGCCAGCAGGGGCGCGTCAATGGCTTCTGCGAAGGCCTTGTAATCAGACAGCTCGTGAACCGCTTCGGCGAAGATGCCGTCGGCGCCAGCTTCGATACAGGCCTTGGCACGATCGATGGCCGCTTCCAGACCTTCTTTCTGGAACGCGTCGGTACGGGCCATGATGAAGAAATCGTCGTCTTCGCGGGCATCGGCGGCCGCTTTCACACGATCCACCATTTCCTCTTTGGAAACGATTTCCTTGTTCGGACGGTGGCCACAACGCTTCTGGGCAACCTGGTCTTCAATGTGAACGGCGGCAGCGCCGGCACGTTCCATCTCGCGAATGGTGCGGGCGATGTTGAAGGCGCCGCCCCAGCCGGTGTCGATGTCCACCAGCAGCGGCAGATCGGTAGCCGCACAGATACGACGCACGTCTTCGACCACGTCGTTCATGGTGGTCATGCCCAGGTCCGGCAGGCCGTAGGAGGCGTTCGCCACACCACCGCCTGACAGGTAAATGGCCTGGTGCCCTACTCGCTCGGCCATCATGGCTGAGTACGCATTGATGGTGCCGACAATCTGCAGCGGCTGGTTTTCCTTCAGGGCCTTGCGAAAACGCGCGCCCGGAGAAAGTTTGTTAGCCATGGTGTGTTACCTCCCAGTTAAATGGTTAGAACGCCTTCTTTGATCTTTTTCTCGATGTTCTGGCGGGCGGCGTTGATGTGCCGCTTCATCAGAAATTCCGCGAGTTCGCCGTCACGCCGGGCCAGAGCCTCGACAATATGACGGTGCTCGCCCAGAGCCATGTGTGGCCGCCCTGCCGAAGTACTCAGGCGATATCGGTACATGCGCACCATGTAGTAGAGATCGCCCAGCAGCATCTGAGCCAGCTTGGTGTTGCGGCTGCCGGTGGCAATTCGGTGGTGGAAATCGTAGTCGCCTTCGGCCTGGTAATAAGCCTGGCCCTTGGCCTCTTCGATCATTTTCTCGTGCGCGTCCAGGGTTTCCTGCAGCGCCCGGATTTCTTCATCCGTCATTCGCTCGGCCGCCTGGCGCGCAGCCAGCCCTTCCATGACTTCACGAATCCGGTACAGCTCCATCAACTCTTCGGCACTGACCGACACCACCTTGACCCCGGCGTGAGGCCTGCGAACCAGCAACCCACGGGACTCGAGTCGCCCAAGGGCTTCACGCAGGGGACCACGAGTCAATTCAAAGCGGTTGCAAAGCTCCAGCTCCCCGATTTTCTCGCCGGGAGCCAGCTCGCCGGTAATGATCGCCGTTTGCAGACAATCAAAGGCCTCGTCTGCGCGGGTAGAGGATTGGATGATTGGTTGGTTCATAAGGTTGTCAACAAAACGAGATAGATTAGACTGAAAATTACTCGCCCCTCACGCGATTGTCAACAAAACGTAAAACCAGCTTTGACTATTTGCTAACAATGAAAGGCCCGCAACTGATTCCGGCCCACGGCCCCTCCCCCTGGGGCGGCATCTTCGGTAAACTGCGGAAATTCAGTACCTACGAATCAGAAACCAAGGATTTTCCCATGATCAGGAAGTGTCTGTTCCCCGTTGCCGGTTACGGCACCCGTTTTCTGCCCGCCACCAAGGCCATGCCCAAGGAAATTCTCCCCATTGTTAACAAGCCGCTGGTGCAGTACGGCGTCGAAGAGGCCGCCGAAGCCGGGATTCACGAGTTTGGGTTTGTGACTGGTCGTGGCAAGCGGGCGCTGGAAGACCACTTCGACATCAGTTATGAGCTGGAGCACCAGATCGCCGGTTCGGGGAAAGAGGATCTTCTGACCTCCATCCGCGACCTGATCGACAACAACAGCTTCGCCTTTACCCGCCAGAATGAGATGAAGGGCCTGGGCCACGCCATCCTGACCGGCCGCAACCTGATGAGCGACAATCCGTTTGCTGTGGTGCTGGCCGACGACTTCTGTGTGGCCCCGGAAGGCGAAGACGGCGTGCTGACCCAGATGGTGAAGCTGTACAACCAGTTCCGCTGTTCAATCGTGGCCATCGAGGAAGTGCCTGCCGATGAAACCCACAAGTACGGCGTCATTGCCGGTGAGTCCATGAAAGATGGCCTGTACCGCATTACCGACATGGTGGAAAAGCCGGCCCCGGAAGACGCCCCAAGCAACCTGGCGATCATTGGCCGCTACATTCTGACCCCGGACATTTTCGAGATTCTGGAGAACACACCGCCTGGCAAGAACGGCGAAGTGCAGATTACGGATGCACTGCTGGAACAAGCGAAGAATGGCTGCGTACTGGCGTATCAGTTCAAGGGCCAACGCTTTGATTGCGGCAGCATTGACGGCTTTGTGGAAGCCACTAACTACGTTTACGAAAACGTGTACAAGAAAGGGAAGTAATCGGGAGCTTCTGGCTGCTATCCGGCCAGAAGCCGCATGACCATGCGCCGGTTGTTGGCATCGCTTCTGCGGAACCGGCGCAGCAATTCCACCTCTTCCGCGGTAAGCCGCACCTGCTCCAGCCGTTGCTCCAACTCGCCAAGGGATTCCAGCAATTCATCACTCCTGTCGAGGGCGATCCCCGGCAACTCAAGCTGGCCATCGTCTTCTGGCTCCTCATGTTGCCAATCCATTTGCCAATCCTGCATGGCCCTCGCACCTCATCATTGACACCGGACCGCAGCCCGGTGATGCCCCGATTTTGTATAAGTCTGGAAATGTAACGTACCTATAGCTATCCAGACAATTGCCTGGCCTTCAGATTCCCGCGTGGTAGGTGGCCCAGACAACCTGCGACCCGGACAGGGTGACGCGCAGGCTGGAAAGTCCCTTGCCACTGTCTCCTAACCTGCCCTGGCGAACCGCATTGGCCATGCGCTCAAACACCACTCCGGCCATGAATTCAGTGGTGGTGTTGCGGCCCTCAAACTCCAAACGCTCATCCAGGTTCTGCATATCAAACTCGCCAAGAACCTCCCGAAGCAGCTGGACAGCTAGATCCGCCTCGACGATGAGATCATTCTTATCCAACTGATGGCGCTCGAAAGTGACATCCACTACGTAGGTCGTCCCATGAAGCTTTTGCGCGGGGCCAAACACGTCGCCGTTTAAGCTATGGGTAACCATCATCTGATCCCGAACCGTCAGACCAAACATTGCGTCTCCTTAGGGGGCATGGGCAAAGTTCAACAACTCTTTAGCACAGAGTAGCGCGACTCCCTGGTGGGATACAGACCGCGGGCCGCGCTGGAACTGATGACGCTGAGTCCGGGTGGCGCATCGATGCCGGAGCAAATCCCGCTTCGCTCTAAAGCTTTGGACTACAAGAGACAGAAAAGTTGTTGACCAATAAGGGATGACCCCGTATATTACGTCCCCGCTGAAGAGCACAGGACCATAGCTCAGTTGGTTAGAGCGCTGCCTTGACATGGCAGAGGTCGGCAGTTCGAATCTGCCTGGTCCTACCAGAATTCCAAAGAAAGCCAGTTAGTTACGGGAGACCGTGATAACTGGCTTTTTTCGTTTCGGACCCTCAGACACATTCCCCATCGTTCATTAAGTCAGACCGACCAGGTCACTGAAGAGGCGTCTCTGGATCAGGAACTGGCCGAAGAGATAGAGCCTTAGAGGCTCACTGGTTGCCCCTAATCAGGCGCCAGGAAAGCATCCACAAAATTCTGGTAATCCTGCTCCACACACTCGCCATAGTGGATGGCAATGGCCTGGATTAGCTGCACGAACTCCCGCTCACGTTTGAACGTCAAACGCTGGAGTGTCTGCTCAAACAGGAACGGCTCCTCCTCGTTGAGCCCACGACTGGCGCGCTTATGCTCCGTCGCCAGTACTTCGCCCCAGGTCGCCGCCATTTTCTTCAGGTGGCTTTTCTTGGTGAGCTTGCCCGTGTCGAAATCGTCTTTGAAGGGTGAACGCTCTCTCACGGAAAACACCTTGCCATCCAGCTCCAGCCACCCAAGATATTGGTCCGGGTGTTCCGCCAGGGCATGGAAAGCCTGGGCGTGGCGCTCGCCTTCGCTGGGATAGGCATTGGCGTAGGCCTCGCGTTCCTCTTCGGACATGGCCAGTAACAGCGCCGGACCAACCTGCTCCTTGATGTCCAGGATAATGTCGTCGCCCTCATCGCCCTCTTCGCCTTCAATCAGTGCATAGTACCGTGTGGTACCCAGTGAGCCCGTACCAGCACTGACCCGACGAGCGACATCCTTAAGCTGGAAAAAGTCACTGCTGACGCCCTCCCGGGCGGCCCGGTAGGTTTCAAACGCCTCGATAAACCGTTTTCGGCCCTGCGGCGAGAGCCGGCGCAGTTTGGGCAGGGTGGTGTCAAAGACTCGCTTGCCGTTTTTCTGCAGCCGGGTCCATTTCTCCAGCATCTTGCCCCGGCCTTTTTTCTTGTCGACTTTCTTAAGAAATTTTTTCAGCGGCTTGTCGGCGGTTTTCCGGGTGAAGTGCACTTCCTCATCCAGATCGTTGTCCTGATAGTCGGTGGCCATCGCCAGATAGGCCTCGGCCAGCTGCTCCAGGGCATCCAGGCAATCGTCACCGTCAAAGCGGCCATTTTCCCGGGTATCGAGAACCAGGCTGACCGCAAGCCGCCAGAGATCGTATTGGTAATCGCTGACCACCGCATCGTCAAAATCATCCAGCCCGTAGATCACGTCGCCATCATGGTTGGCAAAGGCACCGAAGTTATAGACATGGGCATCGCCCTGAATCCAGGTCTGGGAGCCCGGCACCCCCCCGAACAGCGAGAAGCGCCAGTCATTAAACATATCCTGCCAGAACAGATGGCTGGTGCCCCGGAAGAACCGGTAAGGCGATTCCGCCATGAGCTGGTATTTCTGCTGCCTGTCGGCATTGGCCAGACTGCTGTTATTTTTCTCGATGGCACGAATGACCTGGTGCCGGCGGTTATGAAGAGTCAGATCCTTGATCATGGTGGCTCCTGATTGCCTGAGGGAGATGTGCGGGCTTGGCTAATGATTCAATGAGGCTTCCAAACTTAGCAGCAGTTGTCGGCACTGACCAAGATAACCACTGCCAAACAGATTGTAGTGATTCAGGGCATGGTAGAGATTGTAGATGTCTTTTTTTACGGCGTAGGCACTGGTGCGGGGCCAAACCGAGTCGTAGGCCTGGTAAAAATCACTGGTAAAACCGCCGAAGAATTCGGTCATCGCCAGGTCGGCTTCCCGGTCTCCGTAATAGACGGCTGGGTCAATCAACCAGGCCTTCTTCCTGTCGAACAGGGCATTGCCCGCCCAAAGGTCCCCGTGTAACAGACTGGGCCGAACGCAGTGTTCATTCAGAAAGCCTTCAAGGGCGTCACTGTTACGCGCCAGGACTCCCTGAAACTCGTTTCTCAACTTCGCATCCTGTATGCGGGATATCTGATAGCCCAGCCGGTCGTCCCGAAAAAACTCACCCCAGTTGTCACACCATCGGTTTTTCTGTGGAGACAACCCAATGTAGTTATCATGCCCAAGGCCATAACATGACTGGGGCAGTTTGTGCAGGCAAGCGAGGCCTTCGCCCAGGGCAGACATCAAAGCGGGCGTTGGCTGGGCTTGTTCAATATGGGGTATAACCAGTTCCCGTTCGCTGACAGAAATAACCTTTGGTACCGCCAAGGCCGCGCATCCCGTATTGGCAACGCCGGCACGCAACAGCTCCAACCCTTCCGCTTCGCACTTCAACGCATCTTCGAATGGCGATGTATTGGTCTTTCGAAACATGAACACTCACCAGTCGTCTTTTTGTTCTCTCTCTCGCTCGTCTTCTTTTTCGGCTTCCGCCTTACGCTTTCGAACCTTTTCGAGCTTTTCCTTTGGAACCTTTATATTGCCAGCGTCTTTCAGCAACAAGAGGCTGCCAATCACCATCGCAAAGGCGCCCAGAATAAAAAGCCATCCAATCATGGGCATGGTCCACCTCCTTTAACTGCCACATCGGGCTGCACCGCCAGCCAGGCCGCCCCGCGTACCCCACTGGAATCACCATGCATGGCCTGTCGAATGGGCGTGCTGAACTCACCACCGAATACATACCTTGGCAAACGTTCCGGCAAATGTTGATACAGCTCCGGAAGGTTGCTCACTCCGCCTCCCAGAACAATCACATCCGGGTCCAACAGGTTAATGGCTCCGGCCAGGCCACGGGTCAGGTGTTCCAGATAACGATTCATGGTTTCACCAGCCTTGTGGTCACCCGCCCTCGCTGCCTGGGCAATGTCCGGCGCCGCCATCGTCTTATTCCATAATAGTTGATGAGTCAGTGTCATACCCGTGCCGGAAAGGAAGGTCTCATTACAGCCGGACTGACCACAGAAGCAGGAGCGTTGGTCGAGCTCTTTCTGGGGTGTCCAGGGCGTGGGGTTATGACCCCATTCGCCGGACACCCCATTGGGGCCGGTCAGCAACCGCCCATCAACACTGATACCGGAACCACAACCGGTCCCCAGGATGGCGGCGAAGACGACGCCAGCGCCCTGCCCCGCGCCATCGGTAGCTTCAGACAGCGCCAGACAGTTGGCATCGTTGGTGACGGTAACCGCCCTGGACAGTATGTCCGACAGATCATCGGGAAGATTGCGGCCATTCAGGCAAGGGGTGTTGGAGTTTTTTACCTTTCCGGTGACGCCGGAGACACTGCCGGGGATGCCGACCCCCACGGGCAGATCCCGCTCCCCAGACTGGCATTCCGCCTCCGTGACCAGATCCCTGATGGTGGCCAGAACCGCCTGGTAATCCTCACGAGGCGTGGGCACGCGCTTACGGAAATGCGCGTGGCTGTCCTTGTCCAACAGAATCGCTTCGGTTTTGGTGCCACCGAGATCCACACCGATCATCCAGGATGAATGCATAGTCGAGCTTACCTTGATGAACTATTCCTGAAACATGGCTGGTTCTGGTTATAATCGCCCCATTCACTGATGGCCGAACGAGCCCACCCATTATGAAAAAAACGCTGGACCTGACTGCCCAAAAACCGCAACTGGCGGTGGACCTCCTGGCTGAAGCATCAGGCCTGTCCAAGCAGCGTATCAAGGATGCCATGGCCAAGGGCGCCTGCTGGTGGACCTCAAAAGGCAAGCAGGTGCGGCTTCGCAAGGCCAAGCGGTCCCTGCAGCCCGGTACGCGGGTCCAGCTTTTCTACGATGATCAGGTACTTGCCCGAAAACCGCAAGTTCCCACGTTGATTGAAGACAAAGGCAGGTACAGTGTCTGGCACAAACCCCACGGCCTGCTGTCACAGGGTTCCCAATGGGGGGATCATTGCAGCTTGCTGCGTTTGGCCGAGGTCACCCTGAACAAGCCCTGTTTTCTGGTGCACCGGCTCGATGGTGAGGCCGCAGGGTTAATGCTGGTGGCGCACGACAGCAAGGCTGCCGGTGCGCTGTCTGCGCTGTTCTCCGGCCGCGATGTCACCAAGGTTTATCAAGCTGAAGTGACCGGCATTCTTGAGGCAGACGATCAGGTGATCGATGTTGCCCTGGATGGCAAGCCCTCTGTAAGCCGGGTTACCACACTGGAGGTTGATGAGGAGAGAAATACCAGCAAGGTATCTGTCGCGATTGAAACCGGTCACAAGCACCAGATACGCAGGCACCTGGCTGGGCTGGGGCATCCGATTGTTGGTGATCGCCTCTACGGCAAACCAGATAGGACGGGTCTGCAGCTCGAAGCGGTTTACCTGGCGTTCACCTGCCCGCTGACGCAAACACCGCAGGTGTTTGGCTCACGACCGGAGCAGTGACCGGTCTCAGACCTGGTAGAAACCCCGGTACCAGTCCACGAAGCGGCCAATGCCTTCTTCCACGGGTGTCGCAGGCTTGTAGCCAACATCGTTGATCAGGTCGTCCACATTGGCGTAGGTGGCCGGCACGTCCCCGGGCTGCATCGGCAGCAGGTTCTTCTCGGCTTTTTTGCCAGTCCGCTCTTCGATGATTTCAATAAAACGGGACAACTCCACCGGGTTGTTGCTGCCGATGTTGTAGAGCCGGTACGGCGCCTTACTGCTGCTGGGGTCCGGCTGGTCACCGCTCCAGTCGGCATTGGGTTCCGCCACGTTATCGAGGGTGCGAACAACACCTTCCACGATGTCATCGATGTAGGTGAAGTCCCGCTTGTGGTGGCCGTGGTTGAATACATCAATCGGCTCGCCGGCCAGGATCTTCTTGGTAAAGATAAACAGGGCCATGTCCGGACGGCCCCAGGGACCGTACACGGTAAAGAACCGCAGGCCGGTGGTGGGCAGGTTATACAGGTGGCTGTAGGTGTGCGCCATCAGCTCATTGGCTTTCTTGGAGGCGGCGTACAGGCTCAGGGGATGGTCCACATTGTCGTGGACCGAAAACGGCATGGTTTCGTTGGCGCCGTACACCGAACTGCTGGAGGCATATACCAGGTGCTCCACCTTGTTATGGCGGCAACCTTCCAGGATATTCATGAAGCCAACCAGGTTGGCGTCCACGTAGGCGTTGGGATTCTGGATGGAGTAGCGGACGCCGGCCTGGGCGGCCAGATGCACCACGCGCTCGGGTTGATAGTCCCGAAACAGGGCTTCCATGGCGTTGCGGTCCGCCACGTCCTTGCGGATTTCCGTAAAGCCGGGCTTGTCCAGCAGCCTGGCCAGGCGCGCTTCCTTGAGGCGGACGTCGTAGTAGTCATTGACGTTGTCCACGCCAATGACTTCATCCCCCCTATCCAGCAAGCGGTGGGCCAGGTGTGAGCCGATAAAACCGGCAGTTCCGGTAACCAGAATCCTCAAGATTTTCTCTCCCTAGAACGCCACGCCCGCGCTGATGAACGGGCCGTCGATTTCCACGTCCAGGCGGTCATCGTCGTCTTCATAGTCAATGGCCATCTGGCGATAACCGGCACGTACCTGCAGCATGGCAAACTCGTACTGACCGTAGGCGTTGAAGTCGTGCACCGAGTCGCCGTCATAGCTGATCAGGTTGCCTTCGGCACCCACCGAAACACCGGTAAACGGCAGATCAAAGCGGGCGGCGAGGTAACCCATGGGGATCAAGCCATCAATTTCAGTTTTTGAAGACGTAACACCAGCTTTTTGAACGACTAATTCGCCCTCCAAATCACGAGCCGTCAAGCCTAGATCCAAGTTGACCCAATTATCCAGAACTTCGTAGTAGAAAGTCAGGTCCAGCTGTTCGAGATCGAGATCGGACTGCACTTCACCAGCGGGAACGCCATCAAATGATGTCGTCAGCTGCCCACGACCACTCTGCTCAATCAGAGTGTAGTTCAGCTTCACATTGGGCAGCACAGGAACAGGGTGTTCCACGTAAACGGAAGCGTTGGCATTGGTGTCACTGTCGAGGTTGAGCTGGTTATCGACATCCACGATGTCGTTGTTGGTGCCAGCTTTACCGGACAGATCCGAGTCCCAATAGTTAACACTGGCACCCAGCCCGACCACGTCTGCCTGGGCCAACGGTGCCGCAAGCACCAGCGAACCACTTAGGGCAATCATCAGTTTACGCATATCTCACCTTTGCCTTTGTCCGGTTTTCAGTCGAAGTTGATACCCAGGCGACGGCCCACTTCTTCGTAGGTCTCAATCACATCACCCAATCCCTGACGGAAGCGGTCCTTATCCATCTTCTTGCGGGTTTCCTTGTCCCAGATCCGGCAGCCATCGGGGCTGAATTCGTCGCCCAGGACGATTTCGCCGCCACTGCGACCAAACTCAAGCTTATAATCCACCAACAACATACCGGCATCCAGGAACAGGTTCTTAAGAACCTCATTGACCCGATAGGTCAGCTCTTTCATGTGAGCCAGTTCCTGTTCACCCGCCCAGCCGAAGGTCACTGCCAGAGACTCGTTGACCATCGGGTCATGCAATTCATCGTTTTTAAGGAACAGCTCATACGTCGGCGGATTGAGGTCCTGGCCCTCTTCCACCCCCAGACGACGGCAAAGACTGCCGGCCGAGACATTACGCACCACGCATTCCACCGGAATCATATCCAGCTTCTTGACCAGTGATTCGGTATCCGACAGCAGTTTTTCGAAATGGGTGGGTACGCCGGCGGCTTCCAGCTTCTCCATGATAAAGGCATTGAACTTGTTGTTGACCATGCCTTTGCGGTCGAGCTGTTCTTTCTTTTCACCATCAAAGGCCGAGGTGTCATCGCGGAATACCAGAACAAACCGCTCCGGGTCGTCGGTCCGGTAAACTGACTTGGCCTTGCCGGCATAAAGCTCTTCACGCTTTTCCATTACTTTCTCCAGACAGATAGCTGCGAACAGGGACTCGCCCTATCAATACAAATTTTCAAACAATTGGGTGAGCAGATCCGCAGAGGTCAGCTCGCCATCATAAGCATCGGTTTGCTCGGCCGTCACACGCTGAACGTCACCGGCCTGCTCCACAAACACGGTGTGCGTGTGCAGCGGCTTGTCGTCATTACTGAACCACGACAACAGACCGGCTGAGCGCTCATCCTCGGTACGGAAATCCACCTGGAACCAGCCTTCGCTGCGGTTCAGATCCTGTACCTGGGCACCGATCTCCTCGAGGGAGCGATTCAGCTCCGCCCAGGTACGGCCATAATCCAGCGCCACGGTCACCGCCTGGGCCACGTCGTCATCACTGGAAATCAAACGTACCTTCGGCTCGGCCACCATGCCAGATGCTGCCCGAGAGAAAGACTTACTGTCTTCCCGGCCCTGCAGGTAGGCACCAAGATCCGCCAACAACGCTTTTTGCTGTTCAATGCGGGCGGCACTGGTTTCCCGATCCTGCCAGGCTACCAGTTCATCCGGTGCCTGATCCCGTTCCAGAACGCGCATCCGGATTTCGGTGGTCTTGCGGCGAATACCAGGCGCCAGACGCATTTGCACGACTGTTTTGGGTTCATTGGCGTCCGGACTGTCCGGCAGACCGACCAGCTGGCGGCTGCGCTTACTGAAGTTCACCAGCTCACTTTGCTGGATACCCAGTTGCGGACTGTCGTAAGCCACTCCAAGACCGGATTCGCTCATCCAGCCACTCGCTGCCGGCCACAGGCGCCCCGGCACTTCATTGACCAGCAACCAGACACGACCGTCCAGCTCCTCGATCACATAATTCTGCTCAAGGATGTCGGAGGTCATGTCCGGCGGTTTGGGAATGGATGAAGGATACAGGCGACGGTTATCATCCGTGTTGATATCGCGAATAGGCATCGCCTGGTCAATACGGGATGCTCGCGCTCCTTCAGGCACCGAAATGGGCTGGCCTTCGGGCGCATCCACGTAGCGTTCGGAACGGTCTTCAACCAGGCTGCAACCAGCCAGGGTAGCGAAAAGCAGAATCCCGGCCATGGGCCGGGACAGGGAAACAGTTTTAGTACGGGCTCCAGCAAGAACCTGCATCGGGTTACTCCGGTTAACGGGTGGTTGCATGAGCTTCAGAGGACACCTGAAGCCTTGAGCGCTTCTTCCACCTCACCGTGGAACTTCTCACTCAGCGGCGTCAAAGGCAGACGGATGCCCTCGCTGATCATGCCCATGCGGTGCAACGCCCATTTGACCGGGATCGGGTTCGCTTCCAGGAACAGCTTGCGGTTCAGCGGGCTCAACAGTTCATTCAGGCGCTGAGTTTCCTTTTCATCACCTGCAATCGCAGCGGCGCAAAGTTCGGACATTGCTTTAGGGGCCACGTTGGCAGTCACAGACACGTTGCCCTTGCCGCCAGCCAGCATCAGTTCGGCAGCTGTGGCGTCGTCGCCGGAATAAACCGCCAGGCGGCCATCAAGGGCTTCGATCAGTTCGGCACCGCGAGGGATGTTACCGGTGGCGTCTTTGATGGCGACAATGTTGGGAATGTCGGCCAGACGCAGCACGGTTTCGTTCAGCATGTCGCAGGCGGTGCGTCCCGGCACGTTGTACAGCATCTGGTTCATGCCCGGCACAGCCTCGGCAATGGCCTTGAAGTGCTGATACAGCCCTTCCTGTGTCGGCTTGTTGTAGTAAGGCACAACCAGCAGACAGGCGTCGGCACCCAGCTTTTCAGCTTCGCTGGTGAGCTCGATGGCTTCCCGGGTACTGTTGCCACCGGTACCGGCAATCACGGGGATTCGGCCGTTAACACGTTTTATGATGTGACCAATGGTCCGGATGTGTTCTTCCGGATCCAGGGTCGCGGACTCACCGGTGGTACCAACAGCGACAATACCATTGGTGCCGTTTTCAATATGAAACTCGACCAGTCTGTCCAGCTCTTCCCAGTGGATATCACCATTGGGATACATGGGCGTGACCAGTGCGACAAGGCTACCCGTAATCATAAAAGCTCCGTCCGAATAAAACCGATATGGTAATGTTGGGTTTGAACTGACACAAGAGAATTAAAGGAGATGTCATGACATCCGTAGCACTGAACCAGCCGATCCCCGATTTCGAAGTTCCGGCAACCGGCGATCAGACCATACGCCCGGCAGATCTCCGGGGACGGAACATCGTCATCTATTTCTACCCGAAAGACAACACGCCGGGCTGCACCACCGAAGGCCAGGACTTCCGGGACCGGATCACCGACTTTGAGGACCAGGACACGGTCATTCTCGGGGTCTCTCGTGACGGCCTGCGCGCCCATGAAAATTTCCGGTCCAAATACCAGTTTCCGTTTCACCTGATTTCAGACAAAGACGAAACCCTGTGCAAGCTATTCGACGTGATCAAGCTCAAAAAGTTGTATGGCAAAGAGCACATGGGCATTCAGCGCAGCACGTTCCTGTTCGACAAGGAAGGCGTGCTGCGTAACGAATGGCGAGAGGTCAAAGTGCCGGGCCACGTGGACGAGGTGCTGGAAACGGTTCGCCAGCTCTGAGCTGGCGCTTTACTCTTTGGCGGTCGGTGGCGGAGCACTCTCTTTCACCGGCCAGGCTGCGAAGACGGCCTTGAGCATGGTAGCCAGAGGAATAGCAAAGAACACACCCCAAAGCCCCCAAATACCGCCAAAGAACAACACCGCGATAATGATGGCCACCGGATGCAGGTTGTTAACCTCCGAGAACAGCACCGGGACCAGGACATTGCCATCCAGTGCCTGGATGATGCCGTAGGCCACCATCGCCCAGATAAAGTGCGTGCCCCAACCGAAGGCAAACAGACCGATAACCGCCACAGGGATGGTGACCACGGCGGCACCAATATAGGGAATCACCACGCTCAGACCCACGAGCAGGGACAGCAGGGCGGCGTACGGCATGCCCAGCAGCTTGAACACCACGTAGGTCACTCCGCCGACGATGAAAATTTCCAGCGCCTTACCACGGACATAATTAGCACATTGCTGATTCACTTCCTGCCAGATACGCACCATCATCGGCCGCTGGGGCGGCAACAGCCGGCCAACAGAACCCACCAGAACCTCGCGATCTTTCAGGAAGAAAAACACCAGAATGGGCACCAGCACGACGTAGATCAGAAGCGCCACGAGATCCGGGATGCTCGACAGCGAGAAAGACACCAGCCACTGGGTAATGTTTCCCACTTCCTGAGAAATCTGTTCATACAAGGCATTCACGGCTTCAGCCGACACCAGGTGGGGATACTGCTGGGGCAATAAATCGAGATAACTCTGAAGCTCGCCAATGATGCGGGGCGCTTCGCCGGCCAACGTGCTGACCTGGGTCCAGATCAACGGCAACAGGCCGAAAATGACGCCTACCAAAATACCCAGAAACACCAGGAAGACGCCAAGAATCGCGGCAAATTCAGGAACGCCAAGGCGTTTCAGCTTTGTGACCAGGCCTTGCAGGATGAAGGCAATGATCAGTGAGGCAATCGCTGGCGCCAACATGGCACCGAACCAGATGATGAAAAAGGTACCGGTTACCAGAAGCAGGAACAGGATGACCGCTTCTTCGTCCGAGAAATACTTGTGGGCGAGGCCCCGTAAAATTCTGACCATGAATAACTCCGGGTTTTAACCGCCGCACTTTATCACGAAACGCCAGGTTCCATGATTCTCCGATTGGCTGATCAAGCTGTGGGAAGACAAATTCAGCCACGCAGGGATATCCCGCGAAGAACCGGAATCCGTTGCCAACACTTCCAGCACCTCGCCCGGCGCCATGCCATTGAGCTCCAGCTTGGTTTTCAACAGCGGCATCGGACAACGCAAACCACTGGCATCGAGCACTCGGTCAGCCATAAGCAGAACTTACCATTAAGATTCAGACAGTATTCGGGCAGGCATTATGCCGGGGGTGTTACTCTATTGCATCATTAAACCTGTTAATGTCGAGCACCCCACGACCGGAGCATTATCGGACTCCATGAAGCACTTATTCAAGCTCTTCGCCAAATCTCCCTCCCCCACTGCAGTGGCACTGTCAGCAGCGCTGGCACTCAGCCCCGTGGCGGGGTATCCACAGGACAGGGACCTGCCCGATATCGGGGGAAGCGGAGGGCTGATTGCCGGCCAGAAGGAAGACAGCATCGGGGAACAGGTGATGGTCTCCCTGCGCCGGTCGGCACCACGCATCCAGGATCCACTGGTTTTCAACTACCTGACCAACATCCTCTACCAGTTGGTGCCTTCAGCCCCCCTTGAAGACCGGGACCTGCAACTGGTCATCATTGACGATCCCGCCCTTAACGCCTTTGCAGTGCCCGGCGGCATTGTCGGCGTTAACGGAGGGCTTTTCCTGAAAGCAACCAGCGAACACCAGTTTGCCTCGGTTCTGGCCCACGAGCTGGCTCACCTCAGCCAGCGACACTTCGCCCGGCGCATGCAACAACAGGAAACCACAACGCCGCTGACAGTGGCTGGCATGATTGCCGGCATCATCCTTTCCGCCGTCACCCAGTCCGACATCGGCATTGCCGCCATCGCCGGGACCCAGGCGCTGACCATGCAGAACATGCTCGCCTACAGCCGCGCTCACGAAAAAGAAGCCGACCGGGTGGGACTGGATATTCTTGCCAGCTCCGGCATGGACCCCAGGGGTATGCCGGAGATGTTCGAAATCATGATGCGCGAGAACCGCCTGCAGGGGAACCGCGTCCCCGAATACCTGTCGACTCACCCATTAACCCAGAGCCGGGTGGCAGACACCCGCAGCCGGGCCGAACAGTACCCGGACGAGCACATCCGTGAGGGACAGGAATACCATTTAATGCGCAACCGGTTCCAGGTGCATTACGCTCGCTCACCACAGGTTGCCGTGGATACCTTTGAGGCCTACCTCGAACGAGAGGATGCTGTCAGAAGTGAGGCCATCCAGTACGGCCTGGCCGTCGCCTACCAGCAAAACGGCCAATACGAGAAGGCACAAAACATTCTCGAACAGCTTCTGGACAGCAACCCGGGACGAATCACCTTCCAGGTCACGCTCGCCGATGTCCTCATCAGCGCCCAGCGCCACGAAGAAGCCAAACGGTTATTGCAGCCCGCACTGGACCGCAACCCCGGCAATTACCCGGTATCTTACGCATTGGCCAAAGCAGAAATAGAGGCTGGCAACGGGGCTGCTGCCGCACGATTGCTTCGGGACCTTACCCGGGATTATCCAGGCCATGAACACCTGTGGCTGAGACTGGCCGAAGCCGAGGGCATGGCCCGCAACATTGTCGGGGTACACCGGGCGCGGGCGGAATACTACGTACTGATGGGGGATCTGGAGTCGGCACGGCGCCAACTGCGCCAGGCCCAGGAGATACTGCCGGCGGGATCGACCGAACGGCAAGTGGTGAACGAGCGACTGGGCGACCTTACACGCCGCATTCAGACGCAGAACGGCTAAGCCGGCAACAATCAGGCGTTACCGGCAGCCTTCAGGTTCATATCGGCGGTAAAATCCAACATGCGGCGGAGCGGGCGGAGAGCGGCTTCACGCAACCCGGCATCCACCTGAACTTCCTGGGTGCCCTGCTCTATGGCCTGCAGCAGGTTCTCCAGACCGTTCATCGCCATCCAGGGACAATGGGCGCAACTGCGACAGGTGGCACCGTTTCCGGCTGTCGGCGCCTCAATCAGGGTCTTGTTCGGCGCCAGTTGCTGCATTTTGTAAAAAATGCCGTTGTCGGTCGCTACAATGAATTCCTGGTTGGGCAGGGTTTGTACCGCGTGAATCAGCTGCGACGTAGAGCCAACCACGTCGGCCCGTTCTACTACCGCATCGGGCGACTCGGGATGCACCAGAACGGCCGCCTCCGGGTACAGTGCCTGGAGATCCTCCAAACCGCGAAACTTGAATTCCTCGTGAACGATACACGACCCATCCCAGAGCAACATGTCCGCCCCAGTCTGCTTCTGCACGTAGCTACCCAGGTGCTTGTCCGGCGCCCAGAGAATCTTTTCGCCCTTGGCGTCCAGGTACTCCACGATGGCCTGGGCGCAACTAGAGGTTACCACCCAGTCCGCGCGGGCTTTTACCGCCGCAGAGGTATTGGCGTAAACCACCACGGTGCGGTCCGGATGCTGATCGCAAAACTCGGAAAATTCATCGGCGGGACAGCCCACATCCAGCGAACAGGTGGCTTCCAGCGTGGGCATGATCACCCGTTTTTCAGGATTAAGGATCTTGGCCGTCTCGCCCATGAAACGAACCCCGGCCACCACCACGGTTGATGCGGGGTGCTGATTGCCGAAACGGGCCATTTCCAGGGAATCGGCCACACAGCCGCCAGATTCTTCCGCGAGGCGCTGGATGTCCGGGTCTGTGTAGTAGTGCGCGACCAGAACGGCATCTTTTTCTTTCAAGACTTCC
Source organism: Marinobacter persicus (assembly GCF_002934325.1). Lineage (GTDB taxonomy): Bacteria > Pseudomonadota > Gammaproteobacteria > Pseudomonadales > Oleiphilaceae > Marinobacter > Marinobacter persicus_A. Next base: position 99,817 of record NZ_PTIV01000004.1, read on the forward strand.
TTGATACGCGCTTCCAGCCCGGCTTTTTCATGGGCACTCAGGGGCTGGGGCTCCGCCTGATGGGCCAAGTGTTCCTGAACAAGGATACGGTCTTGCGATCGTGTCATCACTGGGTCTCTGAAATGCATTTGCCGGCAGAGTATATCATTTCCCACGATGCTTCAGGGACTTGCAACATACCCCTACTGCCGGAACAGCCAATCTGAAAACTTGCCTGCCTATATGGGTTCTGCCAGCCAAAAAAAAAGAGCCCGAAGGCTCTTTTTTCTGCAAACCGCCGTATTGGCCAGCTTGCGTGTTGGTGGGTCGTGAAGGATTCGAACCTTCGACCAATTGGTTAAAAGCCAACTGCTCTACCAACTGAGCTAACGACCCCTAACTGGTTTTGCCGGCCTTTCATCCGGCGGACCTCAGACATAGCCTGCTGCCCTGAATTTGGTGGGTCGTGAAGGATTCGAACCTTCGACCAATTGGTTAAAAGCCAACTGCTCTACCAACTGAGCTAACGACCCAAACGAGGCGCATATAGTAATGAATTTTTTGGGCTGTTCAACCCCTTTATTCACTTTCTTGTCACTTTTTTTGATCTCTGATCAGCAAGCAATCAAGACGATGAATTTATGATCAACCTTGGTTGTTATCAAGAAAATCCTGCGCCAGTTTCGCCGCCCCGGATTCCGGATATTTGTTCACCACGCTTTCCATACGCCGCCGGGCCTCCTCTGATTCGCCAAGGCGCTCCAGGGTAACCCCAAGCTTATAGATGGCATCCGGTGCCTTGCGATGGTCCGCGTAGCGGGTTGCAACAATGGTAAAGGCCTGTTTGGCCTGCTCAAGCTGGGGTTTGGCCAGATAGACTTCGCCCAGCCAGTAATACGCATTGACTGTCAGATCGCCTTCCGGGTACTTGTCGATAAACTCATACAGGCGCCCTATCGCCGCATCGTAAGCCTTTTCCTCACGAATCAGACTAATAATTTCGTTATAGGCCTGCTTTTCGTTAGGTTCGGGCGGGCGATACGCTTTCGTAGGCGTTTTTTCCTGTTCACCGGAACCAGCGGAAGCCCCCGCAGGCGACGAATCAGGAGCACTGCCGCCACGCTCCTCCAGTTTTTTGGCCAGATCCAGAAGGCGCTGGTCCAGATCTACGTAGCGATCCCGTCCCTGCTGTTGCAGCCGTTCAATCTGGTAGCCCTGCTCTTCGACCCGCCCCTGCAGTTCACGCACGGTCTGCTGAAGCTGCTGAATCATGTAGAAAAGCTCTGCGGTAGCCTGACTGTTGGCCGCTTTTCTCTGGGCCTCGGAACTGTTGTTCTGGAATGCCGGCGTCGACGACTGTGCCTGGAGAGGCCCCGCCAGGCCAAGGCCCAGCGGGACAAGCACCGCCGCCATGAGTTTTTTTCTCATGGGAACATCCGATAGTTACATGGTTCTTTTCAATGCAAGCTTAGTCAAAAACCAGCTCAACTCGACGGTTCTGTGCCCAGACATTTTCACCAGAGCCACGAACCGCCGGCTTCTCTTCACCGTAACTTACGGTTTCGGTCTGGCCACGGGAAGCGCCGTTGACGATCAGAAAACGCTCGACCGCGTTGGCTCGGCGCTCGCCCAGTGCAAGGTTGTATTCCTTGCTGCCGCGCTCATCGGCGTGACCTTCAATACGAACTTCCGCACGTGGGTTTTCTGCCAGGTAGCGCGCGTGCGCAATCAGCACTTCCCGGGCTTCGGGCTTGATTTCAGAGGTATCGAAATCGAAATAGAAGGTCGTTACATCGCGCAGCGCTGCCTGGGCCGCCTGCTCGCTCTCTGCCTTGCGCTGAGCCGCTGCACGCTCTTCATCGGTCATGGCAGAGGAAGAAACGCCACCTTCCTGACCTGTACCATCATAAACCGTGGCACCGCCTTCCTGGTCGATCGCTTCCACATCGGAGCCGTAGCCTTCGTCATCCATGGTTTCACCGGTTGAACTACAACCCGCCACCAGGCCGGCGGCCAACAACATTGCAACCATTTTGCTCGACATTGAAAGATTCATACTCGGGTTTCCTCTTGGTGATATGAGTAATTATTTTGTGACGTTAAGGGCTTAACGCGTCGTCACCGGTCCCCAGGCTGGGTCCCTGACTTCGCCCTCGGCCGCCGGCAGGCTGTAGGCGGCGCCTCCATCCGCCGACACCACAGTCAGCACGCTGTCACCATTCTGTTCGGTTGCGTAAATCAGCATCCGGCCATTCGGCGCCAGGCTCGGGGATTCATCCGCTTCCGTGCGGGTGACGATACTTTCTTCGCCAGTATTCAGGTTCGTGCGGGCAATCAGGAACGCATTGTCTCTCTGGTGCACGTGGTACACATACTGCCCATCCGGTCCCGGACGGGGCCGGGCGTTATAGCGGCTGCCAAAGGTAATGCGGCGGGCCTCGGCACCCGGGCGCTCCATATGGTAGATCTGTGGGCCGCCAGAACGGTCGGAGGTAAAAAAGATGCCTCTGCCGGCATGATCCCAGACACCTTCAGTGTCGATTGCCCAGTGGTTGGTCAGCCGGGTCAGCTCGCGGGTGGAAAGATCCATGTTGTAAACCTCTGCGTTGCCATCCCGCGACAGGGTCATCAAAAGGGATTTTCCATCGGGTCCCCAGGCAGGCGCCGAATTAAGCCCCCGAAAGTCTGCCACCTTCTGACGTTTGCCGGTAGCCAGTTCGTGAGTGAAGATTACCGGCTTGCCAGTCTCAAACGAAACGTAGGCCAGGGTTTTGCCATCCGGAGACCAGGCTGGCGACAGAATGGGCTCATCGCTTTCCAGGCGGACTTTGGCGCGCTTACCATCAATATCACTGACCTGCAGGCGGTACCGGATATCATCTCCCTGCCCGGTAACAGTGACATAAGCCAGCTTGGTGGAGAAGACACCGGTTTCGCCGGTGATCGCTTCATAAACCTTATCACTTATGTGGTGGGCCAGGGATCGGGCATTGCTGGCCGGAGCTGCCGCGGTCTCGCCCAGAATCCGCTCTTCACGGTTGACATCGAACAGCTCATAACGGGCTTCCAGGCGCTCCCCACGACGAGTGACCTCACCCACCAGCAGGTAACGCTGTCCCAGCATGCGCCAATCACGGAAATACACATCCGACTGACGGGAAGGCAGGCTAAGCATCTTCTCCGGTTCCAACGGATTGAATTCTCCGCTCATGGTCAGATCAGAACGGACAATACTACTGATCTTATCGCCCGGGGGCATGGTGCCGGTTTCTTTAAAAGGTACCACAGCGATCGGGATTGCCGACTCCACACCCTCGGTAATGCGAATCAGCAACTCGGCCCGGGCGCTGCCCGCTGCAAGCATCAGCATGGTCATGCAGACCAGCACCAATGAACGCATCGGGGACTTAACAGGCACTTGTTCTTGAGTCATCGGAATCACCAGTCTCGTCACAGGCGTCGTGGGTTGAATTCGATCGTAAACTGCCGAAAGTATCGCTCAAAAGTATCCCGGCTTTCCGGAACCGGGTAACGATTCACGGAACGCACCGCAGCCAGCGCGGAGTTATCAAAGGCAGCATTACCACTGCTCTCGAGTATTTTTACACCAACCAGCTCGCCGGTGGGCAGGAGGTTGATCTGAAGCCGTGCCACCATATCCTCGGTAGCGGATGAGGGTATGTACCAGGCATCAATCACTCGCTTCTGGATCAAACCCCGGTATTTCTCGCTCTCGGACAACATCTGCTTTTCCCGGGCCCGGGCGGCCTCCGCTTCACGTCGTCGGCGTTCCTCGGCTTCCTGCTCCTGACGAGCTTGCTCTGCCAGGGCCTGCAGTTGCTCTTCCCGCAAACGCCGCTCAGCTTCCAGACGTTTACGTTCCGCCTCTTTACGGGCCTCTTCTTCCCGGCGCTTGCGCTCTGCCTCTTCCTGACGACGCTTTTCCTCTTCCGCCTTGCGTTTTGCCTCAGCTTCTTCCTGGCGTCGCTTCTCTTCGAGGCGCTGACGCTCCCGCTCTTTGGCCTCGGCTTCCGCCTTGCGCTTGGCGGCTTCTTCGCGCGCTTTCTGTTCAGCGCGCTTGCGGGCCTCTTCGGCCTCCTGACGCTTGCGCTCTTCCTCACGTTTGCGGGCTTCTGCCTGGGCCTGGCGCTCGGCTTCCAGGCGTTTCTGCTCTTGCTGGCGCTTACGCTCGGCTTCCGCCTGCTGACGCTCCCGCTCTTCTTCCGCCCGTTTTTCCCGTTGTCGCTCTTTGTCATCAACAACAGGGCTGGGCTTGGGTTCGGGACTGATCAACCGGGCCGAAATAACGTTGGGTTTGGGCTCAGGCGGCCGCTCCGCCCAGGACCAGCCAGCCATGGCAACGCCAAGCACCAACACATGCAGCGCCACAGACAACGCCACCGGTGATTTCCAGGGTGCCTTGCCGGTACTGATACTGTCCCGTTCATGACCTTTCACTACGAACCCACCAACCGGTTACTGCTTATTATCGGGAGCATCGGTTATGAGGCCGATGCCGGTGGCGCCGGCAGACTGAAGCTCGGCCATCAGTCGCACCACAACGCCGTAATCCACGTACTCGTCACCCCGCACAAACACCTCGGCATTCGAACGCTGCGAGAGAATCTTGCTGACCTGGTCACGCACCTGGGGTAGCGATATCGGATTGCCGCGCTCATCCCCGACTTCCAGGTAGTAGGCCCCGTTGCTGTCCACCGACACCGTGATGGGCTCAACGTCTTGCTCCTGCTGAATGGGCTCTGATGTGGTCTCCGGTAGATCCACCTTCACACCCTGTGTCAGCATGGGTGCCGTCACCATGAAGATGATCAGCAACACCAGCATCACATCAATGTAGGGCACCACGTTGATTTCAGCCATTGGCTTACGCCGCTGCTGCGGCATCAATCCCATGCCTTTCATGCCACTCATGCTGCCTGCCTCCCCTTCGCGGTGCGATTAATCATGCAGCCTGCTCACTGCTGTGCACGCGGCGATGCAGGATGCTGGAGAACTCCTCGGCGAAGGTCTCGTAGTTCTTCAGCAGGGATTCTGATCGGGCCGAAAACCGGTTATAGGCCACAACCGCCGGAATCGCCGCGAACAGGCCCATTGCGGTGGCAATGAGCGCCTCGGAAATGCCCGGTGCCACGGTGGCCAGGGTCGCCTGCTGCACCTGCGCCAGACCCCGGAACGAATTCATGATGCCCCATACCGTACCGAACAGACCGACATAGGGGCTGGTGGAACCAACCGTCGCCAGGAAAGGCAGATGGGTTTCAAGCCGCTCCTGCTCCCGGGAGAAAGCCACCCGCATGGCCCGCTGGGAACCTTCCATAACGGCATCGGCATCCCGGCTCTGCTGACGCAGGCGTGAGAATTCCTTGAAACCGGCCCGAAATACCGACTCCAGGCCGGAATAAGGCGTGGGGTTGTCGTTCACTTCCTTGTACAACTGCCCCAGATCCATTCCCGACCAGAAGCGGTTTTCAAACTCAAGCTGTGCGGCGCGGGCCTTCCGGAACACCTGAATGCGCTGAAAAATCAACGCCCAGGAAATTACCGATGCCAGTGCCAGCAGCAACATAACCAGCTGCACAAGAACCCCGGCGTTCGCAATCAGATGCCAGACTGAAAGTTCCGATTCCACTGTTCACTCCCAAGCAATAAATATTCGTTTTCAGTAAGTTATGCTGTTCTCTGCAGGATTTCCAGCATGTTTTCCGGTAGCCGCTGGGGCCGCCCGGTATCCAGGGCAATGCAGGCCACCCGCACCTCGGCGTCACACAAAAGCTGCCGGTCAGAGGCGCGATAGACCCGTTGGCGAAACGCCATCCAGACCCGGGAGAAATCGTCGGGCTCGGCGGTTACCAGCAACTGATCATCCAGCTTGGCCGGCGCCCGGTAGTTAATATTCATGCGCTGGACCACGTAACTGATGTTGTGCTCCAGGCCGGCCCGTAGGCCAACGCCTTCACTACGGATCCACTCGGTTCGCGCCCGCTCCATGTAGTGCAGATACTTGGCGTGAAATACGATGCCGCCGGCATCGGTATCCTCAATGTAGACCCGGATTGGCAACTCAAAACGGGAAGAAGTCTGAGTATCAGTCAAAAAGATCATCCTCCTTGCCGGAAGCCGGAGCCACCACGCCGAAATGCTGGTAGGCGTTGGATGTGACCATACGGCCCCGAGGTGTCCGGATCATGAACCCCTGCTGGATCAGGAACGGCTCCAATACGTCTTCAATGGTGCCCCGCTCTTCACTGATGGCGGCAGCCAGGCTTTCCACGCCCACCGGGCCACCATCGAATTTCTCGATCATGGCCAGCAGCAGACGACGGTCCATGTGGTCGAAGCCCTGATTATCCACCTTCAACATATTCAGGGCCTGGTCAGCGATGTCGGAACTGATGTGGCCATTGCTGCGCACTTCGGCGAAGTCGCGAACCCGACGCAGCAGGCGATTGGCAATTCGCGGCGTACCCCGGGAACGGCGAGCAATTTCAAACGCACCAGCCTCATCGATATCCACAGACGACAGCCGCGCTGAGCGTACGATGATGTCGGTCAGGTCCCGATGGTTGTAGAACTCAAGACGTTGGACAATGCCAAAACGGTCTCGCAGCGGCGACGTCAGCAACCCTGCGCGGGTGGTGGCGCCCACCAGCGTAAACGGCGGCAGATCCAGCTTGATCGAACGGGCCGCCGGGCCTTCACCGATCATGATATCCAGCTGGTAATCCTCCATGGCCGGATACAGCACCTCTTCCACTGCCGCGCTCAGGCGATGGATCTCATCAATAAACAGCACATCGCCTTCTTCAAGGTTGGTCAGCAACGCTGCCAAATCACCGGCTTTCTCAAGCACCGGACCAGAGGTGGTTTTGATCGCAACGCCCATTTCATTGGCGATGATGTTGGCCAGCGTGGTCTTACCCAGACCTGGCGGACCAAAAATCAGTACGTGATCCAACGCCTCTTCCCGGGCGCGAGCGGCGGAGATGAAGATTTCCATCTGCTCGCGCACGGTGGGCTGGCCCACGTATTCGGCCAACAACGTCGGTCGGATGGCCCGATCCTGGACCTCTTCGTACTCGCCGGCTTTTGGTGTTATCAGTCGGTCCGATTCGATCATGGTGTTATCCGGTTGCTGGCAATGAACAGGGTAACTGCCGGCTCTGCCGGTTGTTCATGTTGCGCAGATTGTACAAGGGGCAGTGTGTGAGTCACGTTACGCTCTTTACAGGTTGTCGTCATGAAGTTTTAACAACAATCCCTTGATTGGCTTCTGTTTCGCGTCAGCGGGTCGGAATCATGTTTTTCAGTGCGAGGCGAATCAGAGCCTCGCTGTTCATGCCCGGCTCGGCCACCCGGCCGATGGCCTTGGCGGCTTCCTGGGGCTTGTAGCCCAGGGCAATCAGGGCCGCTTCCGCTTCTTCGGCCGGATCCGGGCCGGCGGCAGGGGGTATCCCTGCACCGGTTTCGCCACTGGCGGGGATATCAGAGGGCACAAACTGGCCTTCCAACTGGCCAATGCGGTCGGCCATGTCAATCAGCAGGCGCTCGGCGGTTTTCTTGCCCACCCCCGGCAACTTGACCAGGGCATTGACGTCCCGGGTTTCCACGCAGCGGATAAACTGCTGCGCATCCAGGCCGGACAGAATGCCCACCGCCAGCTTGGGGCCCACGCCGTTCACTTTGATCAACAGGCGGAACAGGTCCCGGTCCAGGCGCGCGGCAAAACCAAACAGGCTCTGAGCATCTTCACGAACGGCAAAATGGGTATGGAGGGTGACTTCCTGCCCGGTGTCCGGCAGGTGAAAGAAGGTGGTATAGGGGATATCGATTTCGTATCCCAGCCCGGCGCATTCCACCAGGGCATGGCCCGGGGCTTTCTCGATCAACAGTCCTCGAACACGACCAATCAAGGGAGGTCTCCTTTGGCTCTGAAAAGCCAGTTATTGTCGGCGCACCCGCCCGCTACGCACCTTGCCACCCGTTGATGCCAGGCGCAGCACGCTCTGGTTCATGTGGGCGTGGCACAGGGCGATCGCCAGGGCATCGGCGGCATCCGCCTGGGGTTTTCGGGAAAGCTTCAGCAACGCCTGCACCATGTGCTGCACCTGGGCCTTGTCCGCACCACCAGTGCCTACAACGGCCTGCTTCACCTGGCGGGCCGAATACTCGTGCACCGGCAACCCGCTGTTGGCAGCACTGACAATGGCCGCGCCCCGGGCCTGACCCAGCTTGAGGGCGGAATCCGGGTTGCGGGCCATAAACACCTGCTCGATGGCGAACTCTTCAGGGCGATACTCGCCAATCAGCAGGGCCAGGCTATGAAAAATGGTCTGCAGGCGCTCGGCCCAGGGCTTCTCGCCCACCCGAATGCAGCCGCTGTCGATGTACTCGGTGGTACGGCCTTCCACACGGATGATGCCGTAGCCGGTAATGCGGGATCCGGGGTCCACGCCCAGAATGATGGCCATCAGACTCCCCTGCTCCCGGTTGGCGGAATCACCTCAGAGCGATCCCATGATTTCGGCGGAAATCTCCGCGTTATGGTAGACGTTCTGGACATCGTCCAGGTCCTCGAGCGTGTCGATCAGCTTGAGAATTTTCTCGGCGCCCTCCTGGTCCAGGTCCACGCGAGTGGCTGGCACCATGGTCACTTCCGAGTTATCGGGCTTGAGGCCGGAATTGACCAGGGATTCCTTCACATCCAGGTATTCTTCGGGCGTGGTGACAATCTCATAGGAACCATCATCCTGCTCCTGCAGGTCCTCGGCGCCAGCTTCCAGCGCCGCTTCCATCAGCTTGTCGCCGTCCACTTCCGGCCCGTAACTGATGATGCCCTGCTTGGTGAACAGATACGCCACCGAACCGTCGGTGCCCAGATTGCCGCCGGATTTATTGAAGGCGTTACGAACCTCGGCCACAGTGCGGTTCTTGTTGTCAGTCATGACTTCCACGAAGAACGCCACCCCACCAGGGCCATAACCCTCGTAGGTCAGTTCTTCGTAGTTGTTGTCGTCACCACCGCCGGCACCGCGTTCAATAGCCCGTTCGATGGTGTCTTTTTTCATGTTGGCGGTCAGGGCCTTGTCGACCACTGCCCGCAAACGAGGGTTGTCGTTGGGATCACCGCCTCCAAGGCGGGCGGCCACGGTAAGCTCACGGATAATCTTGGTGAAGATCTTGCCGCGCTTGGCATCCTGGGCCGCTTTGCGGTGCTTGATATTGGCCCATTTACTGTGTCCAGCCATTATCAAAACTCCTTTCGGTTAACCGGGATGGCGTGATGACGCCACCCCGGTGAACAGAATTTACGCCTTGTCCTCTGCCTTGTTGCCATCGGCCGCCTTGGCGGAACGACGCAGGCGGATGTTCAGCTCTTTCAGCTGACGCTCATCCACTTCGCCCGGCGCCTGGGTCATCAGACAGGTGGCGCTCTGGGTTTTCGGGAAGGCGATCACGTCACGGATGGAGCTGGAGCCGGTCATCAGCATCACCAGGCGGTCCAGGCCAAAGGCCAGGCCACCGTGCGGCGGGCAACCGTACTTCAGGGCGTCGAGCAGGAAGCCGAACTTGGCACGGGCTTCTTCTTCACCGATACCCAGGATGCGGAACACCGCTTCCTGCATCTGCTCGCTGTGGATACGGATGGAACCGCCGCCCAGCTCGGTGCCGTTCAGGACCATGTCGTAAGCGCGGGACAAGGCGTTGGCCGGGTCCGCCGCCAGCTCTTCCGGGCTGCAGGACGGCGCGGTGAACGGGTGGTGAATGGCGGTCAGGCCGCCGTCCGGGGTTTCCTCGAACATCGGGAAGTCTACTACCCACAGCGGTGCCCATTCGCAGGTGAGCATTTCCAGGTCGTGGCCCAGCTTAACGCGCAGCGCGCCCAGGGCTTCGTTAACAACCATGGTCTTGTCGGCCCCGAAGAAGACGATGTCGCCGTCTTCCGCGCCCACGCGTTCCATCATGGCCATCACGGGCTCGTCGCCCAGGAACTTGATGATCGGCGACTGCAGGCCTTCAACGCCCTGGGACATGTCGTTGACCTTGATGTAGGCCAGGCCCTTGGCGCCGTAGATGCCAACAAATTTGGTGTAGTCGTCGATCTGCTTGCGGGTCAGCTTACCGCCACCCGGTACACGCAGGGCTGCTACGCGGCCTTTGGGATCTTTAGCCGGGCCGGCGAACACTTTGAAGTCCACGTTTTCGACCAGATCGTTAACGTCGACCAGTTCCAGGGGGATACGCAGGTCCGGCTTGTCGCTGCCGTAACGACGCATGGCTTCGGAATGCGGCATGCGCGGGAATTCCGGCAGGCTGACTTCCAGCACGTCCTTGAACAGGGAGCGGACCATGTCTTCGTTCAGTTCCATCAGAGTCTCTTCATCAATGAAAGAGGCCTCGATGTCCACCTGGGTGAACTCCGGCTGACGGTCAGCACGCAGGTCTTCGTCACGGAAGCACTTGGCGATCTGGTAGTAGCGGTCCACGCCGGACACCATCAGCAGCTGTTTGAACAGCTGGGGCGACTGCGGCAGTGCGAAGAAGGAACCTTCGTGGGTCCGGCTGGGCACCAGGTAGTCACGGGCGCCTTCCGGAGTGGCGCGAGTGAGGATGGGGGTTTCCACATCCATGAAGCCGCGGCTGTCCAGGAAGTTGCGGATGTAGCTGGTGACCCGCGAACGGAAGCGCAGGCGGTTGATCATTTCCGGACGGCGCAGGTCCACGAAGCGGTAGCGCAGGCGCACGTCTTCACCCACGTCCACGTGTTCGTCAAGCGGGAACGGCGGGGTGGCGGCGGCGTTCAGGATTTCAACATTTTTACCGAGCAGTTCTACCTGACCGGTGGGCATGTTGTTGTTCTCGGTACCGGCGGGGCGGCGACGCACACGGCCGGTAACCTTGATGACGAACTCGCTGCGAACTTTTTCCGCCAGGGCGAAGCTTTCGGGGGTGTCTGGGTCAACCACGACCTGGGACATGCCGTCCCGATCCCGCAGATCCAGGAAGATGACCCCACCGTGGTCGCGGCGGCGGTGTACCCAACCGCAAAGTGTGACTTCCTGATCAATGTGGGATTCGTTAATCCCACCGCAATAATGACTGCGCATACCGGTTCCCGTTACGTTTAATGTGTGCGTTTACGTTTAACTGTGTTGTCTGGGCAAGCAGGTAGAAGTGAACTTTCCGGGACTGTCTGCAGCATGGATGCTGCAGTCAAGCGTACAGGGACGTATTCACAGTGTGTCCCGGAAAGTTTGCTTCTGCCTGATTGCTTGCCTCGCATGGTCTAGCTCATCGGGCAAGTCGCCCGCATCAGGTTGGGTAGGGCTTTCCGAAAAGCGCTCCTGCGGCACATCCATGTGGCGCTTATGCTCCGCCATCCCTGGCTCCGCAAATTTTCGGAAAGCCCTACCCAACCTGACGCTACTCCGAGCGTAGCCTGAAAACTGCCATTCAGACCTTAAAAGAAAGCCGCCTATTATAAACACAATAGGGCCGGAAATCAGGTGTACTGAAGGGCAAATATGGTCAGCGGATGACGTTGGATGACCCGCCGGCTAGAATGCCCGTTTTTAGCGGTAAATGGAGCCACGCCTTGTCGACCAGAGCAGAGCAGAAATTACGAACCCGCCGGGCGCTGATGGACGCGGCGCTGAACCAGCTGAGTTCGGACCGGGGGTTCGGCAGTCTCAGTTTGCGGGAAGTCACCCGCGAAGCGGGGATTGCGCCGACGTCGTTCTATCGACACTTTGATGACCTGGACGAACTGGGGCTGGCACTGGTTGATGAAGGCGGTGTTGCGCTCCGCCAGTTAATGCGTCAGGCCCGCAAGCGGATTGCCCGGGATGGCAGTGCCATTGCCACCTCCGTGGATACCTTCATGGAATACCTGGGCAATAACGCCAACCTGTTCCGCCTGATGCTGCGCGAGCGCACGGGGGTGTCGAAAACGTTCCGTACCGCCGTAAAGGCGGAGATCGATCACTTTGTGGCGGAACTGGCGGACGATCTTGACCGTTTTGCCGAGGAACAGGGAAAGCTGCTGTCCGATGCCCGGCTGGTGGCGGAATCCATGGTAACCCTGGTGTTCAATCAGGGGGCCGAGGCACTGGATGCCACTTCCCGGGAGCGGGAGGAACTGAAAGTAAAGCTTAAAACAGAATTGCGGATGATCCTGGTGGGCTCCCAGACCCTGGCACAGTGGCAGCAGGGTCTGGATTAAAATCCGGCTCAGACCAGCTTTTCCAGCAGTGGCTGCAGTTTTTCCTGAACCTTTTTCAGCTCTTCTTCTGTGTAGGGCACCGGAGCCTGCTTACCCCATACCGGCGCCGGCCAGGCGGGGTCGCCTTCGTGGCGGACAATGTGATGCAGGTGCAGTTGCGGAACCATGTTCCCCAAGGCAGCAACGTTCATCTTGTCGCCACGGAACAAGCCCATCATACCCTTGCTTAGGATGGCAGAACTTTCGAGCAGTCGAATCTGCTGGATTTTCGACAGTTCGTAAATCTCTCGAATATCAGGCACAGTCGGCACCAGAATCACCCAGGGCCAGGTGCTGTCATTCATCAGGAGAACTTCGCACAAACCAAAGGTGCCAAGGTGATGGGTATCCGCTGCCAGTTTCGGGTGCAATTCAAACATTCTGCGTCTTTTTCTCCTGCCAGATTTTCTCCCAGGCCAGCGCGGTGCGAACGATGGTATTCAGATCGTCGTAATCCGGCTGCCAGCCCAGCACATCTTTAATACGGGTATTGTCTGCCATCAGGGCAGCAGGATCGCCAGCGCGGCGACCGGTTTCCTCGACCGGGAAATCCACGCCGGATTCGCTTTTTACCACATCGATCACTTCCCGCACGGTGAAGCCCCGGCCATAACCGCAATTGAGAACCTGCGATTCACCACCCCCAGCCATGTATTCCAGCGCCATAACGTGGGCCTTGGCCAGATCTTCCACATGGATGTAATCGCGGATGCAGGTTCCGTCACGGGTGTCATAATCAGTACCAAACACGCTCATGCCATCACGCTGGCCCGTGACACACTCGCTCGCCACCTTGATCAGGTGGGTGGCTTCGGGTGTTGCCTGGCCCAGCAAGCCATCGGGATTGGCGCCCGCCACGTTGAAGTAACGCAGGATCACGTAGTTAAGCTCACTGGCACTGGCCAGGTCCATGATCATGCGCTCGCTCATCATCTTGGAGGCACCGTAAGGGTTGATCGGCGCCAAGGGCAAGGCTTCGGTCAGCACGGTCTCATCGGGCATTCCATAAACCGCCGCCGTGGACGAGAACACCATGTAAGGCACCTGGTGTCGCTCTACCGCCTTGAGCAGGTTCAGGGTGTTCCGGGTGTTGTTGCTGTAATACTTCAGGGGGTTGGCGACCGATTCCGGCACCACGATGTTGGCGGCAAAATGCAGTACCGCTTCGAATCGGTGCTGGGAGAACAGGTATTCAATGGCTTCTTCGTCCGCCAGGTCGCCCACCACCAGCTCTCCGGCCGTTACCGCCCAGCGATAGCCGGTGGATAGGTTGTCAAAGACAACGATATCGTGACCCGCTGAAGCCAACTGCCGAACAACGTGACTGCCAATATAGCCGGCACCGCCGGTAACAAGCACTTTCATACGTGGTCGCTCCCCTTCCCTGCTTTTTGTTGTTTACGACGCTGCCGGATTTCCCGCCGGCGCCGGCTGAAAAAATCGCTGAGTATCTGGCTGCAGCGTTCCTGCATGACGCCACCCACCGGCTCAACCCGCCAGTTCAGGTGCGGCTCATCCAGGGTGTTCCTGGCAGATTCAATCGCTCCGGCCTTCGGTTCCGTTGCACCATACACGAGCCGACTGATGCGGCCGTGGACAATGGCCCCCACACACATAGTGCAAGGCTCCAGGGTCACATACAGAGTTGCGCCGGAAAGACGGTAGTTGCCAACCCGGGCAGCGGCATCTCGTAGCGCCCGGATTTCGGCGTGGGCCGTGGGGTCGCAGCCGGAGATGGGGGCATTGAAGCCAGCCCCAATCTCCCGGCCATCAAGCACCACCACAGCACCCACTGGGACCTCGTCCAATTCAGCCGCCTGAGCCGCCAATTGCAGAGCCCGGTTCATCCAGAATAGATCATCCGGGAGCTGGTTTTCAGACGCCATCGGAAACGACGCTTATTCCCACTCGATGGTGGCAGGCGGCTTGGAGGAAATGTCGTAGGTTACCCGGGACACACCGGTGATCTCGTTGATGATCCGGTTGGACACGGTTTCCAGTACTTCATATGGCAGGCGTGCCCAACGGGCGGTCATGAAGTCCACGGTTTCCACGGCACGCACGGCAATCACGTATTCGTAGCGGCGGGCATCACCCACCACGCCCACGGACTTGACCGGCAGGAACACAGCAAAGGCCTGGCTGGTCTTGTGGTACAGGTCGGCCCGGTGCAGCTCTTCCAGGAAGATCGCATCGGCGCGGCGCAGGATGTCGGCGTACTCTTTCTTCACTTCGCCCAAGATGCGAACGCCGAGGCCAGGCCCCGGGAACGGATGGCGGTAGACCATGTCGTACGGCAGGCCAAGCTCCAGACCAATCCGGCGCACTTCGTCCTTGAACAGCTCGCGCAGCGGCTCCACCAGCTTCATCTTCATGGTCTCTGGCAGACCACCCACATTGTGGTGGGACTTGATCACGTGCGCCTTGCCCGTTTTGGAAGCGGCGGACTCGATGACATCCGGGTAGATGGTGCCTTGGGCCAGCCAGTTCACGTCGGTGATCTTGGCCGCTTCGTCGTCGAACACGTCGATGAAGGTGTTGCCAATGATCTTGCGCTTCTGCTCGGGGTCATCCACGCCCTTGAGCTTGGACAGGAACAGGTCTTCGGCGTCTACGCGAATGACCTTCACACCCATGTTGCTGGCAAACATGTCCATCACCTGGTCGCCTTCGTGCAGACGCAACAGACCATTGTCCACGAACACGCAGGTCAACTGGTCGCCAATCGCCTTGTGCAACAGCGCGGCGGTTACCGAGGAATCCACGCCACCGGACAGACCCAGCAGCACCTTATCCGAACCCACCTGCTCGCGAATCTGCTTCACCGCATCGTCCACGATCCGGGCCGGTGTCCAGAGCGCCTCACACTGACAGATGTTCAATGCGAAATGCTCAAGAATACGCTTGCCCTGGAGGGTGTGGGTGACTTCCGGGTGGAACTGCACGCCATAAAGGTTGCGGCTCAGGTCCTGCATCGCCGCAATCGGGGCACTTTCGGTGGAAGCCAGCAGCTCGAAGCCTTCCGGCATGGTCACCACCTTGTCACCGTGACTCATCCAGACGTCCAGCAGCGAGTCGCCGGCCGGGGTCAGGTGGTCCGTGATGTCAGCCAGCAACGGTCCCTTGGCGCGCACCTTGACCTGGGCATAACCGAACTCCCGTTTTTCGGAGCTGGCCACCTTGCCACCCAGCTGTTCGGCCATGGTCTGCATGCCATAGCAGATACCCAGAATCGGAATGCCGCGCTCGAACAAGCCTTCGGGCGCCCGAGGGCAGTCAAGCTGAGTAACGGACTCGGGGCCACCGGCAAGGATAATGCCTTTCGGGTTGAAGTCATTCAGCTCTTCGTCAGTGATATCAAAAGCTTTGACCTCACAATACACACCGATCTCACGCACACGGCGGGCAATCAATTGAGTGTACTGGGAACCAAAATCAAGAATCAGGAGGCGGTGGTCGTGGATATTCTGGGCCATGGGTGTCCTCTGGCTGTCAAAAAACAAACCCGGCCCTTAAGCGGGCCGGGTCGAATCAGGCGGGGTTAGCCGACACGATAGTTCGGCGCTTCCTTGGTAATGGTCACATCGTGTACGTGGCTTTCGCGCATACCGGCGTTGGTGATGCGAACAAATTCCGGCTTGTTGCGCATCTCTTCCATAGTGGCACAACCGGTGTAGCCCATGGAGGCGCGAATACCGCCCACCAACTGGTGCACGATGTTGCGCATCGGGCCCTTGCAGGCCACACGACCTTCAATGCCTTCCGGCACCAATTTGTCGACGCCCTTGCTGGCGTCCTGGAAGTAGCGGTCGCTGGAGCCTTGACCCATGGCACCGATGGAACCCATGCCACGATAGGCCTTGTAGCTCCGGCCCTGGAACAGCTCCACCTCACCCGGCGCTTCGTCGGTACCGGCCAGCAGGCTGCCGATCATCACGCAGTGGGCGCCGGCTGCCAGTGCCTTGGCAATATCGCCGGAGAAACGGATACCACCGTCAGCGATCAATGGCACGCCACGATCTTTCAGGGCTGCGGCGACGTTGGAGACGGCGGAGATCTGGGGTACACCGATACCGGCCACGATGCGGGTGGTACAGATGGAACCGGGGCCAATACCCACTTTAACGGCATCAGCGCCGGCATCGGCCAGGGCGATGGCAGCCTCGGAGGTAGCGATGTTGCCGCCAATCACCTGAACCTGCGGGAAATTTTCTTTCACCCAGCGCACGCGATCAATCACGCCCTTGGAATGGCCGTGGGCAGTATCCACCACCAGTACATCCACACCAGCCTCGGCCAGCGCAGTGATGCGGGCTTCGGTGTCGCCGCCGGTGGAGACAGCAGCACCGACACGCAGGCGCCCCTGGTCATCTTTACAGGCCAGCGGGTAATCCTTCGCCTTCTGGATGTCTTTAACGGTAATCAGACCACGCAGCTGGAAGTCATCATTGACCACCAGAACCTTTTCGATGCGGTGGCGATGCAGGAGTTCTTTGACCTCCTCCACATCTGCGCCTTCCTTCACGGTGACCAGCTTTTCCTTCGGGGTCATGATGTCCCGAACCAGCGTATCCATGCGGCTTTCAAAGCGAATGTCCCGCCCGGTCACGATGCCGACCAGATCGTTGCCGTCCACCACCGGCAGGCCGGAAATGTTGTTGGCCATGGTGATGTCCACCAGCTCCCGCACGGTGGTACCGGGGCTGACAGTGATGGGGTCTTTGACCACGCCGCTTTCAAACTTCTTGACCTTGCGCACCGCGGCGGCCTGTTGCTCAACGGTCATGTTCTTGTGCATGATGCCAACGCCGCCTTCCTGGGCCATGGCGATGGCCAGCTCGGCTTCGGTCACGGTATCCATAGCCGAGGAGATCAGTGGGATATTCAGCGTGATACCCTTGGTCAGCTGGGTCTTCAGGTCGACCTGATGGGGCAGGACTTCGGAATATCCGGGAACGAGCAGAACGTCGTCAAACGTGAGGGCTTCTTCGGCAATACGCAGCATTGGGATCCGCCTTTTGAACGTGCTAAGTTGAGATTTCTGCACTGCGCCATTGCTGGCACAGCAAAGCAAAATCCTTAATCGATCTATTATAAAGTCGTGATCGCCTACAGTAAACCGCGCGGTTTTTGCCGATTTATTGCATCTTTCTGAATTTACGTTATTTTTGCCTGCCAACCTTCGGCTATTGCGTACGAACAACCACGGAGCGAGCACCTTGACAACGCCCTACCCGGATTCCCGCCCCCGCGCCCTGACCGTTTCGGAACTGAACCATCAGGCACGGCACCTGCTGGAGTCGTCCTTCATGCAGGTGTGGGTAGAAGGCGAGCTCTCCAGTTTTGCTCGCCCCTCGTCCGGACACTGGTATTTCTCCCTGAAGGACAAAAAATGCCAGATTCGCTGCGCTATGTTCCGGGGCGCCAACCAGCGCCTGCGGGATATTCCGAAAGAAGGCGACCAGATTCGCATCCGGGGCAAGGTCACGCTTTACGAAAATCGGGGCGATTTCCAGATCATTGTGGAACACCTGGAACCGGCTGGCCTGGGGCCCCTGCAGCAGGCGTTCGACGCCCTGAAGCTGAAACTCCAGAACGAAGGTCTGTTCGATCCGGCCCGCAAGAAGCCGCTACCGCATCCGCCAAGACACATTGGCGTGGTCACCTCCCCCACTGGCGCCGCCATTCACGACATCCTGACCGTGCTGGCTCGCCGCTGCCCGGCAATCCCGGTGACGCTATACCCGACGGCGGTTCAGGGCCAGGCGGCCACCGCCAACATCGTTCGCGCCATCGAACAGGCCCAGCGCCACAACGTGGCGGATGTTCTGATTATCGGCCGGGGCGGCGGTTCGCTGGAGGATCTGTGGTGCTTTAACGAAGAGGCGGTTGCACGCGCCATCGCCGCCTGCTCTATTCCCACCGTCAGCGCCGTGGGCCACGAAGTGGATGTCACCATTGGCGATTTTGTCGCGGACCTGCGGGCCCCCACACCCTCTGCGGCGGCCGAGAAAATCTCGCCCGACCAACGGGATTGGCTGCGCCGGTTAGTGGAGCAGGAAGCCCGCCTGACACAAGCAACCCGCCGGCAGCTCCAACGCCTTCAGACTCAACTGGACCACCTTCACGCCCGCCTTCGCGACCCAAGACGGGAACTGCAGGAGAAGGCCCAGCGCATGGACGAGCTGGAAATCCGCCTGCATCAAAGCATGCGCCAGCGGCTGGAGCGGCACCAGGTGCGTGCCGAACACCTATACCAGAGACTGAGCACCCAGTCCCCCCGCCAGACCCTGACCCGGGCCAACGAGCAGGTGGCACAACTGCAACAGCGCCTGACCATGGGCATGCAGCAGAGCCTGAAGCACCAGGGAGAACGCCTGGAGCACCTGGCCCAGACGCTGAACCTGGTCAGCCCCCTGGCAACCCTCGGGCGGGGCTACGCCATCGTCAAAGACGAGGAGGATCGCATCGTGCGCCGTGCGGACCAGCTCAGCCCAGGCCAATCCATCGCCGCCCACCTCGGGCAGGGACGCATCCAGGCCGAGGTTACAAGCGTCGACACAGACACAACTAACCCCCTGAGTTCCCAAGATTAATCCGGGATTACAGTTACCGGAATTTAAGGCCAATCATTGTATTGACGCCCCCGGAAGTCGGTCTATACTGAAATTGCTGTGATTATCTGCAGCGGTATTTGGCGAATGCGTTACACCGGCCCGGCAGGGTCCGTTACTCCTTCCTCAGTACGCTCCAGACATCCCGGCATAAGAAGGTCCCGTGAGGGCAAACTTTTAAGTACGACAGGATAGATCAATGTCTGATACCAAAACCGGCCAGGTCAAATGGTTCAACGAGGCCAAGGGCTTTGGCTTTATTGCTCAGGAAGGCGGCAGTGACGTGTTCGTTCACTACAGCGCCATCAACGCCAACGGTTTCCGTACCCTGGCAGAGGGTCAGAAGGTGGAATTCACCGTGACCCAGGGCCCGAAAGGCCCGCAAGCGGAAAACGTAACGCCCCTGTAAGCGATTACGTCATCTGCCGGATGCCCCTCACGGGCAGAAGGAAAAAAGGCCAGCAACATGCTGGCCTTTTTTATGGGCGCCGGATTGATCAGGCTTCGGCGGTCGCCTCGTTTTTCCCACGCACCGCCGTGCCCACAGCCTGGGCCACCGCCGAGAACAACGCCTGCAGCGTGGCGGACGTGGTGTCCTCCGCCAGGGCGGCGGCACTGCAGTGCTGACCATTGGCCGTTAGACGGATACAGGCCAGCGCATTGGCGTTGGTGCCCTCGCCCAGGGAAAATTCATCGTAGGCTTCCACGGCAATCGCCACACCAAACTGTTTGTTCAGCGCATCCGAAACCGCCTCCACAGCGCCAAGGCCACGCCCTTGCATGCTGACCGGCGAACCGTCTGAGCCCATGGACACTTCCGCACTGACGCCCTCGTCATTACGATGCAGGTCGTAAGACCGCAGCGCCCAGTCCTCGGGTACCGCCAGATAGCGCTCCTCGAACAACCGGTGAACGGTGTCGGAATCGATCTCGCCGCCATTGGTTTCTGCCTCACGCTGAACCACCTTGGCAAACTCAATCTGCAACCAGCGCGGCAGGGTGATCTGGTAATCCCGCTCCAGCACATAGGCCACACCGCCCTTGCCGGACTGGCTGTTGATACGCACCACTTCCTCATAACGACGCCCCAGATCCGAGGGATCAATGGGCAGGTAGGCCACATTCCAGACCTCGCCATCCTTGCGCCGGGCCAAACACTTGCGAATGGCATCCTGATGACTACCTGAGAACGCCGTGAACACCAGCTCGCCCGCATAGGGATGACGGGGATGCGTGGAAATTTCCGTGCAGGCTTCCACCACCTCGGTGATCTCGGCCATGCCGGACAGATCCACTTCCGGGTCCACGCCCTGGGAATACAGATTCATGGCCATGGTCACCAGATCCATGTTACCGGTGCGCTCACCATTACCCATAAGGGTGCCTTCAATGCGATCGGCACCTGCCATCACACCCAGCTCGGCCGCCGCCACGGCACAACCCCGGTCATTGTGGGTATGCAGACTGATGCGAATGTCGTCACGGTAGCGGATGTTGTCGCAGATCCATTCCACCTGGTCGGCGAACACGTTGGGCATCGCCATTTCCACCGTCGCCGGCAGATTGATGATGACCTTCTGGCCCTGGTCCGGACGCCAGACATCGTTTACCGCATCAATCACCTCCGCAGCGTAATCCAGCTCGGTGCCGGTAAAGCTCTCCGGTGAATACTGGAAGGTCCAGTCGGTATCCGGGTATTTCGCGGCATAGTCCTGCACCACTTTTGCGCCACGAATGGCAATGTCACGAATACCGGCCCGGTCCATACCGAACACCTGCTCGCGCTGGACGGTGGAGGTGGAATTGTAGACGTGCACGATGGCCTGCTTGGCGCCCTCAAGCGCTTCGTAGGTGCGCTCGATCAGTTCCGGGCGCGCCTGGGTCAACACCTGGATTTTCACGTCGTCGGGAATTCGGTTGCCCTCGATCAGTTTGCGGCAGAAATCAAAATCCGGCTGGCTGGCCGCCGGAAAGCCGATTTCGATTTCCTTGAAACCCAGTTTCACAAGAAGGTCGAACAACCGCTGTTTCTGCGCCACGGTCATGGGCTTGACCAGCGCCTGGTTACCATCACGCAGGTCCACCGCACACCAGTCAGGCGCCTTATCGATCACCTGATCCGGCCAGCGACGATCCTTCTTGCCAACAGGCTTGAAGGGGGCATATTTGCGATGATCAAAAGCCATATCGAGAACTTCCTTCTGTGAATTACCGATTTACCCACAGTGTAGTGCCAGATCCACGCTATTTGTTTGCGTTTTTTCCATCCTGCCGATATTTTTGGATATATTATTGCGCAATACATCACATCGGAGACAGCTAATGCCGGAAAACAATAAGCCCCTGGCAAAAATCGACCGAATGGACCGAAAAATCCTGGAGTGCCTGCAGAAAGACGGCTCCCTGACCAACCAACAACTGGCAGAAAAAGTGGGCCTGTCGCCCTCTCCGTGCCTGCGCCGGGTTCGGGCGCTGGAGGAGGCCGGCATCATCATGCACACGGCCACCATCCTGGACCACAAGAAACTGGGCCTGTCCCTGACCGCCATCATCCTGATCGGCATGGACCGCCACACGCCGGAGCGATTTGCCGCCTTTGAGGACACCGTTTCGGAGTTTCCGGAAGTCCAGGAGTGCTACCTGATCACCGGCCAGAGCGCCGATTACATGCTGAAGGTGGTGGTCCCGGACATGGACCACTACCACCAGTTCCTGCTTAACCACATCACCCGTATCCCGGGGGTCAGTGGTGTGCATTCCAGCTTCGTCTTACGACGGGTACTGGACAGCACCGCCCTGCCCCTGGGGTACCTGTCATGACCGCCATTGGTCTGGCTGTACCTGAAGGGGCGGGCTCCGTACAATAAAGGGCAATGTTCACTCCAACGTTTATTTTTGCAGGAAAGCGGAAAACACCATGCGAGCAAGCCGTTATCTGATTGCCACCCAGAAAGAGACCCCGGCCGACGCCGAAATCATCAGCCATCAGTTGATGCTTCGCGCCGGCATGATCCGCAAACTGGCCGCGGGCCTGTACACCTGGCTGCCCATGGGCCTGCGCACCCTGCGCAAGGTAGAGCGCATCGTTCGCGAGGAAATGGACAAGAGCGGCGCCCAGGAAGTACTGATGCCGGCCGTACAGCCCGCGGAACTCTGGCAGGAATCCGGTCGCTGGGAACAGTACGGCGGCGAGCTGCTGCGCCTGAACGACCGTCACGGTCGTGATTTCTGCTTCGGTCCCACGCACGAGGAAGTCATCACCGACCTGATCCGCAACGAGCTGAAGAGCTACAAGGAATTGCCGGCCAACTTCTACCAGATCCAGACCAAGTTCCGTGACGAGCGCCGTCCCCGCTTTGGCGTAATGCGGGCCCGGGAATTCCTGATGAAGGACGCCTACTCCTTCCACATCAGCCGGGACTCCCTGGATGAAACCTACGAGGTGATGCACCAGACCTACTGCAATATCTTTGACCGCCTGGGCCTGAACTACCGCCCGGTGCAGGCCGACTCCGGCGCCATCGGCGGCAGCGCCTCCCACGAGTTCCATGTGCTGGCCTCCTCCGGTGAAGACGACATCGTGTTCTCCACCGACAGCGATTACGCCGCCAACATCGAGAAGGCCGAAGCCGTTGCCCCGGCCGGTGATCGTCCGGCGCCATCCCAGGAGATGGTCGAAGTGCACACCCCGGGCCAGAAAACGATTGCTGCGGTGGCGGAATTCCTGAACCTGCCAGCGGAAAACAGCGTGAAAACCCTGCTGGTCCAGGGTGAGCCGGATGAAGACGGCAAGTCCGGCCTGGTGGCGCTGATCCTGCGCGGCGATCACAACCTGAACGAAATCAAGGCGGAAAAGCTGGACGGCATCGCCGAGCCGCTGACCATGGCCACCGATGAAGAGATCGAAAAGGCCATCGGCTGCAAGCCCGGCTCCATCGGCCCGGTCAACCTGCCGGTGCCGATGATTGTGGACCGCAGCGCCGCTCATCTGGCGGACTTCGTCTGTGGCGCCAACAAGGACGACTACCACCTGACCGGCGTGAACTGGGAGCGCGACGTCGCCCTGGGCCGCGTGGAAGACCTGCGTGACGTGGTTGAAGGCGACCCGAGCCCGGACGGCAAGGGCACCCTGGAAATCCGCCGGGGCATCGAAGTGGGCCACATCTTCAAGCTGGGCAACAAATACAGCGAGGCCATGAACGCCAACGTGTTGGATGAAAACGGCAAGGCGGTCACCCTGGAGATGGGCTGCTACGGCATTGGTGTATCCCGGATCGTCGCTGCTGCCATCGAGCAGAACCACGACGACAAGGGCATCATCTGGCCGGACGCCATTGCCCCGTTCGAAGTAGCCATTGTTACCCTCAACGGCCACAAATCCGAAGCCGTGGCCGAGGCCGGTGAGAAGCTGTACGCGCAACTGCGCCAGGCCGGCTACGACGTGCTGCTGGACGACCGCAAGGAACGCCCGGGCGTGAAATTTGCCGACATGGAATTGATGGGACTGCCACACCGCTTCGTGGTATCCGACCGCGGCCTGCAGGCCGGCACCCTGGAATACAAGGGCCGTCGTGACGCGGACAAGCAGGACATTCCGCTGGAAGAAGCCCTGCCGTTCCTGGTGAAAGCCTCCCCCAAGGGCGGCCTGTAAGCGCGTAAGAAGGCAAGAAGCCGAATCACAACCAAAAAAGCCATCCCGGGAGTTGCCCGGGATGGCTTTTTTATGTGGTTGGCTCTCAGGACGTACCAGCTAACCGCTGTTTAAGTTTCGGTTCCAACGATACCGGGCTCCATTTCCAGCGCCACCCCGAATCTCTCCTGCACCGACGCCCTTATATCCCTGGCGAGCGCCAGGATATCCCGGCCAGACCCGCCGGAATGGTTAATCAGAACCAGAGCCTGGCGATCGTGCACCCCGACCCGTTCGTTGCGGAAACCTTTCCAGCCGGCCTGGTCAATCAACCAGCCCGCCGCCAGCTTCACGCCCTGCTCCACCGGATAGGACACAAGCCCGGGAAAGCGCGCCTGCAGTTGTTGGTAATCGGCCTGGGACACCACCGGATTCTTGAAAAAACTGCCCGCGTTGGGCAATACCGATGGGTCCGGCAGCTTTTCCTGGCGCACGGCCATCACCGCCTGGGCCACCGCCAAAGGCGTCAACTCGGCATCTCTGGAAGGCAAACGGGCCTGAAGGTCGCCATACCCCAGCCGGAAAGGCGCCGAGCGGGAAAGCCGCAACCGGATTTCAACAATAATGTACCGGCCGGGTTCGTGCTTAAATCGACTGTCCCGGTAGCCAAAGCAGCAGTCGGCCGCCGTCAGGGTGACCAGCTGACCAGAAGAACGGTCCAGGGCGGTGAGTGATTCCAGGGTGTCGCACAGCTCCACGCCGTAGGCACCAATATTCTGCACCGGAGCCGCGCCGGCGGTGCCGGGGATCAGCGCCAGATTCTCGATGCCCCGGTAACCGGCACGGGCCGCAAACAACACGGCTTCGTGCCAATTCTCACCCGCTTTCAGAACCAGCATGGCCTGATCGTCATCCAGAGGCTCAAGCTGACGCCCTTTCATGGCCATGTGCAGGACCAATCCCGGGAAGTGATCGACAAACACCAGGTTGCTGCCACCGCCCAATACCTGCAGCGGCACATTATGCTTTTCGGCCCACGCCAGGGCGTGATTCAGATCGTCAACCGAATGAACGTTGATGAGGTAGCTGGCCGAGGCGTGCACCCGAAGGCTATTCAGATCAACGAGATCGACCTGTTCACAGGGAGAGCAGGCCGGCTTCAAGCCAAACGCTCCCGGATCTCCCGCAGCAGGCCCTCACTGGCCTGCTCAATCAGATCCAGCACCTGGTCAAAACCATCCTCGCCACCGTAATACGGATCGGGCACTTCCATGGCGTCGGCACTGGCAAAGCTGAGGAACAGCTGTGGCTCGGTACCGCCGTTCTGGTGCCACATATCCCGCACATCTGCGAGATTGGCGCGATCCATGGTCAGAATATAATCAAACCGGTCCAGATCCTCCGGCTCAATCTGCCTGGCCCGTAAACCACTAAGATCCACGCCACGCCGGGCAGCGGCCGCGGTCGCCCGGGCATCCGGCTTCTTGCCAATGTGCCAGTGGCCCGTGCCGCAGGAATCGATTTCAAGCGTACTCAACAGCCCTTCACGTTCCGCCAACTGGCGAAACACACCTTCGGCACTCGGTGACCGGCAGATGTTGCCCAGGCAGACAAACAATATACGGATTTTCTGCTCAGACACCGCGGCCCCCGGCTTCCATCAATGCACGAACACGAATCAGGTCCGCCTCGGTATCAATACCCGGTGCCGGTGGGCGCTCGGCGATGTCCACGTGAATCTGGGCACCATTGTAGAGAGCCCGCAACTGCTCCAGGGATTCGATCTGTTCGGTTGGCGCCGGTGGCCATTGCACAAACTGGCTCAGGACGCTGGCCCGATAACCATAGATGCCGATATGGCGGAAATAGCCGATATTGTCCGGCAGGTCGAGCTCGTCGGGATGGGCGCCTTGCGGCCACAAATCCCTGGCCCAGGGAATCGGGGACCGGCTGAAATAGTGGGCCATGCCACGGGCATCACAGACCACCTTAACGACGTTGGGATTGAACACGTGGTGCACGTCGTGAAGGCGCTCGCACAGGGTGGCAATCGACGCTTCCGGGTACTGCTCCAGGTTTTCAGCCACCTGGTTGATCAAGGCGGGCGGAATCAGTGGCTCATCGCCCTGAACATTCACGACCCGATGGTCCGGTTCCAGATCCAGCTTGCGGGCCACTTCTTCCAGCCGGTCGGTACCACTGGCATGGTAGGGCGACGTCATCACGACCTCGGCATCAAACTGACGACAGGCCTCTTCAATGCGAGCATCGTCAGTCGCAATCACCACCCTTGCTGCCCGGCTCTCTCCTGCACGCTCGAAAACATGCTGGATCATCGGCTTGCCGGCAATGTCCGCCAATGGTTTCCCCGGCAGGCGACTGGAGGCGTAGCGGGCAGGAATGACAACCGTAAATGACATACTTGATAACCTTTGTACGATCAGTGTTTATCCAGACGTTCGTCCGTGGTCAGGGTGCGGGCTTCGCCTGACAGCATCACCGGAATACCTTCACGAATGGGGAAGGCCATTGCGTCCTGGTAGCAAATCAGTTCGGTACGGGCGTCATTAAGCTTCAGCTCGCCCTTGCACACCGGGCAGGCCAGCATAGCCAACAGTTTCTTATCCATGTTTCGGTCTCTCTGTCTCGTGATGCACGGAGCGGTCAGAACAGGCGGCCAGCCGTTCCAGGAAATGTTGTTCAAAAGGTTCCGACAGTTTGGCCTCCACCGTCAACATCCAGGCGTTGTCGGGGGCAAATCCCCTGCACTTCACCGCATCCTTGGCGGTCATGACCAGCCATTCGCCACGGTGAAAGCCCAGGTCCTCGGGGCGAAAATGGTGGTGGTCGGGGAAAGGCTTTTCCGTCACCCGGGCGCCCAGATTTTTCAGGGCATCGAAGAATCGGGTGGGGTTGCCAATACCCGCCACCGCTCGAACGCCCCGGTTGTGCAGGGCCTCTGGAGGCAGAGTATCGCCGGAATTGATATTGACCAGTGCCGACGGCTCAAGCGCCATGGCGTGGATATCCTCATGGGTCACGCCGGCAAACCGGGCGATTGACTGGCCCGATTCGGGAAAGGGCTCGCCATTCAGAATAACGAAATCCACGGTGTTCAGACGATCCAGCGGCTCACGTAATGGGCCGACCGGAATCAGGGCGCCGTTTCCGACCCCGCGCCTAGCATCGAATACTGCCAGCTCCAAGTCTCGGGGCAGACGGTAATGCTGCATGCCATCATCGCAAATCAGAATATCGCCCAACTGCTTTTCGATGGCATGGTGAGCACCCCGAAGGCGATCCGGGTCCACCACCACCGGGCAGCCGGTGGCCAATGACAACATCAGCGGCTCATCACCACAGACACCGGCAGGCGTGCCTTCTGTTACTTCCAGGGGATACTCTTCGCTTTTACCGCCATACCCCCGGCTCAGAATCACCGGCCGCCAGCCCTGCTCTTTCATTAACTGGACCAGCCGGGCGGTCAACGGCGATTTGCCAGTACCGCCGGCCGTAATATTGCCGACCACCACCACCGGGACCGGCAACGGCTGTGCTGCTTCACGCAGGGCCTTTTTACGCTTTGATTCCGCAACGGCACGATAAAGCCAGGTAAGCGGCGTCAGTGGCGCCAGGGGGCGGCCGTGGCCGTACCAGAGCGTTTCAACCAGGTCCTTACTCATGCGTGTTCACTGAACTGAATCTGGTGCAACTGGGCGTACGCCCCTTCCTGGGCCAGCAGTTCCTCGTGCGTACCGGACTCAACAATACGGCCGTTGTCCATCACCAGAATGCGATCGGCCTTCTCAATGGTCGACAGGCGGTGCGCAATCACCAGCGTGGTCCGCCCCTTCATAACAGTCTCCAGCGCTTCCTGAATATGGCGCTCGGATTCCGTATCCAGGGCAGACGTGGCCTCGTCCAGGACCAGGACAGGCGCATCTTTGAGGATGGCTCGGGCAATGGCCAGTCGCTGGCGTTGGCCACCGGACAGCATCAGGCCATTGTCGCCAATCAGGGTGTCCATCCCCTCGGGCATGCGATCAATGAATTCCGAGGCATGGGCCTTTTCCGCCGCTTCCCGAATCTCTTCACGGGTACAGTGCCGGAGGGCACCGTAGGCAATATTGGCAGCGATGGTGTCATTGAACAGCACCACGTTCTGGTTGACCAACGCAATCTGGGCGCGCAGCGCGCTCAGGGAGTAGTCCTTCAGCGAATGGCCATCAATGCGGATATCGCCGCCGGTGTACTCATAGAACCGCGGCAGAAGACTGACCATCGTGGATTTGCCACTACCAGAGCGGCCCACCAGAGCCACACTCTGGCCTGCGGGAATGTCGAGCGTGATGTCGTCGAGTACGTTGTCCAGTTGATCCCGATAGCGGAACGACATCCGGTCAAACTCGATGTGTCCATCAACCCGCTCAGGAGCGTAGGTGCCTTCATCGTGCTCCGGCTCTTCGTCCATGGTCTCGAACACATCATACGCGGCAGCCACCCCTTTCTGGATTTTGGAGTGTACTGAAGTCACCTGACGGATGGGCTTGGCCATGGTGGTAGCAGCGGTAATGAAGGCCACTAATTCACCCGTGGACATTTCGCCCCGGATTTCCGGCGACAGCATCGTCCACACCAACGCTGCAATAGCTATAGCCACCAACACCTGGATTACCGGAACACTGATGGCCTGAGTGGAAGCCATCTTGAGGCTCTGCTTCAGGTTGCGGGCACTGACATCACGAAAACGGTCCCGCTCATAGTCTTCGCCACCAAAGGTCCGCACCACCCGGTACCCGCTGATGGATTCAGACGCTACATGGGTAATGTCGCCCATGGAGCCCTGGATGCGCTGGCTGATGCGACGAAATCGCTTGCTGGCGTAGTTCACCACCAAACCAATAATCGGGCCCACAATCAGGAACACCAGTGTCAGCTTCCAGTTGGTGTAGATCATGAAGCTCAGAAGGCCAATAATGGTGAGACCTTCACGCAACGTGATGGTGACCGCATTTGTGGTGGCTTCCGCCACCTGTTCCACGTTGAAGGTCAGTTTGGACACCAGCCGACCGGCGGCGTTGTTGTCAAAATAACGGGAAGGCAGGGTCATCAGTCGGTCAAAGACGTCGTTTCGCAAGGCGTTGATCACGTTGCGCCCCACGTAGCTGATGAAATACTGGCTGAAGAACGTGCCCATCCCCCGCAGGGCAAAGACACCAACAATCATACCGGTCAGCAGGATCCGGTTTTCGGCGGTCGGATTCTCGATAGCGGCAATGACATACTCCATCGCCGCCGCCATACCGGTGGACGCCGCGGCGTAGATAACATTGCCAAGAACCGCCAGCGAAAACGCCAGCCAGAAGGGCTTTACGTATCGCAGCAGCCGCTTGTAGGTTTCCCAACCGCTGGTTGGCGGCGCCTTTAATGGCTCCGGCCTTGCATTCATCACGGGCTTTCAGCCTCTCGTTCGGTGGTTATGCTCAGTTTCGCGAATCCGAGGCGACCGGCAACGTCCATGGCTCTGACGACAAACTCGTGAGGAGTACGGGCATCGGCGGTAATAATGAACGGCAGGGTGTTATCCCCTTCCGCCAGTTCCCGAACGCCCCGCTCCAGGGTTTCGCGGCGATTGTTGACCAGTGTCCTGTCATTGAGGATGTACTGGCCATCGGCGTTGATCACCACATCAATCTGTTGCACTTCTGCAGGCGATGCCGGCTCACCACTGGCTTCCGGCAGTTCAACCTGCAGGTGGCTTTCCCGGGTGAAGGTGGTGGACACCATGAAAAAAATCAGCAGCAGGAAGACCACATCGATCAGTGGTGTCAGGTCGACCCCGACCTCCTTGCTTCTCTGGCGTTTGAACTTCACGACGTTCAGGCTCCTTCGACGTCGATTTCGCGGTCACCATGGACCACTTCAACCAGCTTGATGGCTTCCTGCTCCATATTCACCACCAGCTCATCCACGCGGCGGATGAAATAACGGTGAGCAATCAGGGCGGGAATGGCGACACTCAGACCGGCGGCCGTGGTGATCAGAGCCTCGGAAATGCCCCCGGCCAGGTTGCCGGCGTTGCCAACGCCCGCCAACTGGATCTCGGCGAAAACCTTGATCATGCCGATAACGGTACCCAGCAGACCCAGCAATGGCGTGATGGTGGCGATCGTCCCAAGCGGATTCAGGAAACGTTCAAGCTGATGGATAACCTGGCTGGCTTCCTGCTCGATGCTTTCCTTCATGATTTCCCGGCCATGCTTGGCGTTCATCAGGCCGCCCGCCAGCACTTGCCCGAGTGGAGATGATGCCTGGAGCGCTTTCAGCTTTTTGCTGTTCAGCTCCTTCTTCTTGATCCAGCGCCAGAGTTCAGTCACGGACTGGGACGGTGCAACCCTGGATACCCGCAAGGACCAGAACCGCTCCAGGATAATGGCCAGAGCCAGAATGGAACAGGCAACAATGGGCACCATCAGGATGCCACCAGCTTTCAGAAGCTCGAACACGCTTGATCTCCCTGATTAATAACGAGCGGGCGCTACTTTAGCATAGGAGCATCACCAGGCCACACCCGCATCGTCACGGGATCTGACATTGATCACGCGCGAGGCCAGCACCACCAATCCAAAAGGGCGAAAAATGCCGGCGTTCGTGGATGACCGGACCTTCGCCATTAAAGGTTATGGAAATCTCTCCCGAACAGGCCGTGTTGAGGGCCTGCGCGCCGGCGTCACGGTAACGCCGCGTCACCTCGGGATGGGGATGACCATATCGGTGCTGATAACCGGCCGTGTATATCACCTCGTCAGGCGCCATGGCACGAATCCAATCAGGGGACGAGGAGGTCCTGCTGCCATGGTGTGGCGCCACTACCCACTGTTGAGCACGCCGCTCAGCCAGCCTTCGATGAACGCCAGCTTCCAGCATTTCTCGCTCCACCGCTTTGGTGATATCGCCCGTCAGCCACAGACTGGTTCCAGAGCCCGGGTGATACACCTCCAGAACGCAGGAGGCGGCGTTGCCCTCGTCAGCCACAGAGGAATGCCAGAAATTCAACGCCAGCCCCGCCCAATACCGGACACCATCCGGACAAGGCTGGATGCGGGCTGCCACAACAGAGTCGAGGTTTTCAGCAATCGCCTGAGCCTCGCCACTGAACCATCGCCCTATCTCCAGGCTTTGCAACAACAGCGACAGGCCTCCGGCATGATCGTTGTCGCCATGACTAACCACCAGGTCATCGATACGGCGGACACCCCGGGCCTCCAGGCCAGGAATCAGCACCGATTCGACTGACGAATACACACCCTCCACACCCGGGCCCGTGTCGTATATGAGTACCCGGCTTTCAGAACGCACCAGAACCGACAACCCCTGCCCGACATCCCAGATTACCACCTCCGGAACGGGCACCGGCAGATTGGCCCGGGCCGGCGTATCCCAGATCACCAACCCGCCCCAGACCAACACTACCAACATTGTCAGCGTCCGAAACCAGGCCATCGGGAACCGCAACGCGAGAAGCACGCAAACGGCCAGCAGACCCACCAATAAACCGGGCGGGTCTGCCAGGGACGGCAACGACAGGGATTGAACGAGCTGCAACCAGGACCAAAGAACGCCAAGGACCAGATCAAAGACTGACATCACCCCATTGAGCACAGGCGCGCCCAACAGCACACCCAATAAGACACCCGCAAACAGGAGCGGCATGACCACCAGCGACAACCAGGGAATCGCCACCAGGTTGGCAACCATACCCGCCAGGGGCTGTTGTTGACCGAGTTCCGTCAGTATTGGCCACAGGCCCGCGAAAATGGCGAGTTGGGCAATGACCAGGCCTTTCAACCAGCCGGGAGCCGAGAACCGGCCGGCGAAGGCCAAAAGCAACACCGTCACGGCACCGAACGAGAGCCAGAAGCCCTGGTCCAGTGGCGCGAACGGATCTAACGCCAAAACCAGGGTCAACGCCAGCAGGTACGGTCGCCAGGGACTGGTTTCCCGGGCAAGTAACAGGTACCAGCCGCCAATCCCCACCATGATCAGCGCCCGGCGCGTTGGCACCCCAAACCCTGCCAGCAGGGCATAGAGAAAGCAGGCACCAACCACCAGGCAGAATGTCCAGAGACGAATGCGATGCTCCGGCAACCAGACTACTGGCAGCAATAACAATAACTTGCGAACACTCACACCAACCGCCAGGGCGAGCAACCCCAGGTGCAGACCGGAAATGGCGACGAGATGAATCGTGCCGGTCGCCTTCAGGGTCTGCCAATGCTCATCGGTCAGGTAGTTTCGATTGCCAATCAACAGAGACGCAATCAGTGGGTAGTATTCGGCCTCGCGGAAACGCTCATGAACCACTTGAGCCACCTGCCGATACCGCTGATGGTAATGGCATACCCACCCACAGGTTATGCCCGGCGCAGCGGCAATATCGCGAATGCTGCCCGTCGCCCGGATGCCGTTGCGAAAAAGCCAGTCCTCGTAGCGGAATCCGGCGCTGTTGAGATTGCCATGGGGGCGTTTAAGCACCACGTCCAAACGCAGCCGATGATCCGGCAGCTCCCTGCCCTCACGACCATACCAGGCCAGCCGAAGTTTCTGCGGTCGGGGGATTGAAGGGGCGGCGCTCTGCTCATCCAGCCAGCCGGTCACGCAAAAATCAAAACGCAGACTATCGAAACTCCCGGGGCTGGGCAGGCTGCACAGGTACCCCGAAACGCCGACCGTACGCCCCTGCTCGGACTCACCCAGCTTTTGATCCAGGCGGTGGAAGCTGCTCCAGCCAGCCCACAGGAGGCCCACCAGGAAACAGCACAGCAATGCGGGAGCCAAATGGCGCCGGGAAGGGAGGCGAGACCACCACCAGATAGCGGCTGCCAGCATTGCTACTGCCAACCACCACACAGAGGCTGGCCATAGCGCCAATCTATACAGTAAGATGACGCCGGAACAAAACGCGATGAGGTAAGCGTTGCCCGGTGCCCTCAGGCGGGGCACCCGCAGGCGAGCGCTGATTCGGGACATTCCTTGTCCTCCGTTGTTTTTGGCCGGTGATCCCAACCACCGGTTATCACCTGACTCAGATCACAGGCCGGATATTTAATGCCGAAGAAGTTCATGAAGCGGTATTTGCCGACTCCGGAAAAGGTGCAGTCGATTCGCTCACTGCACTTTCTCGGTGATGTTCTTCATGAACCCAACTTGTGGCACATCAATCGGCACTGCGTCGCCAGGGCCTTCCTGGTTGGCGTCTGGTTCTGCTTTATTCCCATGCCGTTCCAGATGATTGCCGCCGCGTTCTTCGCCATTTGGTTCAATGCCAACCTTCCGCTATCCGTCGTCCTGGTCTGGATCAGCAACCCCCTCACCATGCCGCCGATGTTCTATTTTAATTACCGTATTGGCGCCTGGATTCTGGATCGCCCGCTATTGGCCTTCGAATTCGAACTGTCCCTGCCCTGGCTCAGCCACCGGCTGGTGGATATCGGGATTCCGCTTTACCTGGGGTCGCTGATTGTCGCGACCGTCGCTGCCTGCGTTGCCTACCTGGCCATCCAGTACCTGTGGCGCCGCAAAATACGAAACGACTGGCGCTCGCGCCGGATGACCCGACTCAAGCAAACCCGCGGTTCCTATACTTCCTGAACCAGCCTTCCCTGCTCAAGACGCAACACCCG
The DNA here is from genome assembly GCF_002934325.1 of Marinobacter persicus. Lineage (GTDB taxonomy): Bacteria > Pseudomonadota > Gammaproteobacteria > Pseudomonadales > Oleiphilaceae > Marinobacter > Marinobacter persicus_A. Next base: position 133,003 of record NZ_PTIV01000004.1, read on the forward strand.
GCCCAGGCTGCGGGCCATGGTCATATCGTGGGTCACCATGACAAACGCTGTACCTGACTGATCGCGCAAATCCTCAATCAAGGCTCGAACGCCTTCACCCGTCTGCTCATCCAGGTTCCCGGTGGGTTCATCCATCAGCACGCATTGAGGGTCGTTTACAAGGGCGCGGGCAATGGCCACCCGCTGCCGCTCGCCGCCTGAAAGCTCCGCCGGTTTGTGCTCCAGCCGCTCGGCCAGCCCCACCCGGACCAGCAGGCTTTTTGCCTTCTCTTTTGCCTGGGCCGGCTTCATGCCTGCCAGGGCACAGGGCATCATCACATTTTCCAGCGCGGAAAACTCCGGCAACAAATGGTGGAACTGATAGACAAACCCCAGATGACCACTGCGGAATTTCGCGCGGCCCGCTTCCGAGAGCCGGTGAATATCCTGGCCACAAATCCGGATATGGCCCGAGGACGGACGGTCCAGTCCGCCCAACAGGTTTAGCAGGGTAGTCTTGCCCGCGCCGCTGCTACCAACAATGGCCACCGTTTCACCCGGCCGCACCTGCAGAGAGATGTCGGAGAAAATAGTGAGCTTTTCCGGCCCCTCGGTGTAGGTGCGGGTCACCTCACGACAGTCAATCACCGCCGGGGTGGCATCCTGCTCCTGATGACGATCACTCATAACGCAACGCCTCCGCCGGTTCGACCCGCGATGCCCGCCAGGCCGGATAGATGGTAGCCAGCAGGCTCATGACCAGACCGGCGCCACTGATAATAAACACATCGTTCCATTGCAGCTGGGAAGGCAGGTAGCTGATGAAATAGACATCGGCGCTGAGGAACTTGTGGCCCAACAATCCCTCCACCCAGGAAATAATGTCGCTCACATACCAGGCACCAAGCACCCCCAGGGTGGTACCCACCAGCGTACCGAACACACCGATCACCGCACCCTGGACAATGAAAATTCGCATCACCTTGCCTGGTGTCGCGCCCATGGTCCTGAGGATGGCAATATCGGCGGTCTTGTCGGTCACCACCATCACCAAGGTGGATACGATGTTGAAGGCGGCCACTGCCACAATAAACATTAATAGAAGACCGATCATGGTCTTTTCCATGCGGATGGCCTGGAACAGGTTGCCGTGGGTTCGGGTCCAGTCGGAAACGTAGTAACGACCGTCCAGGGTTCTGGCAACCTCACGGGCAACGGCGGGTGCGGCAAACAGGTCGTCCACCAGCAGCCGGATGCCCTCGGCTCGGCCACCGGTGCGCATCAGCCGGGCCGCATCGTCCATGTGTACCAGCGCGTAGTTGCCATCCAGCTCCGCGCCAACACTAAAGATGCCCTTCACGGTAAAGCGCTTGAGCCGTGGTAATACCCCGGCCGGAGTGACCGAAGCTTCTGGCAACACCACCGTCAACCGATCACCGATCCCCAGCCGCAAGCTGTTGGCCATCAACTGACCGATAATAATGCCAAACTCACCGGATTTGAGGTCACCCAGTGATCCCTGAACAAAATGATCCTCGATGATCGAGACCGAGGCTTCTTCTTCCGGCAATACGCCGTTGAGCATCACCCCCCGGACATTGCCGCCTCCCGTGACCATGCCCTGGCCCCGAATAAACGGTGAGGCAGCTTCTACGCGAGGATGTTCCTGTACCAGCGCATCCACCCGCCGCCAGTCCTCCAGCGGGCCATTCGCCCCCTGGATCGTAGCGTGCGGCACCATGCCAAGAATGCGTTGCTTAAGCTCACGGTCAAAACCGTTCATCACCGAAAGCACGATGATCAGGACGGCAACACCGAGCATCAAGCCGATTATGGATGTCAGGGAGATAAAGGAAATGAAGTGATTGCGGCGTTTGGCCGCCGTGTACCGCAAGCCAATGTATAGCGATAAGGGTCTAAACATAAAGAGAGGTGCCTGTTGCTACCTTCGGGTCTGTCGTGTCTGGAAACTGCTAAACTGTCTTCACTGAATCAACAACCAAAAGAATCCAACCGGAGATAGGATGCCAGGCACCGAAAATACTGCCCCACCCACCCCGCAGTCCGGCGACCGCCGGGAGTTTTTCCGTATAAATGATCGTATTGGTCTGGAAATTCGTCGACTGGAGGGCGATCAGGACATTGACACCGATCCCTTCAACGATTCACCGGAAGAGGCCCTCAAGGCCGAATTTCGCCGGCTTGATCAGGATGTCAAAAGCCACCTGGTCACTCTGGCCGAGCGTGACCGCTCCCTGGCAGGGCTGATTAAATCCCTGAACAGCAAAATCGACACGCTGGGCCGCATTATCGCCTTTGAGCAAAATCCCTTGCAACCGGAAGACTGGCAGGATGTGACCCTGAGCGAAGGCGGCCTGTCCTTTTCCGCCATACCCCGCGCCTGGGAAAAAGGCGACACCATGGCCCTGCGAATGACCTTGCCACCGGAACTCTATCAACCCCAGGCCATCGCCGAGGTATCCGACCTTGAAGCTGACGACCGCGGCACCGTGCGGGTTCACACGGAGTTTACCCACATCGATGACAGCGATCGTCAACAAATTGCCCGTCATGTGATGCGGTGGCAAGTGCGCCAGAGACAAAAAGAATAAACTTCCCTCGGCCCTGCTTTTTTGTCAGGGTTTATGGGATATTACGTTTCATTCATACCCCACTGGATTCGATACAGACCCGGTATCAATGAGGAAGACTGCCATGCACAACAATGGAACCCGTTTTGCCACGCTGACCCTAACCCTTGCCTTGGGTCTGGGAATTGCCGGCCAGATTCAGGCTGAACAAGTGACTGTTCCGGTGGGAACCCAGGCTGACCGGAGCCACGCCAGCTTTCCGGAAAATGGCATGAGCCAGAAGGCCGTCGAGGAGCGCTGGGGGCCACCCCAGGAAATTCGCCAACCCGTCGGCCAACCACCCATTAGCCAGTGGCATTACCCGGACTTCATTGTCTATTTTGAAGGGGATACGGTGCTGCATACCGTGATGAAGCGCAGTCGGTAATCGCGTACTTTCGATACCTTTATTTTGAAGGCCAGGTACCTGACGCCATAACGGTGGTCAGATAGAATATCGATTTTTGAGCTTCAAAGGGCAAGACCAGTGACATCCAGACCAGTACTACCTGCGGAATGGGCTCCCCAAAGCGGGGTTATGCTGACGTGGCCACATCCCGGAACGGACTGGGTCCACATGCTGACAGACGTTGAACCGGTGTTTATGGAGATTGCAAAGGCCATACTCCGGTTCGAGCACGTGCTGATCAGCTGCGAATTTGTTACCCGCGTGCAGGAGCTGGGGCGAGAACTCAACGCCTGGGCAGAAGCCAACAACCTGCCCGGCCGAGCGGTTACCGTGCCGGCCCCGGCCGATGACACCTGGGCCAGAGACCATGGCCCCATCACCATAGCCACCGACGAAGGTTTTGCCCTGCTCGACTTCCGGTTCAACGCCTGGGGCAACAAATTTTCCTGGGAGAAAGACAACGCCCTGAATACTCACCTGGCCGGTGCCGGCGTCTTTGGCCGCCACCCCATGCAGCCGGTGGATCTGGTCCTGGAGGGAGGCTCCATTGAATCGGATGGGCAAGGTACCATCCTCACCACCAGCGAATGCCTGCTGACCGCTACCCGGAACCCGTCGATGGACCGGAAAACCATCGAACAGAAACTGGCCGAACACCTGGGCGCCGAGCGGGTGCTCTGGCTGGAACACGGCTACCTGGCGGGCGACGACACCGACAGCCACATCGATACCCTGGCGCGCTTCTGCGCACCGGACCACATCTGCTATGTGACCTGCCCGGATGAAACCGACGAGCACTTTGATGCACTGCAAGCCATGGCCGAAGAGCTGCAGGAGTTTCGTTGCAAGGACGGCCAACCCTACAAGTTGACCGCCCTGCCCTGGCCAGATGCCCTTTACGATGAAGACGGCCAGCGGGTGCCGGCCACCTATGCCAATTTCCTGATTATCAACAATGCCGTATTGCTCCCGGTGTATCAGGTGGCCCAGGACGAGGAAGCAGTCCGCATTATGTCCGAGATATTCCCGGACCGGGAGGTTGTGCCCATCAACTGCCGCCCCTTGATCCATCAGCACGGCAGCCTGCACTGTATAACCATGCAGATTCCTGAAGGAGTGCTGAAGGTATGACCCGCGGCTCAGAGTCCCGCCAGCTGAACATTGCGGCCATCCAGCAGACCTGCTCAGATAACAAGGAAACCAGCCTGGCCACCTCCGAAGCCCTGATCCGAGAAGCGGTTGACGGTGGCGCCCAACTGGTTGTCCTGCAGGAACTGCATGCCACCCTGTACTTCTGCCAGACCGAGGACGTTTCGGTCTTTGAGCTGGCCGAACCGATCCCCGGCCCCACCAGCAACCGACTGTCAGTGCTGGCAAAAGAGCTGGGTGTGGTACTGGTCGGATCGATCTTCGAGCGACGCATGAACGGTGTGTACCACAACACGGCCGTGGTCTTCGAAAAGGACGGAAGTCTCGCCGGCCTGTATCGCAAGATGCACATCCCCGATGATCCCGGCTTCTATGAGAAATTCTATTTCACGCCCGGCGATGCCCGGTTCAATAGTGGCGAGAGTGGCTTCACGCCCATCGACACCTCGGTCGGGCGACTTGGCGTACTGGTCTGCTGGGACCAGTGGTACCCTGAAGCCGCCCGCCTGATGGCACTGGCCGGGGCTGACATGCTCATCTACCCCACTGCGATTGGCTGGGACGTCACCGACGATGCCGACGAGCAGCAACGCCAGCTCGAAGCTTGGGTAACCGTCCAACGCGGACACGCCGTGGCCAACAACCTGCCGGTTATCGCCCCCAACCGGATAGGCACAGAGCCGGACCCATCCGGCCAGAGTGATGGCATCCGTTTCTGGGGCAACAGCTTCATCTGCGGCCCCCAGGGCGAATTCCTCGCCCGGGCGGACGACCACAATCAAACCGTCCTCACGGCCACACTGGACCGGGAGCGCACCGAAGCCATCCGGCGCATCTGGCCACATTTCCGGGACCGGCGTATCGACGCCTACGGAGACATTCTCAAGCGGGTGAGGGATTAAGTACCGCATGAAACAGACCATCGACCGCGTCGTCAGCGAGCTCAACACCATACTGCTGGGCAAGGAACCCCAGGTGCGACTTGCCGTCTGCAGCCTCCTGGCCCGAGGCCACCTACTCATTGAAGACATCCCGGGCATGGGCAAAACCACCCTTTGCCATGCCTTGGCCAAAATCATGGGGCTCAGCTACCAGCGCATCCAGTTCACCAACGATCTGCTGCCGGCTGACCTTCTTGGTTACGCCATGTTCGATAAACAGGCCGGAGATCTGGTATTTCATCCCGGCCCGATCTTTTCCCAACTGGTTCTGGCCGACGAGATCAACCGGGCCTCGCCCCGGACCCAAAGCGCATTGCTGGAGGCCATGGAGGAGCGGCAGGTCTCAATTGAAGGCGAAACCCGCCCTCTGCCAACACCGTTTTTTGTCATCGCCACCCAGAATCCGATTGAACAGGGCGGAACCTTTCCCCTGCCGGAATCGCAGCTTGACCGTTTTCTGATGCGCCTGCGCCTGGGATATCCGGACCCCAAAGCCGAACGTGAACTGCTTGAGGGCGAAGACCGCCGGGCATTGACCGATCGCCTGGGCACCCTTCTTCCCCGGGAACAGTTGCAATCACTGCAGCAGGCCGTGGAACGGGTCAAGGCAAGCCCTGCCGTGCTGGACTACCTGCAGCGCCTGCTCGAACAGAGCCGTCGCATGCCGGGCCTGATCTATGGCCTGTCTCCCCGGGCGGGCCTGGGCCTGCTGCGCGCCGCCAAGGCCTGGGCCCTGATGGCCGGCCGGGATCATGTACTGCCGGATGACCTCCAAGCGGTATTTCCCGCCGTTGCCGGGCACCGCCTGGAGCAAGGCGAAGCCGGCAAAAGTGCCGAACGCGTGCGCCAGTTGCTGACGACCGTTTCGGTTCTTGAATAACCGGCCCTAACCACATAGCAAAGCTTTATAAACCGCATTGGCTGAAACGAATGGCAGCGCCCGGAATTCGTGATAGCCTTCTGACACTTTTTTCTGGTTGGAGACACACATGAGCGTAACCCGACACTCGCGACTGATCATTCTTGGTTCCGGTCCGGCCGGCTACACCGCTGCCGTATACGCGGCACGGGCTAACCTGAACCCAACACTGATCACCGGTATTGAAGTGGGCGGCCAACTGACCACCACCACCGACGTGGACAACTGGCCGGGCGACAACAACGGCGTCCAGGGCCCCGAATTGATGCAGCGCATGCAGCAGCACGCCGAGCGCTTCGAGACCGAGATTGTCTACGACACCATCAACGAAACCGACCTGAACAACCGCCCCTTCCGCCTCAAGGGCGACAATGGCGAGTACACCTGCGATGCGCTGATCATCGCCACAGGCGCTTCGGCCATGTACCTGGGCCTGGAGTCCGAGGAAAAGTTCAAGGGCCAGGGCGTGTCCGCCTGCGCCACGTGCGATGGTTTCTTCTACAAGAAACAGAAAGTTGCTGTGATCGGCGGCGGCAACACCGCAGTCGAAGAAGCGCTGTACCTGTCCAACATTGCCGACGAAGTTACCCTGGTACACCGCCGGAATAGCCTGCGCGCTGAAAAGATCCTGCAGAACAAACTGTTCGAGAAGGCCGAACACGGCAACATCAACATTGTCTGGGACCACACACTGGATGAAGTGTTGGGCGATGGCACTGGCGTTACCGGCATCCGTATCAAGAGCACCGACGATGGCACCACCGAAGACCTGGACGTGGCAGGCGTATTCATTGCCATCGGCCACAAGCCGAACACCGGCCTGTTTGAAGGCCAGTTGGACATGGACAACGGCTACATCCGAATCCAGTCCGGCCTGAACGGCATGGCCACCCAGACCAGCATCCCAGGCGTTTTTGCTGCCGGCGATGTGGCGGACCATGTGTATCGCCAGGCGGTGACCTCGGCCGGCTTTGGTTGCATGGCGGCCCTGGATGCCGAGAAGTTTCTTGATCAATCAGAGTAACGCGCCATTCCAATGACCTCCCTGCCCTGGCTCGCCCCGGATCAGCTCTGGTTTCCGCCGGCTGATGAAGCGCTGGAAGACCCCGATGGGCTTCTGGCGCTTGGAGGTGACCTGCGTCCTGAGCGCCTCTTGTTGGCGTACCGCAATGGCATTTTTCCCTGGTTCAGCGACGACCAGCCCATTCTCTGGTGGTCGCCCAACCCCCGCTGCGTGCTGCCTCCGGATGAAATCCACGTTTCCAAAAGCCTGAGACGCACACTCAACCAGCAGAAATTCCGTATCACGGCTGACCAGAGCTTCAGCCGAGTCATCCGACTGTGTGCGAATACCCGGCCCGAAGGTACCTGGATCACCGATGACATGCTGGCGGCCTACACCGAGCTGCACCGGATGGGCCACGCCCATTCCATTGAGGCCTGGAACCGCAATGGTGAGCTGGTCGGCGGCATGTATGGCCTGGCTCTGGGGCGCTGCTTCTTTGGCGAGTCCATGTTCTCGCTGGAAACCAACGCCTCCAAGGTGTTGATGGTGCATCTGGCCCGCCAACTGTCGGAATGGGGGTATCAGATGATCGACTGCCAGGTGGAGAGTGATCACCTGCTAAGCATGGGGGCACGGAGCATTCCCCGGGCCGAATTTCTGTCTATACTCAGGGCATGCGTGGATCGCAAACCGGATCAGCCGAACTGGACGTTCACCTGGCACTGGCCAGGTCCGGAGGCCTGAATGAGCAACCTCAGAACTCTGGTATTCTTCGCGACACCTGCCCACGAATGCAGTTATCTGCCGGATCGTGAAGCCACCACCATGTTTGTCGATCCCCGGGCAGATGTGGACAAAAGACTCTACAGCCAACTCACTGCCCTTGGGTTTCGCAGAAGTGGCTCCCATTACTATCGCCCCCATTGCGAGCACTGCAATGCCTGCGTTCCGGTCCGGCTCAAGGTCAACGAATTCCAGCCGGATCGCAGTCAACGCCGGGTGCTTCGCAAAAACAGCGACATTGAATGCCGGCTGGTGCCCGCCACCTTCCAGGAGCGTTATTACCAGCTCTACGCCCACTACATTGAAGAGCGTCACTGGGACGGCGACATGTACCCGCCCTCCCGGGATCAGTTCATCTCATTCCTGGTAGAGGGCGCAACCGATTCCTGGTTTGTAGAAATGACTCGTGATGGAGAACTGATTGGCCTGGCGGCCCTCGACATGCTGGACGATGGCATTTCGGCGATCTACACGGTGTTTTCGCCGGAAATGGAGCATCGCAGCCTGGGCACCTTCGCCATACTCTGGCAGATAGAGGAAGCCCAAAGACGACAACTGCCGCACCTGTACCTGGGGTACTGGATCAGCGAATGCCGTAAAATGAATTACAAAACCCGGTTCCGTCCCATCGAAGCATTGCGGGACGGCCACTGGCGCGAAATGGACACTGACTGAATTTTGCCAAACGGTAAGAATTCAGGCAGAATTGCGCCATTTAAAATCACACGAAAGTATTCCAAGCGAGGTTTCTACTGAATGGCGAAGTCAGATGCTATTGAAATGGAAGGCGTTATTATCGACACCCTTCCCAATACCATGTTCCGCGTTGAGCTGAGCAACGGCCACGTTGTTACCGCTCACATCTCCGGCAAGATGCGCAAGAACTACATCCGCATCCTGACTGGCGACAAGGTCAAGGTTGAGCTGACGCCGTACGACCTGAGCAAGGGCCGCATCGTTTACCGCGCCCGCTAATGCTTCAGAGATTTCCATAAAAAAGCCCCGCCATGGCGGGGCTTTTTTATGCCAGTGAGTTTTATACCGCTTCGGCGGGCTCGTCTTCGTACTCGAACACCAGCTCATCGTCCCGCAGGTGAACGAACACATCGCCTCCGTGATCGGACAGGCGCCCGAACAGGATCTGCTCGGCCAGCGGCCGCTTGATCTTGTCCTGGATGAGGCGGGCCATGGGCCTGGCCCCCATGGTCACATCGTAACCACGCTCGGCCAGCCAAAGCTTGGCATCGTCATCCACATGCAGTACCACATGTTTCTCATCCAGCTGCGCCTGCAGTTCGGTGAGGAACTTGTCCACCACGTGTGTGATGGTGTCCTTCTGCAGATCGCGGAACTGAATGATGCCGTCCAGACGATTGCGGAATTCCGGGGTGAAGGTCTTGTTGATCACCTCCATGCCATCGGTGCTGTGGTCCTGCTCGCTGAAACCGATGGACCGTCGCGCCATGCTCTCTGCACCGGCGTTGGTGGTCATCACCAGGATCACGTGACGGAAGTCCGCTTTGCGACCGTTGTTGTCCGTCAGCGTGCCGTGGTCCATCACCTGCAGCAGCAGATTGAACACTTCCGGGTGCGCCTTCTCGATTTCATCAAGCAACAGTACACAGTGCGGTTGCTTGCTCACCGCTTCGGTCAGCAGGCCGCCCTGATCGTAACCGACATAACCGGGGGGCGCGTCAATCAGGCGGGAGACAGTGTGCCGCTCCATGTATTCGGACATGTCGAAACGCACCAGCTCAATGCCCAGCACCTTGGCCAGCTGCTTGGTGACCTCGGTCTTGCCGACACCGGTGGGACCTGAGAACAGGAAGGCACCTTCCGGTTTCTCCGGCGCCTTCAGGCCGGCACGTGCCAGCTTGATGGCGGTGGACAGGGACTCGATGGCCGGATCCTGTCCGAAGACCACCATTTTCAGGTCCCGCTCCAGGTTGCGCAGCAGGTCCTTGTCGCTGGTAGAGACGTTCTTCGGCGGAATGCGGGCGATGTTGGCCACCACATCCTCGATGTCTGACACATCGATAGTGGACCGGCGCTTGTCCTCCGGCTGCAACCGCTGCCGTGCGCCCGCCTCATCGATCACGTCAATCGCCTTGTCCGGCAGGTGACGGTCGGTGATGTAGCGGTCCGCCAATTCAGCGGCCACCCGCAGCGCCTGGTCGGTGTACTCGAGATCATGGTGCTTCTCGAAATTGCTCTTCAGGCCCTTGAGAATCTGGTAGGTATCCTCAACGCTGGGCTCATTGACATCGATCTTCTGGAAACGACGCGCCAGGGCGCTGTCTTTCTCGAAGATGCCACGGAACTCCTGGAAGGTGGTGGAACCGATGCAGCGCAGCTCGCCCGAACTCAGCATGGGCTTGAGCAGGTTGGAGGCATCCATCACGCCACCCGACGCCGAACCGGCACCGATGATGGTGTGAATCTCGTCAATGAACAGGATCGCGTGGTTCTGTTTTTTCAGGTCCGCCAACAGGCCTTTCAGGCGCTTCTCAAAATCGCCCCGGTATTTGGTACCAGCCAGCAGCGCGCCCATGTCCAGGGAATAGACCACCGCATCGGAGATGACCTCCGGCACCTGGCCATCAACAATCCGCTTGGCAAGACCTTCGGCAATGGCGGTTTTGCCCACACCGGCTTCGCCCACTAGCAGGGGGTTGTTTTTGCGCCGGCGCACCAGGATCTGCACCACCCGCTCAACTTCGTGCTCGCGGCCAATCAGCGGATCAATCCGGCCCTGGCGGGCCTGTTCGTTCAGGTTGGTGGCGTAGTTGTCCAGCGGGCGGGACTGCACGCCTTCTTCACCCACTTCTTCCTGGGCGGCATGATCAGCGCCCTCTTCGTCTTCGGCGCCCTGCACCCGGGAAATGCCGTGGGAGACAAAATTGACCACATCAATGCGGTTCACATTCTGTTTCTTAAGCAGATAGACCGCCTGGCTTTCCTGTTCGCTGTAGATCGCCACCAGCACATTGGCGCCGGTTACCTCTTTCTTGCCAGAGGACTGGACATGGAACACCGCCCGCTGAAGTACCCGCTGGAACCCAAGGGTGGGCTGCGTTTCGCGCTCGGTGTCTGTGCTGGGAATCAATGGGGTTGTGGAATCGACAAATTCAATGAGTTCGTCTTCCAGGCCCTGCAGGTCAGCCCCACAGGCTTTCAGGACGCCCACTGCCGACTCATTATCGAGCAGGGCCAACAACAAATGCTCCACGGTCATGAATTCATGACGCTTGTCGTGGGCATTCTTGAAGGCCGTATTCAGCGTAATTTCAAGGTCTTTGCTCAGCATGGGCACCCCTACGTCTGTCAGTCCGCGCGTTCAATCTCGCAAAGGAGCGGATGTTCGCATTCCGAGGAATACTGGTTCACCTGTGCTGCCTTTGTCTCCGCGATGTCTCGGGTATATACCCCACATACGGCTTTTCCCTGCGTATGGACGAGCAGCATCACCTGCGTCGCCTTTTCTTCGTTCATTGCGAAGAACTTCATCAACACCTCTACCACAAAATCCATGGGCGTGTAATCGTCATTGAGTAACACGACTCGAAAGCGCGCCGGCCGCTTGAGCGCGGGCTTCTCGGGCGCAACACTCACGCCATCGTGACGCTCGGGCTGATCGTCCTCCCCTTGATTGAATACTAGTAGAGAATTCTCGATTGTCCGCATGATTCTGTTTGCCGGTTTCTCGGTTGACTGAATAGAATGTGGTTGCCACGGGCGGCGTTTTCAAGCGTTAGTGGCGCCCGGCTAACCTTCGTTTTGCATGGCTCCATCATACCGCGTCCACCCCCGGCTCAACCACTCCCATCCAAAAACCACCGGTTTCTTGACACCCCACAGTTCTTGAACAATGTTTAAAGATGCACCTTTAATCACTAGCAGCCTGTCGGACTTAAGTAATCGTCACGAGCAAGGTGAGAAGATGAGCGCAAATTTTCTGGATTTTGAGGCGCATAGTGGGCCTATGCAACGAAAAAGCCGGGGAATTTGAGCCATTTTCCCACCGGCGCAGTAGATTAATCTTGAGTCCGACAGGCTGCTCGGTGCACCCTCAACAACAAAAGAGGCCATCCAGGTCTCTGGCTCAGACAGTACAAATACAAGGGAGTTCAACATGCCCAGAGGAAAGGTCAAATGGTTTAATAACGCCAAGGGCTATGGCTTTATCATTGAGGATGGCTGTAGCGACGACCTCTTTGCCCACTTTTCATCCGTGCAGATGGACGGCTACAAAACCCTGAAGGCAGGACAGCCAGTGACCTTTGACAAGAAACCCAGCGAACGGGGTGTTCATGCGGTCAACATCATTCCCGAAACCCCGCCCGGAGCCGCCCACGCCTGACAAACGGGGTTAGTCATCGCCAAGCCTGTTGGTTACCCAGGTGTGCAGGGCATCTGCAGCCATTGGCTTGGCAATGGCGTACCCTTGCCCCCACTCGCAACCCAGGGCCAGCAATGACTGGCAATGAGCTTCCGTTTCAACGCCTTCGGCAATCACATTGCGACGGAACGCCTCTGCCAGGCGGATGACGCCCTCAAGGATGGCCAGGTCATCGGGGTCTTCCAGCATGTCACGCACGAAACTACGGTCAATCTTGAGCAGTTGAGCGGGTAGACGCTTAAGGTAGGTGAGCGATGAATAGCCCGTGCCAAAGTCGTCCAGGGCAAACCCAACGCCCAGCTCATTGCAGGCAGTGATAATATTCGATACCTGCACAATATCCCCAAGCGCGGCGGTTTCCAGGATTTCCAGTTCGAGGTCCCCTGCCTCCAGCGCGGGGCGACGCTCCAACTCCGCAGTGAGCCAATCCATAAAATCAGAGTGCTGAAGGTGGATGGCATCAATATTAATGCTGACCGGCAAATGCAGCCCTGATTCTTTCCAACGCACAATCTGGTCCATGGCTGTGCGCATCACCCAGTTACCCAGCTCGATGGCCACAGAGGTGTTTTCAATGACCGGCAGGAAATTGGCCGGCGGCAATAGCCCACGCTCAGGATGCTGCCAGCGCACCAGGGCCTCCGCACCAATCACTTCGCCGGTGCGCATGTTGACCTTGGGCTGGTAATACAGGACAAGCTCCTCATTCGCCAGAGCCTCCCGAATGCGTTCAAGGCTCTCGTGCTGGTCTCGCACCGCGCGCTCCCGCTCGGCATCAAAAAGGCAGTAGCGATTCTTGCCGGCCTGCTTGGCCTGGTACATGGCCTGGTCAGCCTGTCGCAACAGCTGATCTGGTTCCAGCGACTCACTTTGCGGGTAGAAGGCAACCCCGATACTCGCTGACACCGACAGTTCAAGGCCATCCAGAATGACCGGTTCCGCGGCGGCCGCAAGTAAACGATCAATGGCCTCAATGCTGTCCTCGGGCACATCCAGATCCAGCAAGACTGCAACAAACTCGTCTCCGCCAAGCCGGGCCAGGGTGTCCTCAGCCCGCATGCCGCTCTTCATCTGCCTGGCAACCTGAACCAGAAGTTGGTCCCCCACGGCGTGACTGTGAGTGTCGTTGACGGCCTTGAAGCCATCCAGGTCAATAAACACCACAGCAATACTGGTGCCGTGTCGGAGGCTTTGGGCCATGGCCTGCTGCAAACGGTCGGCCAGCAAGGTGCGATTAGGCAGGCCGGTCAGCGGATCAAAGTGGGCGATCTGCTCCAGCTGTTTCTGCTGCTGTTTCAGGGTAGTGATGTCCGTCAGCAGCGAGACGTAGCCCTGAAGCTGGCCCGACTCGTTTTTCAGGGCGCTCACCTTTTGCAGCACGGTATAGAGTTGACCATCCTTATGACGGTTCCAGACTTCCCCTTCCCAGTGCCCCTGGCGCTCCAATGCCTTCGACATTTTGCGGTGAAACACTTTGCTGTGGTACCCGGAGTTCAGGATTACGGGCGTATGCCCCAATACTTCCTCTGCCGGGTAACCGGTGGTACGGGTGAACGCCGCGTTAACACTAACGATGCGATGTTCGGCATCGGTAATCATGATGCCTTCGTTGGCGTTATCAAACACGCTGGCCGACAGCCGAAGCTCACTTTCGTTGCGTCGGCGCTGTTCAATATTGACCAACAGGTTCGCAAACAGCCGCAGCAATTCCACCGTCGGCTCACCAAACTTCTCCTCCTCGATCACAGAATCAACACCAACAAAGCCAACACACTGCCCCTCACTCATCAGAGGCAGGTTGACCAGGCTTTTTACCGACTGCCTCTGCAAACACTGTTTGAGATAACCATCCGGCAATTCAGCCACACTGGGGATAATCATTGGCTGCCCCCTGTCATGGCGTTCGGTCCACTCCCGCATTTCATCCAGCGGCAAATCCTGGGAGTGGTCGATCTGGGCAGAGACCTCGTCGGCACACCATTCGTAGGTGTTTGACATGGTCCCCCGATCAAAATCATAGGTAAACAGGTAACAGCGATCGGCACCAATAAAGGTCCCGACCTCTTCAAAGGCTTCGTGCACCGCGCTATTAACCTGGTTCAGCGGCAGGTTAATAAATCGGCTGGAAAATTTGAGGACGATCTGGCGATAGCGATCGGCCCGCTCAATAAGGGATTCGGCCTCGCTACGCTGCATTTCCGCACTGACACGGTCCACAAACAGTTGCACGAGGATTCTTACCAGCTCCTTCTGCAACATGGGAGACCGGCTCATACCGACCAGCAGCCCCATCGGTTGACGATTTTTGTCAAACAACACACTGCCGATGTAGGACTCAACCCCCATCTCGACCAGCAAGGCGTCGTCCGGGTACGCCTGACGAGCGCCCTCGGGCAGCAAAAGCAGTTTTTGACAGAGCACATCCGAACACGGGGTGCCTTTTAGCGAATAACTGAAAGGATCAATCGATTGCTGGCCTGCCCAACCAGCCAGCACACTGGCCTGATTGAAGTGATGACCAAAGCGGGCCACAAAGGCATAGTCCAACCCGAGGGCTTCCACCAGATGGCGACTAACCGCCCGGTAAAAATCCTCGCCCTCCAGACCGGCAAAGGTGCTGGCCAGGGCCGTTAACGAGTTCTGGGTCAGCTGATGTTCGGTGGTGTCCTGGACCGTACCCAGCGTTTTACGACTTGCGCCCTTTGCCTGGGAAACGGCTTCACCCCGAAGCTGAACGTATTTGATACGCCCATCCGGCATTTTCAGTCGATGGCCGATTTCATAGCTCTCGCCCGTCTGGGCTGCGCTCTGGTAGGCGTCGAATACCAAAGGTCGGTCATCAGGGTGTATTCTCAAGAGGGCCTGGCGATAACAATCGGTGGTTTGGGGATCCAGCTCCAGAATCCGGAACATTTCCTCCGAGCAGGTAAGCCGATAGCGGCCGCCTGAGTAGTCCAGTTCCCAACTGCCCACCTGGGCAATGCGCTGGGCTTCCGCCAGACGCTCGGTGCTGTAACGCAGGGCCTCAGTGGCTTTCTTGCGCTCCTTCTCCAGCTGCCGGCGCCGGCGAATATTCAGCGCCAGCAAGCCAATGACAATAGCCTGCGCCAGCAGCACACCAGCCAGCAGCCAGATCTGCTGCAACCGCGTGCGCTCCAGTTCCGCTATCTGGGCATCGACCATTTCCTCCAGACGGCTCTGGTAATGCCACAGATCCTGGGACTCGTGGCGCCCCGGCGTAATGTCATTGATCACGGAAAACAACAACCGACGCCCATCAAACTCGTAGGGCCGGGAATGCACCTCCACCGTGCGAATTTCACCATCGGCCAGGCGATGGCGAAATATGAAATAGTTGCGTCCTTCGTCCCGGGCCAGCCGACGCTCCTGGGCCACCTGTTCTTCAGTAAAGGTATTGATCTGCTGGATGGTCATCTGCTGAAGCGTCGACACCGGATAACCATAAAAGTCAGCCGCCGCGGCGTTGGCTTCCACAAGCCGCCCCGTGTCCGGCTCAATCAGGAGCATGGGAATGCCAGACTCAAGAAAGACCTGTTCAAAGTCCGGCCCCTTGGCCACCACAGACGCCAGGCTGGTCAACATCAGCACCATGGATAAAACGACGGCGACCAGGAGCGATCGGAGCCAACGCAGGGACAAAGGGCTAAAAAACAATATGTGACTCCAACAACTATTCAGGACGTGTAGCCGAAATTACCCAATAAGCTAGCCGACAACAAGCAACAAAACACCCAATAGAATCTATTCCGGCCCGACATTGGTCTGAGCATTCCCCTTTCGGGTACCATTCCGAATCCATCCGAACAGGAGCCGGTATGGCGGAACTCATCATCTTCAACAAACCCTTTCAGGTATTGAGCCAGTTCACCGATGAACGCGCAGACCGGCGTCGCGCGACACTGGCTGAGTGGATCGACCAGCCAGGTTTCTACCCCGCTGGCCGACTGGATTACGACTCCGAAGGGCTGTTACTGCTTACCAACGAGGGCGCCCTCCAGCACCGCATCGCATCGCCCCGCAATAAGATGCCCAAGACCTACTGGGTGCAAGTGGAAGGCGAAATCCCGGACAGCGCCATTGAGCAGCTGAGCCAGGGCGTTGCTCTGAAAGATGGTGTCACCAGCCCCGCCAAGGCGCAGCGGATACCGGAGCCGGACGTATGGCCAAGAACACCGCCCGTGCGCCACCGAGAATCCGTACCCACCTCCTGGCTTGAGCTGACCATCACCGAAGGTCGTAACCGGCAGGTCCGGCGGATGACAGCCGCCGTGGGCTACCCTACTCTGAGACTGATACGCTGCCGGATTGGAGACTGGACCATCGCCGGCCTTCAGCCGGGCGACTACCGGCGCGAAACCGTGCATTTACCTCGGCCAGCCACTGGCCGGGGCAAGCCAGGGACTGGCGGTAAAACCGGCCGCCGAAACCAGAGCAGAAAACGGAGAACCAAAAAAGCATGACCTGGACACCCCACGCCACCGTCGCCGTGATCGCCGAAGACTCCAGGGGCCGCTTTCTGCTGGTGGAGGAAGTCAGCCACGGCAAGGTGGTGTTCAACCAGCCCGCCGGACACATCGAGGAAAACGAAGCCGTGCTCGATGCCGTGCACCGGGAAACCCTGGAGGAAACCGGCTGGGAAATCGAGCCCACCCATTTCCTTGGGGTGTATACCTACAAGGCGCCTGCCAATGGCGTCACCTACTTCCGCTTCTGCTACGCCGCCCGCGCCGTGCGCGAGGTCACCCGTGAACTGGACGACGACATCATCGCTCCGCACTGGCTGACCCTTGAGGAGATCCGCGAGCTGGGCGACAAGCTGCGCAGCCCGCTGGTGCTGCAGTGTATCGAGGATTACCGCAACGGCCGGCGATTCCCGCTGGATGTGGTGGTGGACGCACAGACGTAGCCCCCAGAAGCTGTTAAAATCCCGCTTTTATTCCCGGTAAACGGTTCCCAGAAGACTCATGACTCAGAATTCCGATCCCCAAGCTCCCGCAAACACCCGCGTGATCGTCGGCATGTCCGGCGGCGTGGACTCCTCCGTTGCCGCCTGGCTACTGAAGGACCAGGGCTACCAGGTCGAAGGCCTGTTCATGAAAAACTGGGACGAGGACGACGGCACCGAATACTGCACTGCCATGGACGACCTGGCCGATGCCCAGGCCGTGGCCGATGCCATCGGCATTACCCTGCACACCGCCAGCTTCGCCGCCGAATACTGGGACCGGGTGTTTGAACATTTCCTGGCCGAATACAGCGCCGGGCGCACCCCAAACCCGGACATCCTGTGCAACAAGGAAGTCAAATTCCGAGCGTTTCTCGATTACGCCATTACCCTGGGCGCCGACTACATCGCCACCGGCCATTACGCCCGCCAGCGCCCGCTGGACGACGGCAGCGGCAAGGCACAGTTGCTCAAGGGCCTGGACCCGAACAAGGACCAGAGCTATTTCCTGCACGCGGTGTCCGGCGAGCGTATTGCCCGCACCCTGTTCCCAGTGGGTGAACTGGAAAAACCCGAGGTCCGGCGCATTGCCGAGGAGCAGGGTTTTGTCACCCACGACAAGAAGGATTCCACCGGCATCTGCTTCATTGGCGAGCGCAAGTTCCGGGACTTCCTCAAGCAGTACCTGCCGGCCCAGCCCGGCGATATTGAAACACCGGATGGCCAGGTGATCGGCAAGCATCAGGGCCTGATGTACCACACCATTGGCCAGCGCCAGGGCCTGGGTATTGGCGGGCTGAGCGAATTCGGCGACGAGCCCTGGTACGTGGCGGAAAAAGACCTGACCCGTAACGTGCTCATTGCAGTCCAGGGCAAGCACCACCCGTTGCTGTTCTCCCGGGGCCTGGTCTCCGGGCCCATCGACTGGATCGCCGGCGAAGCGCCCTCCGGCCAGTTCCGCTGCAAGGCCAAGACCCGCTACCGCCAGCCGGACCAGGATTGCAACGTGACGGTGATCGACGGCGGGGTGAAAGTGGTCTTTGACGAAGCCCAGCGGGCCGTTACCCCCGGACAATCCGTGGTGTTCTATGTCGATGACGTCTGCCTGGGCGGCGGCGTGATCGAACAGACCTGGCGCGACGGCGAGCCTCTGCCAGCCCGCATTAACCCGGAAATGGAAGCCTGATCATGAGCCGCTCCCTGCACGACCAGACCCTGGCCCTGGCGGGCGTCTTCCAGGCGGCTTCCCTGGTGCATCAAATTGCCCATCGGGGCCTATGCGACCAGGCCGCACTGGAAAGCTGCCTGCGTTCGCTGTTTGCCACCGACCCGGACACCACGCTGGACGTTTACGGTGGCGAAATCAGCGACATTCGCGAAGGCCTGCAGGCCCTCTCCACCTCCCTGGCCCAGCAATCCCGCCCCCAGGACATGGAAATCCTGCGCTACGTGCTGAACCTGATTAACCTGGAATCCAAACTCAAGGGCCGCAAGGACATGCTGGATGTCATTGGCAGCCGCATCGAGCAGGCCCGGCACACCGCCGCCCATTTCGGCTACACCCACCCCAACCTAGTTGGCAACCTGGCGGCCATCTACACCGACACCATCAGCACCTTCCGGTTGCGCATTCAGGTTAGTGGCAGCCCGCAGATCCTCCAACGCGATGAAAACGCCGAAAAAGTCCGGGCGCTGTTATTGGCCGGTATTCGTTCGGCAGTGCTCTGGCGCCAGAGCGGCGGACGCCGCTGGCAGCTGATTTTCAATCGCCGGAAAGTGATTCATCACGCCCGGGACTTGCTGCGCTGATTCACGCCTCCAGCTGGTGTATCATACGCATCTTCAAATTTTACCGATCCGCATCTTTGAACAACTGAGAGGTTTTCGATGGAACTCACCGCCCTGACCGCCATTTCCCCGGTCGATGGCCGCTACGGCAGCAAAGTCAGCGTATTTCGCAGCATCTTCAGTGAATACGGCCTGATCCGTAACCGGGTAACCGTCGAAATCCGCTGGCTGCAGAAGCTGGCCAACCACCCGGCCATTACCGAGGTGCCAACCTTCTCCGACGAAGCCAACGCGGCACTGGACAAGCTGGTCGGTGAGTTCAGCCTGGAAGACGCCGAGCGCATCAAGGAGATCGAGCGCACCACCAACCACGATGTGAAAGCGGTCGAGTATTTCATCAAGGAAAAAATTGCCGACGTGCCCGAACTGCACGCGGTCACCGAATTTGTCCACTTCGCCTGTACTTCCGAGGACATCAACAACCTGTCCCACGGCCTGATGCTGCGCGAAGGCCTGGACCACGGTCTGCTGCCGGGCATGGAAAAGGTCATCGACAAACTGACCGAGCTGGCCAAAGAACACGCCGAGCAGCCCATGCTGTCCCGCACCCACGGCCAGACTGCCTCCCCCACCACCGTGGGCAAGGAATTGGCCAACGTGGTTTACCGCCTGCGCCGGCAGCTGATGCAGATCCGCGAAGTGGAGATCATGGGCAAGATCAACGGCGCCGTGGGCAACTACAACGCCCACCTGTCTGCCTACCCGGACGTGGACTGGGCGGCGAACGCCGAAGAGTTCATCGAGAGCCTGGGCCTGGACTGGAACCCGTACACCACCCAGATCGAGCCCCACGACTACATCGCCGAGCTGTACAACGCCATTGCCCGCTTCAACACCATCCTGGTGGACCTGGACCGGGACATCTGGGGCTACATCTCCCTGGGCTACTTCAAACAGAAGACCATCGCCGGCGAAGTGGGCTCCTCCACCATGCCCCACAAGGTGAACCCGATCGACTTCGAAAACTCCGAAGGCAACCTGGGCATCGCCAACGCCGTGCTGGACCACCTGGCGGCCAAACTGCCGATTTCCCGCTGGCAGCGTGACCTGACCGACTCCACCGTGCTGCGCAACCTGGGCGTTGGCTTTGCCCACAGCCTGATCGCCTACGAGGCCACCCTGAAGGGTCTGGGCAAGCTGGAAATCAACCCGGCGCGCCTGAACGAAGACCTGAACAACGCCTGGGAAGTCCTGGCCGAACCGATCCAGACCGTGATGCGTCGCTACAACATCGAAAAGCCCTACGAGAAGCTCAAAGAGTTGACGCGCGGCAAGGCGATGACACCCGAGGTGATCAAGAATTTTGTCGAGACGCTGGATATTCCGGAACAGGCCAAAGCCGAATTGCGCAGCCTGACGCCGGATAACTACATCGGCAATGCCATCGAGCAGGCCCGCAACATTTAATCGCAGGAGAAGCACCATGGACATGCTTGGCGGCATCAGCCCCTCGGAGTTTTTAAGGGACTACTGGCAGAAAAAGCCGCTAGTGATCCGCCAGGCATTTCCCGGCTTCCAGTGCCCGGTCAGCCAGGATGAACTGGCTGGCCTGGCCTGCGAAGAAGCGGTTGAATCCCGCATCGTGGTGGAGGAACACAACGGCAAGCCGTGGCAACTGTTCAACGGCCCGTTCACCCCGGATCGCTTTGCCGAAATGCCGGAACAGGACTGGACCCTGCTGGTACAGGGCCTGGACCACTGGGTGCCGGACGTTGCCGATTTGCTGGAGCATTTCCGCTTCATTCCCAACTGGCGGCTGGACGACATCATGGCCAGCTACGCCCCCAAAGGCGGCAGCGTTGGCCCCCACTACGACATGTACGATGTCTTCCTGCTGCAGGCCCAGGGCCATCGCCGCTGGACCTTCGGCGGCAAATGCGACCACACCTGCCCGCGAGTGGAAGGCACTCCGCTTCGCATCCTGAGCAGTTGGGAAGGCGAGGAAACCGTCGTGCTTGAGCCGGGCGACATGCTTTATCTTCCTCCCGGCATTGGCCATTACGGCGTGGCCGAGGACGACTGCATCACCCTCTCGGTGGGCTTCCGCTCACCCACTGTGGACGATGTGCTGACCAGCTTCACCGACTTCCTGTCCCAGCGCCCCCAGGCCGATGAGCACCTGGACGATCCGGACCTTCAGCTTCAGGAAAACCCGGGCACCATTGGCAACGAAGTGATTGACCGGGTGGATGCGGTAATCCGTGAACAGCTGGGCGACCGTCGGCAGATGGCCCTGTGGTTTGGCCAGTTCACCACCGCCCCCAAAAGCATGGACATCGTCGTGCCCGCCGAGGAACCGGCGGAACCCGCCGACCTGGAAGAGGCCATCAAAGCCCATGAACAACTGCGCTGGAACGAAGGCTCCCGCTTCGCCTATCATGAATTTGATAACGACACCGCCCTGTTCGTGGACGGAGAGCAATACCTGCTCAGGGGGGATGCCCGGCCGCTGGCTCCCTTACTGTGCGCCGGCGCCTACATCGACATGTCCGCCCTGGCGGAGTTTGCCGGTGACGAGGCACTGCTTGGCCTGCTCACCAACCTCTATAACCAGGGCTCCATCTATTTCGAGTAAGCCATGGAACTGACCTTCCGCAAGTACAGCTGGCAACTGGCCCCGGCGGCCCTTCGGGATATCCGCCGGCAAGTGTTCACTGACGAACAGAAGGTGCCGCCCGAACTGGAATGGGACGACACCGACGAAATAGCGGATCATTACCTGGCGGTCACCGCCGACAATACCCCCATTGCCACCGCCCGACTGTTTTCCACCCTGGAAGAGGTCGGCCATATTGGCCGGATGGCCGTACTGCCGGAATACCGGGGCAAGGGCGTGGGCCGCGCCCTGCTCTGCCACCTCATGGCCGAATCCGCCGGCCGCTATGACGAACTGCACCTGTCCTCGCAACAGCATGCCACCGGCCTTTATGAAGGCGCTGGCTTCCACATCTGCTCTGAGGTCTACCAGGAAGCGGGCATTCCGCACCTGAGCATGCGCTGCCTGGCCCCGGCCCTGGCAAGTGAAGCAGCCCCTCATCGCCAGGCCCCACTGATACTGGGCCGCGATGAGGAAAGCTGGCTGTTCAGCGATCAGACGCGCATGCTGGGGCTAATGGATTCACTGGCCGGCCAGGCCCGCCAGCGGCTGTGGTTGTACGACCACATTCTGGACCACGACTTCTATGATCGGGCGCGGTTCCGGGATCTGATTTCAGAGCTGGCCCGCTCTCACCGGCTTAGCGATGTGCGCCTGCTGATTCATGACGATAAAACACTGGTCAAGCGCCGACACCAACTGGTGGAACTGATGCGTCGGATCTCCAGTCGGGTGGAGCTGCGTCTGGTTAATCCGGATTATCCCAGTGAGAGCCAGCCTTTCATGCTCGTCGACCGGGAAGGCCTGATGCACCGCCACGAATTCGACAAGCCGGAAGGCTTTGCCAGCTTCCACGGCGCCGGTCGCATCAAGTTGAAAGAAGAAGCCTTCCAGCGCATGTGGGACGCCGCCCGTCCCTCCATGGAGCTCAGGGAACTACCGCTCTGAATGACGCCCCTGCAACGTCTGGGGTGATTCGAACCGGGCACCAAACGGGGCAAACTCCTCATCCACCTCTTCCGCCACTTCCACAATCAGCCGCCGCAGCCACTGGTGGTCCGTGTTGTGCTGCAACAGCGGGCTCCAGGCCATCTTCAGCTCGAAGGGCGGAATGTTGAAGGGCGGCACTTTCACCACCAGGTTCGGGTTGTCTTTCTGTAGCCAGGCCGCCCTTGATGGCAGGGTGGCGATCAGGTCGTGCTGTTCGGCCAGCAACATGGCCACCTGGTAGTGCCGGGTGAACACCGAGATCTGCCGCTTCCGGCCCATGCGCCCCAATGCCTCGTCCACCCAGCCCAGGCGTTGGACGTCCTTGGGGTTCACTCCCACGCCCACGCCAAAGCCGGTCTTGCTCACCCAGATGTGACTGGCCGCCAGGTAGGTTTCCAGGGTAAAAGGCTCTTTCAGAATCGGGTTGCGGGAGTTCATGGAACAGGCAAAGTACTCGGTCCACAGGGTTTTCTGGTGGAACGACTGGGGAATCTTGTCAAAGCGGTTGATCGCCATGTCCAACCGACCCTGCTCCACATCCAGGAAGCTGACGTCACTGGGAGTGAGCACATCCAGAGTGATGCCGGGCGCTTCCTGGCGCAGGCGACGCAGCACCCGGGGCATCAGGCAGGATTCGGCGTAGTCACTGGCCATAATTCGGAACACCCGCTGGCTTTCCCGGGCGGAGAATGGTGTTTTCTCCTGCACCGCCTGCTCGATGTCGGCGAGAATCGTACGTACCATCGGCTGCAGTTCCCGGGCTCGCTCTGTGGCACTCATACCTTCGCTGGTGCGCACCAGCAGCGGATCGCCAAACAGATCCCGGAGACGACGCAGGCCGTTACTCATGGCTGGCTGTGTGATGCCCAGATGGTTGGCCGCCTTGGTGACGTTGCGCTCGCGCAGCAAGACATCCAGATACACCAGCAAATTGAGGTCCACACGGGATACGTCCATCGTCGTCTCCTATATTTCAGCAAGAGCCATGGCCATGCACAGCATTCACGCCATTAATATACAGCAAAATAGGCATTCATTGAATTGATATACGTGCCCTTATTTACAACCGGAAACGGACGGCCTGCGATAAATCTGCTAGGATCAGTTGCATTTACCAAATAGTCATACTTTTGCGTTGACCCATTACCGGAGTCTCTACTGACACCATGGATGCCATCACCATTGTGCTATTGCTCGCCGCCATTGTTGGTGTGTCGCTGATCATCATTGTTATCAGCCAGATGCGTGAAAAAGCCCGCATTGAGCGTGCCCGTCGGATGACCGCACTGGAAGACACTTTCAACACGGCCAATCGTCTGCTCTCTGAACTGCCGGGACAGTACCTGACCGATGAGCTCAAACTGCTGCTGCTCAAACGCATGGAAGACGCCTGCCTGGGCCTTGAACGACTGAACTCCGATCAACCCGTCAGCCGCTGGCTCGAAGGCGTTCGCCAGACCCGGCAACAGGTGCTCGATAAACAGGACAGTCGCCCGGCGGTCAAGATCGACTCCCCGGACAAGGCCAACTACATCAAAAAGCTGCTGCAAACGCTGTTCAGCATGATTGAAGCGATGCACAAGGCCGGTCGCCTTGACGCCGCCAAGGCAAAAAAGAACCTGAAGCACGTGCTTTTCCTGGTTCACAAAACCCATGCTGACCTCTTCGTTTTCCAGGCCCGGGATCACCTGAAAAAGAACGAAACCCGAAAGGCTATTCACGCCTACCACCTGGCCAGCACCGAAATGGGCAAATCCCAGGACAATCCGCTGGCCATGAAAGCCGTGAAAAGCTTCCGTACGCGCATCAAGGAACTGGAAGCCCAGATCGCGGATGGCAATGTGGAGCAAGCCGGCAACTCCAAGCTGGACAAGGAATGGGACAACTTCCTTCAGGAAGATGAGTCCTGGAAGAAAAAAGCCGACTACGATGATTAGCCCGACGCGGCATAACCGATGACCATGATCGACTACCATGCCCTTGTTTGACCGATTCAGACAACGGCTTTCCTGGCGACTGACCCGAGACACCGTGTTGGTCGCCATGGCACTCGGGCTCATCCTCAACCTGATTCAGATTACCCACGACTACTTCTCAGCCCGGGAGTCCATGGAAGAGGAAGTTCGGGCTCTGATGCGCATCAGCCACAGTCCGGCCTCTCAAATTGCCTACAACATCAACATCCGACTGGCCGAAGAGCTTCTGGACGGCCTACTGCAACACCCCGCCACCAAGGAAGCCAAAATTCTGGATGCAGAGGGCCGCACCATGTCGGCGGCCAGCCAGAGCGTGCCCTCCTCCAGATACCGCTGGCTGAGCAATCAGCTGTTCGGGGAAAGCCGGGTCTTTTCCACCGAATTGCAGGTACCCCAACTGGAAGACCTACCCCTGGGGCAGCTTCAGCTCACCATTGACACCTACCACTACGGCATACAGTTTCTCGAACGGGCCGCCTATACCCTGTTGATCGGGCTCGTAAAAAGCCTGGCGCTGTCGGCGGTACTACTGGCCATTTTCTATTTCGTGCTGACCCGCCCCATGATGGGCATGATCAATACCCTCGGGCGGGTTAAGGCCAGTTCGCCGGAAAAAATCCGTCTACCGGTCCCGGAAAATCACCGCCATGACGAAATAGGTACCATGGTGGGCATCGTGAATCAGCACCTGGAACACATGGAAAGCAACGTGGCCCAACTGAAGGCCGCCGAAAGCGCGATGAAAAACTATTCCAGCCAACTGGAGCGGGAGGTCAAGGATCGGACCCGGGAGATTTCCGAAAAGAACCAGGCCCTACAACAGGGCAATCGGGCCCTGGTCAAGGCCAAAGAGGACGCCATGCGCCGTGCGCGGTCACGGGCCGACTTCCTCGCCAGCATGAGCCACGAGATACGAACGCCCCTGAACGGCCTGCTGGGCATGCTGGATCTGGCACTGGACAGCACTCACGACCGGGCCCAGCGTAACCGGCTGGAAATTGCGCTTAATGCAGGCCACAGCCTGCTGGACCTTTTGAACGACATTCTTGATGTCTCGAAAGTCGAGGCGGGCAAGCTGAGCCTTGAGAAAATTCCGTTCAGCGTCCGCGCTCTGGTAGAGGAAACGGCAACCCTGCACGCTCACCAGGCTCATCGCAAACAGATCGACCTGGTGAATGAAACCAGCCCCGACCTGCCGGAAATGTTCCTGGGTGATCCCACCCGAACCCGCCAGATCCTGAACAACCTGTTGGGCAACGCCATCAAGTTCACCGAAACCGGCACCATTCGGGTGCGCGCCGGTTGCACCGGCACCCAACTGACACTTGAGGTAATTGATACCGGCATCGGCATGTCCCCAGACGCCCAGAAGCACATTTTTTCGGCCTTTTCCCAGGCCGGTCCGGACACCTCGCGCCGTTATGGCGGGACCGGGCTCGGGCTAGCCCTTTGCCGGCAACTGGTGGAACGCATGGAAGGGCAGATCACCGTCAGCTCGCAACCAGGCAGCGGCAGTCACTTCAACGTAACACTGCCCCTTCCCGTGCATCAGGCGACCGCACCCCCGCTGCCTCAACCGATGCTGGACAGCCTGCAGCGCATTGGCGTTGCCATGGACATTGACAACAAAGACCCTCATCGCCTTGCCATCGAATCGCAGTTGAGGGCATGGAGCATTCCGGTTGGCTCAACCGAAAGCAGGCCGGGAAGCATTCTCATGACCGCCGACCCACGGCGAGCTCAGGACTGGGAGGGCAAAGGCGTTCTTCTGGCAGACCGACTGGGCAACCTGAACAATCCCGGGGCCACCACTTGTCTCCTATCATTGCCATTACGGCGCGGCGAACTGTTTGATTGCCTGTGCAATGTCGCCAAGGGATCGAGACTGCCGTCCCCCAATAGGGCCGGGGACTCTCCAGACCGCTCCAACCAGACAGCCCTGGACATCTTGCTGGTGGAAGACAACCAGGTGAATCAACTGGTGGCCAGCACACTGCTGAAAAAACTCGGCCACCAGGTGGCCCACGCCGAGAACGGCAAACGGGCCGTGGAAGCGGTGCGTTCACAGCGCTATGACCTGGTCCTGATGGATTGCCAAATGCCCGTTATGGACGGGTTCGAGGCCACCCGGGCGATTCGCAATGACGCCGACTACGCAACCTTGCCCATCATCGCGGTCACCGGCAACGCTCTGGAGGGCGACAAACAGGCCTGCCTGGATGCCGGCATGAATGACTACATCACCAAGCCCTATAATCGGGAACAGCTCAGCGAGGTGATCTCACGCTGGACACTAGTGTGATGAAAAGATGTTTAACTACTCAATTCCGGCAGATTCCCCCTGTTGCCCGGGTACTTACGTCCGCTAGAATGGTAGCCTTAGATTCACGGTGTTGCCGACTTTTACAGACTGTTTTTTCAAGGAAATCACATTCCCATGCAGAACTACTTCAAATCCGCCAAGCTCGATAATGTGTGTTATGAAATCCGTGGCGTGGTTCTGCGTGAGGCGCGTCGGCTGGAAGAGGAAGGCCATCGGGTCCTGAAACTCAACATCGGCAACCCTGCGGCCTTTGAGCTGGACGTACCGGAAGAAATCCAGCAGGACGTCATCTACAACATGCACCAGGCCCAGGGCTACGTGGAGTCCAAGGGCCTGTTCTCCGCCCGCAAAGCGGTCATGCACTATTGCCAGCAGCGCGGCATCGACCGGGTGGACATTGACGACATCTACCTGGGCAATGGCGTCAGCGAGCTGATCGTGATGTCCATGCAGGCCATGCTCAACACCGGTGACGAAGTGTTGATTCCGGCTCCGGATTACCCTCTCTGGACCGCCGCCGTCACCCTTTCCAGCGGCAAGCCGGTGCATTACCGCTGCGACGAAGAACAGGACTGGTTCCCGGATATCGAGGACATCAAGAAAAAGATCACACGCCGCACTCGTGCCATTGTCCTGATCAACCCGAACAACCCGACCGGGGCGGTCTATTCCGAGGAATTGCTGCAGCAGGTGATCGAGCTGGCTCGCAAGCACAACCTGATCATCCTGTCGGACGAGATCTACGACAAGATCCTGTACGACGAGACCCAGCACACCTCCATCGCCTCCATGGCGGACGACGTGCTGTTCTTCACCTACAACGGTCTGTCCAAGAACTACCGCGCCGCCGGCTATCGCTCGGGCTGGATGATCATCAGTGGCGCCAAACATCGCTCTACCGACCTGATCGAGGGCATCGAGATGCTCTCGAACATGCGCCTGTGCGCCAACGTGCCGGCCCAGCTTGCCATCCAGACCTCTCTGGGCGGCTACCAGTCCATCAATGACCTGGTGGCCCCCGGTGGTCGGCTTTACGAACAGCGGGAAACCGCCTGGAAAATGCTGAACGATATTCCCGGTGTCAGCTGCGTCAAGCCGAAAGGAGCTCTTTACCTGTTCCCGAAGCTGGACCCGAAGCGCTTCCCGATCGTGAACGATGAAAAGCTGGTGCTGGACCTGCTGCTGCAGGAAAAAATCCTGCTGGTGCAGGGCTCCGCTTTCAACATTGACGACAAGCAGCACCTGCGGGTGGTCTTCCTGCCCCGCGAGGACACCATGGTCGATGCCATGGGACGGCTGGGCAATTTCCTGGAACACTACCGCCAATAAGCAACGGGAGCAGACATGGCCGACATACACGTCGAGGAATTCTACAAGGATGTGGCCGTTGCACTGATCCAGCTGTATTCGGTGTTTCCCCGGCGCACAAACCTGTTCGTGGAAGACATAGCCGGACCGGACGAGCCAGACGAATTCGGCCTGCACAGCCCCCGCCACATGGCCTGTTTCGGGGCGCTGCTTTGGCTGGAAGAGGAAGGCCTGCTGCGTTACGTGGACACCATTCGCCAGGATGCGCTCGACCAGGCCGTGCTGACCCAGAAAGCCTTCGTGCGCCTGAGCGCGCCCGCCCCACGCTCCTTGGTCGCAGCCCTGGATGCTTCCGCCCCTGACGACTCCCTTCCCCGCTCCGTCCAGCGGGATCTGTCGTCCTATGTGCACCTGATCCGGTCCGCCATCAAAAGCGGCAGCTCGGACAGGATCAGCCTCGCGATACAATCGACCTTTTTTGCCGACTCCCTGGCCGACCAGCTTCATTAAATCCGTTTAACGCGCTTGAACCGGTGAACCCGGACCGCATATAACGGTCAGAAAGATCGCTAAACTGCGAGAGGTTAACGGAAAAACAATCATGCGCATCCTGCTCTTCCTGGCCACCAACCTGGCCGTCATTCTGGTTGCAAGCTTCACCCTGCGCCTGCTGGGTGTGGACAGTTACCTGGCCCAACAGGGCATCAACTACGGTTCACTGCTGATCTTCGCGGCGGTGTTCGGCTTTGCCGGTGCCTTTATTTCACTGCTGATCTCCAAGCCCATGGCAAAATGGAGCACCAAGGCGAAAGTCATTGAAACGCCCCGTACGCCCGCCGAACGCTGGCTGATGGAAACCGTGGCCGAACTGGCCAAAAATGCCGGTATCGGCATGCCGGAAGTGGCCATTTTCCCGGCCTCCCAGTCCAACGCCTTCGCCACCGGCTGGAACAAAAACGCTTCCCTGGTGGCCGTCAGTGAGGGTTTGCTGGGACGCTTTAACAAGGACGAAATCCGGGCGGTACTCGGCCACGAGATTGGTCACGTGGCCAATGGCGACATGGTGACCCTGACCCTGATCCAGGGCGTGGTGAACACCTTCGTGATCTTTGCTTCCCGGGTGATCGGCTCGTTCGTGGACCGGGTGGTGTTCAAGAACGAAGAGGGCCACGGCATCGGCTTCTTTGTAGTGAGCATTGTTGCGGAGATTGTGCTGGGTATCCTGGCCAGCACCATCGTGTTCTGGTTCTCCCGTCGCCGGGAATTCCGGGCCGACATTGCTGGCGCGCAGCTCGCTGGCCGTGGCGCCATGATCAACGCGCTGGCGCGCCTGAAGCAGGAAAGCGAGGTGCCGGACCAGATGCCGGATACGCTGCAGGCCTTCGGTATCAACCGTGGCGCGCGCCATGGCCTGGCGAGCCTGTTCATGACGCATCCGCCGCTGGAAGATCGTATTCGGGCTTTGCAGGACGCGAAGCTTTAAGGTAGCCATCTCCGGAAGTTCGACAAGCCGGGGTCAGGCACCCCTCCCGAAAATTTGCGGAGCCAGGGATGGCGGAGCATAAGCGCCACAGGGATGTGCCGCAGGAGCGCTTTTCGGGAGGGGTGCCTGACCCCGGCGTTACTCCGAACTAAAGACTAGATCTTCAGCTTGAACCCTACCGCCTTGAAACTATCCTGCATGGAGCGCCCCGCCCCTTTTAGCTGGACTTTCAGACTGGAACACTCCCGCCGCACCGGATAATCCCGACGCAACGCATCGAACGCTTCCGCACGCTCATCCGCGCTGCCGCGCATGGCCAGTCGCAATTTCACGTCGTCGGTTCGGGGGTCGTAGCAGACTCTCAGGGCGGTTCTCAGGGCCTTCTGTTCGTCCGCCGTGGCTGTGAAGGTCAATTTACTCAGTGGCGGTTCAGGCAGGTACTGACCGGCTTTCTTGCGTACCGGCAGGCCCAGATAGTGGCTCAGGGCCTGGTAGATCATCTCCGTGCCGCGCACCTTGCCTTCCAGGCTGTAGCCCGCAATATGAGGAGTGGCCAGCCAGACGGAGCCCACCAGTTCCGGATCGATCCCCGGTTCATTTTCCCAGACATCCAACGCCACCGACGGTGCGTTGGCCTGAGACAGTCGGGCTTTCAGCGCCTGGTTGTCGATCACTTCTCCCCGGCCGCTGTTGATCAGCAACTGGTTGCTGCCCAGCAGGGAGAGTCTGGATTCGTCGAGCATGTGATAGGTCGGGTGAGAGCCTTCACGGGTCAAAGGGGTGTGCAGACTAATAACATCGCACTTCAGGGCTTCTTCCAGGGAGGTAAATTCCGGCCCCTCGGGCCCTTCTGCCTCCGCCCGGGGCGGGTCGCAGAGGCGAACCTTGAAGCCTAGACGCTGGAGCCGGCCGGCCAGGCAACCACCCACGTTACCCACGCCAACAATACCGACACTCAGCTCATTACCATCCGCCAGCCCACAACGCTCGGCATGCAGCGAGAGAACCGACAGCACATATTCAACCACACTGTTGGCATTGCAGCCCGGCGCGGCCGAGAAACCGATGCCCTGCTCTTTGAGCCAGCCGACATCCACGTGGTCAGTACCAATCGTCGCCGTGCCAACGAAACGAACACGACTGCCCTCCAGTAATTCAGGGCCCACGGGAGTAACGGAACGGACCAGAAGCACATCGGCATCGCGGACGTCGTCAGCCGTCATATGGCGACCGGCGACGCGACGAATCTCGCCAATGTCCGTGAAAAATGACTCCAATAACGGGATGTTCTCGTCAGCTACGATCAGCATGCCACAAGGCTCCTGTCAGTTCCGGCGTTGGCGCGGCCCACCGCGTCTGGAGGGAGAACGCCCGCCACCGCCTCGTCGACCACCACGTTTGCGCTGTATGGCGGGTTTTTCCAGTGGCGTCATCAATGCCTCGTCGGGCACTTCGGTTTTCAGCTTCTGACTGATATAGGTCTCGATGGCGGGCAGCGCAAAGGCGTCTTCCTCGCCGGCAAAGCTGATGGAAACGCCCGTGCTCCCGGCTCGCCCGGTACGGCCAATGCGGTGCACGTAATCCTCGGCGTTGTCCGGCAGGTTGTAGTTGAAGACATGGGTCACGCCGGTCACGTGAATACCCCGGCCGGCCACGTCGGTGGCCACCAACACCTGGATCTCGCCTTTCTTGAACTGGTCCAGGGTTTTCAGGCGCTTGTTCTGGGCAATCTCACCGGACATCAGGGCCACTTTCACGCCTTGGTTTTTCAGATCTTCTTCCAGATCCCGGCACTGGTCCCGGCGATTGGCGAAGACGATGGCCTTTTCCACTTCCGGGCGCTTGAGATAGTTGGTCAGCACCTGCAGCTTGTCATCGTCAGAGGCCAGGTACACGGTCTGCTGCACCCGCTCAGCCGTTTTCTGCTCCGGCTCGATTTCCACAAATTCGGCATTGCGGGTCCACATGGAGGCCAGGTTGAGTACGTCCTGGTTGAAGGTGGCGCTGAATAGCAGTGTCTGGCGGTCGTCTTTCGGGGTGCACTTGCGGATGATGCGCTTCACGTCCGGGATGAAGCCCATGTCCAGCATGCGGTCGGCTTCATCCAGGATAAGGATGTCGAGCTGGTCGAGGAACACATCCTGGGAACCCAGGAAATCGATCAGACGGCCGGGCGTGGCCACCAGGACATCGACAATTTCGTTCTGGAGCTGCTCGCGCTGCTTGTCATAGTTCATGCCGCCCACCACGGTGACCACGTTGTGGCCGGTAAAGTGGCAGAGCTGCTCGGCATCCTTGGCGATCTGCATGGCCAGCTCCCGGGTGGGTGCCAGAGCCAGAACCCGCGGCTCGGAGGCGTAGCGGTCTTTGGCCGGGATCGGGGTTTCCAGCAGAGACTGAATGGCGGTAATCAGGAACGCGGCGGTTTTGCCGGTGCCGGTCTGAGCCTGGCCGATCAGGTCTTCACAGGCCAGGGTCCAGGGCAGGGTTTCCGCCTGGATCGGCGTGCAGTATTCAAAACCGATTTTACTGATGGCATCCAGCAGGCGTTGGTCCAGATTCAGCTCGGAAAAACGCAGTTCGCTGGTGTGGGTGGTTTCAGAGGTCATAAAAGTCGGATAATCCTTGTTTAAGCATGCTCGGGTTCCGCCGGCAGGATGCGATGCTGATCCTGTTGCCAATGACGATGTATCTGGCCGCGGGTCCCGTAAAAATCTGCAAGAGTCTCGAAAAATTGCCGGGCCCGATGAGGCAGGCCCTTACCAAGGTAGTCTGCCACCTGGTCATTTACACGGCGGCGAAACGTTTGCTCGTCGGCAGCACCGTCACCAGCGAGGTTGTCCACGCTGATATGAAAGCGGGAACCTGCCGCCAGGGCAAATAGCCACTCCATTGCCTGAGGCTGGATTTCCACCTGTTCAAAAGCCCGCTGCTGTTCAGGTGTGCGGCCATCGGGACAATACCAGTAGCCGTAATCGTAAAGGGTGCGACGGTGTTCACCGGCAATGCACCAGTGCGCAATCTCGTGCAGTGCGCTGGCAAAAAAACCACGGGCAAACACCACCTGAGCAAGCGCGCCTGGCTTGCTGGCGGGTAGGTATTCCGGTTCGCCGCCGCCCCTGACCAGTATCGTCCGATGCGATTCCCGGAACAGGTCATTGAACAGCATGATAAGATCGTCTGGATTGTGCTTCATCGGTTGGCTATTGTGCGACTTTAGTGCTGGCAATTCCAGAGGGAACTTTGCCGTAACGCTCAGGTCCATTGTCAGCAACCACTCTCACGCATGTTTGACCCAGGATATCGTAGGTTCCATGACGGCAGCTTCCACTCTCCGACGGCCCTTCACCGCTCCTTTACTATACGCACTGACATTGGCACTGCTTTTAGTCTCTGGCCAGACTCACGCGCTGGGCGGCAGCAATTCTCTCTTTGGCTCCGGAACTGATTTCCTGCCGGTGGATGAAGCCCTGCCATTTGACTACACCACGGGCAACGGAGCGGTGGTCTTAACCTGGAACATCACCCCCGGCCACTACCTGTACAAGGACAGAATCCGGGTGACATCCATGACGGAGGGGGTAGTTCTGGGCGAACCCGAATTCTCGCTCGCGGGCACGGTCACCAATGATGAGTATTTTGGCGAGAGCACGGTCTTTTTTGACCCCATTACAGCACGCGTTCCCGTCACCCTTCCCGACGGAATGGACGAAGCGGAGCTTCAGGTGCGCTATCAAGGCTGCGCGAAAGCCGGTCTCTGCTACCCGCCGGAAACCAAAAACGTCCTCTACTATCCCGGATCTGGCGACAATTCGGCGGCGCCAACTGTGAATGAGGCCAATGCCTCAACAGCCTCGCCCGACAACTTCACGACAGCGCCGGACACCTCAAGTGCCACCGGGCTGGCCGGTTTCCTGTCCAGCCAGTCAACCCTGGTCATTGCCGGGGTGTTCTTCTTGCTTGGCCTCGGGCTCACGTTTACGCCCTGCGTCCTGCCCATGGTGCCCATCATTTCCAGCATGGTCTCGGGCCGCAACACCCACAGTACGGGCCAGGCCTTGATGCTGTCCGGCAGTTACGTACTGGGCATGGCGGCGACCTACGCCGCGGCCGGGGTCATTACCGGCCTCCTGGGTGCCAGTTTCAACCTGCAGGCGCAATTACAGTCGCCCTGGGTTCTCGGCATCTTTGCCGCCTTCTTCGTGATTTTCGCCCTGTCGATGTTTGACCTGTTCGAAATCCAGATGCCGAGGGTTCTACGAGAATCCATCAACGGCGCCAGCCAGCGCTTGACAGGCGGACGGGTCTTGAGCCTGTTTGGCATCGGTGTTCTTTCCACACTGATCGTTTCACCCTGCGTCTCGGCACCTCTGGCCGGTAGCCTCCTGTACATCTCCACAACCCAGGATGCCGTGATTGGCGGGACCGCGCTGTTCTCGATGGGCCTCGGGATGGGTGTTCCCCTCATACTGGTGGCGGTAGGCGGCCGGAAACTGCTGCCCACCTCGGGTCACTGGATGACTACCGTCAAACATTTCTACGGAGTCATGCTGCTTGCTGTCGCCATCTGGCTGGTGGAGCGCATGATTCCGGCCTGGGCCAGCCTGGCATTGTGGGGGCTCCTGGTGGGCATAACCGGCGTTCAGCTCGGCGCCTTCGACGCCGCCAAGGCCGGCTGGGAGCGAACGCGCAAGGGCCTGGGACTGGTATTGTTTGCCTACGGCCTGGCACTCCTGGCCGGTGCGGTTTCCGGCGCCCAGGATCCACTGAAACCACTGGCGCCATTCACGGCCGCCTCCCCGGCAGTCAGCGCAACCAGCCGGGAAAGCCATACCGAGTTCACCAGGGTGGCGGATCCGGAAACAATTCGGGAGATGCTTGGCGCGGCCAGTGAGCAGGGACAGCCCGTGATGCTCGACTTCTACGCCGACTGGTGCATCTCCTGCAAGGTGATGGAACGAAATGTGTTCAGTACTGCTGAAGTGGGCGACGCGCTCTCGTCCTATACCCTTCTGCAACTGGACATGACCGAAAACACGCCGGCACAACAGGCACTGCTGGACGAACTGGGTCTGTTCGGCCCACCGGCGATCCTGTTCTATCAGCGCAACGGGCAAGAACTTGAGCAGCACCGGGTGCTGGGGGAAATGGACAAGGAAGAGTTCCTCGCCCACCTTCGACAATTGCCGATTCCGGGCTAAACGCCCGACTTATTCACCTCGCCGTATCAGGTACACAAACTCCCCGTCCTGCTCGGTTTCGTTCACCAACTCGTGCCCCAGAAACTGACAGAAGCGGGGAATATCGCGGGTGGTGGACGGATCGGTTGCAATCACCCTCAGTATGCGCCCAGGGGCGACGTCATTGATGCGGTTATGCAGCATCATCACTGGCTCCGGGCAATAAAGTCCTCTGGCATCCAATTCGGCATCAAACTCGGGCGCGGCCACGCGTGATCTCCTTCTGAAATGAGGCCATTTTGGCGAATCCGTGATAACTTATTGTTTATAGCAGTTAAAACTATTGGAGATAGACCATGATACGTGTTTTGATCGAGCGACACATCGCCGAATCCCTGGAATCTGCCTACGAACAACAGTCCAGGTTGGTCCTGCAACACTCTGTGGCCCAGCCAGGCTTCATCTCCGGCGAAACCCTGGTCGACAAGCACGACCCCAACCACCGGATCACCCTCTCGAACTGGCGCTCAGAGACCGACTGGGAGCGCTGGCACCACTCTGATGAGCGCAAGGAGCTGATGACGCAACTGATCCCGATGATGGATAAGGACGAGACCATCATGATCCTGGAACAGAACGCAGTCTAAGCTCAAACCAGCCGCTCAATGAAGCAGGTGATTTCCTCCCGGTCGTGATAGAGATGGCGGGCTCGCATTCGATAGTCGATGCCCGCTTTCTCCAGTCCCTCTTCAATCAGTTCCCGACAGATCAACCACTCCTCGTAGCGCTTCTTCATGGGCAATTTCAGATTGAAAATCGTGTAGCGGCAAAGCTTCTCACCGAGCCAATCCACAACCATGCTCGCAGTTTTCCGGGGTTGATCGACAATGTCGCAAACCATCCAGTCAATCCCGCGCCGTGGCCGCCAGTTATAGCCATCGGCCCGCACATGCTCTACCTGCCCGGACGCCATCAACTCAGGGTTCATGGGGCCGTTATCGACGGCGGTCACCAGCATGCCTTCTTTAACCAACTGCCACGTCCAACCTCCCGGGGCAGCGCCCAGGTCCGCAGCTCTCTTCCCCCCGCCGAGATAATCCAGCCACTGGCTCTCGGGAATGAACACTTTCCAAGCCTCCTCCAGCTTCAGGGCAGAGCGACTGGGCGCGGAGGCAGGCAGCCGCAAACGCGGAATACCACCAGCAAAAGGAGAGCGGTTGTCTTTCAGACTGACGCCAATAACTGCTGTACTGAAATCCAGCAACAACACTTCCAGTTGGGCCGGCGCATCGGGTTGATCATGCAGCAGACCTGCCCCACGCAGGCCTTTCGACAGGGGCGAAACCCACTTGCGGGCGAAATTGCCCAGATCCCGATCGGAATTGGTTTCCGGCAGCCGGATCTCCAGGCGAGCCGTGTTATCACTCTGCCAACCCAGGTCGCGCAAAAAATCGATCACCGCCCCAACGCGATCCTCCTTGGGAAGAGCACAGTCGCCCAAAACCACGAACCAGTCCCGGACAAAGACAAGCTCCTCAAGCGCGAGCCTGGCCATCAGTTCCTCACCCGCCTCACCACTGCCAATGACAAACCGGACCAGGCCGTCGCCCTTTCCGGGCATAAAATACCCAAACATTCCGACATTGGCGGCCTGATCGGTCAGTTCCTGGCCGGCTTCGGCTTCAAACCCCGGGCGGCATACCAGCATTATCTGTTGCATCAATCACCTGTATTGCAAAACGGCTCAACGGACGAGGAGACACTCCTGGACGAAGCGACGGGTTTCAATCGCGGCACTCTCAATCAGTTGTTCCTGTGTTTCAGGCTGCTTTTTCAGCGGCTCGAAATCATGATTTCCACCTTCCAGCCAAATCAGCCTGGTGAGCCCGGAAATCGCTCCCACCGACTCTATTTCGGCCGGTTTGCCAAACGGGTCACGGGTACCCTGAATCACCAGGAGCGGGCATTGTAACCTCTCAAAATGACCGATGCGCCATCGATCCATTTTGCCTGGCGGGTGAAACGGGTAGCCATAACAGGCAACACCGTCAATGCCTTCCGCACCTTCACTGGCCAGGAGACTGGCCATCCTGCCACCCATGGATTTACCACCGACAAGGAGCGTACATCCCTGTCCTTGTTCCGACCGGACCTTTGCCACCACTTCCCGGAAGGCTTCCAGCAACACCGGCGCCCGATCCGGTGGCCGCTTCCTGCCGTCGGCCCGCCGCTTGACCATGTAGGGAAACTCAAACCGAACGCAGGCAATGCCCTCCCGATCCAGGGAGTCGGCCAAAGCTTCCATAAACGTCGAATCCATGGGCGCTCCTGCCCCGTGGGCCAAAATCATGATACAATCCGGAGCCTTGGCGTAGCCTTCCGTCGTTATCCAATTCATAAGATTTCCGTCCCGTTTTGAAGGACCGCTATCATTCGCATTTGAGAGCAAATCTTCAATGCCTCGCACCTTCTTGGATTTATTAATAATTGCCTGCAAGTTACTGGCCAGGTTGTTGATTCGGGCGGATTTGACGGATGTCATTACTTGATCTTGATCATTGCAAAGAAATAATCGTTTCTCCATACTTGCCCCCGCATAATCCCCCATCCTGAACCCATTGGTAAGGCTATGAGCACAGTAAACGCAAACCTGACATACAACTACAAGGTGGTGAGACAGTTCGCCATCATGACAGTGGTATGGGGTATTGTTGGCATGGCTCTGGGTGTGCTGATTGCGGCACAGCTGGTTTGGCCATCCCTCAACCTCGACCTGTCCTTCCTCCATCTGCACTTTGGCCGTCTGCGGCCGCTGCATACCAACGCCGTTATCTTCGGCTTTGGTGGAAGTGCCCTGTTTGCCACTTCGTACTACGTAGTTCAGCGGACCTGTCAGGCCCGTCTGTTCTCTGGCGGTCTGGCATCCTTCACGTTCTGGGGCTGGCAAGCGATCATCGTAGCCGCCGCCATCACCCTGCCGCTGGGCCTGACCACATCCAAGGAATACGCCGAGCTGGAATGGCCGATCGACATCGCAATCGCGGTTGTCTGGGTGGTCTACGCCATCGTATTCTTCGGAACCGTCATGAAGCGCAGCACGCCGCACATCTATGTGGCTAACTGGTTCTACGGCGCCTTCATCATCACCGTTGCCGTACTGCACATCGGCAACAACATGGCTCTGCCTGCTGGCGCGTTCAAGTCCTACTCGGCCTACGCCGGCGTGACTGACGCCATGATGCAGTGGTGGTACGGTCACAACGCAGTAGGCTTCTTCCTGACCGCCGGCTTCCTGGGCATGATGTACTACTTCGTACCCAAGCAGGCTGAGCGTCCGGTCTACTCCTACCGTCTGTCGATCGTGCACTTCTGGGCTCTGATCGCCACTTACGTCTGGGCCGGTGGTCACCACCTGCACTACTCCGCACTGCCTGACTGGGCACAAACCGCGGGCATGGTTATGTCCCTGATCCTGTTGGCTCCGTCCTGGGGTGGTATGATCAACGGCATGATGACCCTTTCTGGTGCCTGGCACAAACTGCGCACCGACCCGATCCTGCGTTTCCTGGTGGTTTCCCTGTCTTTCTACGGCATGTCCACCTTCGAAGGTCCGATGATGTCCATCAAGACCGTAAACGCGCTGTCCCACAACACTGACTGGACCATCGGCCACGTGCACTCAGGTGCCCTGGGCTGGGTTGCCATGATCAGCATTGGTGCCATTTATCACCTGGTTCCGAAACTCTGGGGCCTGAAGGAAATGTACAGCACTTCATGGATCAACGTTCACTTCTGGCTGGCGACCGTGGGTACTGTTCTGTATATCGCCTCCATGTGGGTTAACGGCATCATGCAAGGCCTGATGTGGCGCGCAGTCAACGAAGACGGCACCCTGACCTACAGCTTTGTTGAAGCACTGGAAGCATCCTATCCGGGTTACTTCGTTCGCTTCCTTGGCGGCGTCATCTTCGTAGTAGGTATGCTCCTCATGGCTTACAACGTGTATATGACCATACGCCAAAAAGAAGCTGTCGCAGAGGACAACGCAGCTGTCCAGGCGGCGTAAGGGGAGAGACCAGATGAAGAAACACGAACTTATCGAAAAGAACATTGGTCTGATGATCGTCCTGATTGTCCTGACCATCAGCGGTGGCTTCCTGGCAGAGGTAGTGCCTCTCTTCTTCCAGAAGAGCGTCAACGAGCCCGTTGAAGGCCTGGAGCCGCTGAATGCATTGGAACTGGAAGGTCGGGACATCTACATCCGTGAAGGCTGTCACGTTTGTCACACCCAACAGATCCGTCCATTCCGTGCCGAAACAGAACGCTACGGCCACTACTCCGTTGCGGGCGAGTTCGTTTACGACCGTCCGTTCCTGTGGGGCTCCAAGCGAACCGGTCCGGATCTGGCCCGCGTTGGCGGCCGCTACTCCGATGCCTGGCAGCGCCAGCACCTGTTTAACCCGCGTAGCGTGGTTCCCGAGTCCAACATGCCAGCATTCCCCTGGCTGTTCGAGAACAAGGTGGATCACGAGAGCATCGATGAGCGCATGAAAACCCTTCAGACGCTCGGCGTGCCCTACTCAGACGAACAGGTCGCGAATGCTTCCGAAGACATTCGGGGTAAGTTTGAAATTGAAGCCCTGGTCGCGTACCTGCAGCAGCTTGGTACTGTGATTTCAGAGAAACGGTGATCCAATGGATATCAATGAGTTACGCGGCATTCACACCTTTTTTGTAATGGCGGTTTTTTTGGGAATCGTCTGGTGGGCCTACAGCGCCCACCGCAAGAAAGCTAACGACGAGGCGGCGCACCTGCCCTTCGACGACGAAGAAGTGGAAAAGCGTACTCTCGAACAGGAAAAAACGGAGAAGAAACAATGAGTACCTTCTGGAGCATCTGGATCAGTGTGATCGTGCTCGGTACCGTTTTCGGCTGCTGGTGGCTGCTCTACGCAACTCGCAAAAGCCAGACGACCGATACAGAAACCGATCGTACAATGGGCCATTCTTTCGATGGCATCGAGGAATACGATAACCCACTGCCCAAGTGGTGGTTCTATCTGTTCCTGGCAACTTGTATCTTTGCGCTGGGTTACCTGGCTCTGTATCCGGGCCTGGGCAACTACAAAGGTCTGCTGGGCTGGACGTCCGCAAACCAGTGGGAAGCCGAAATGGCTGACGCGGAAGACAAGTACGGCGAGATCTACGCGCAGTTTGGCAAAACGCCCATCCCTGAACTGGCCAAGAACGAAGACGCCATGAAAATTGGTCAGCGCCTGTTCGCCAACAACTGCTCCGTGTGCCACGGCACCGCAGCACGCGGCCAGGTGGGCTTCCCCAACCTGACCGATAACGATTGGCTCTATGGCGGCTCACCGGAGCAGATCCACACGACCATCACTCAGGGTCGTATGGGCAACATGCCTGCCAAGGGTGTTATGCCGAGCATGACCAATGAACAGGTCAACCAGGTAGTGAACTATGTCCTGAGCTTCAGCGGTCGTGAAAAAGACGCCGAAGCTGCTGAAGCGGGTGCCCAGGTATTCGCCCAGGCATGTTCCGCCTGTCACGGTCCGAACGCCAAAGGCAACCAGGCCATGGGCGCTCCGAACCTGACCGACAACGTGTGGCTGTATGGTTCCACCTACGAGTGGATCAAGGAAACCGTCATGAACGGTCGCCAGAACCAGATGCCTGCACAGGAGGGTCGTCTTTCCGACGATCAGATTCAGATTGTATCGGCTTACGTTTACAGCCTGTCACAAGACTGAATCGGACCCGGCCGGGGCAATCCCGGCCTGGTCTTCTCAACCCTGTATCTGCCGCTGGCGGGTACAGGCTTGAGGGGATCAAGCAGACCTGCCAAGAAGGCCCGCTCCCAGCATTACCACTCTCCGGGAGGTACCCATGAGCAACGAGATACCGGTCAAGCAAGTTGACCCGTCGTCCGATCCTTCCAATAAAAAGAAACAGCCAGAAACTGTCGACCTTTACGCCAGCCGTAAAAAAATCTACGTCAAGGAAGTCAAAGGCTTCTTCCAGCGAATCCGGAATGTCAGCCTCATGGTGCTCATGGGCATGTACTTCCTCTTTGTCTGGCTGACGGTTGATGGCCAGCCACTTATTCATTTCGACCTGCCTGCACGGGAGTTCCACCTGTTTGGGCTGACCTTCTTCCCGAAAGACTTCTTCCTGCTTTCGGGCATGCTGATTATCTGCGCCTTTGGTCTGTTCTTCATTACCACACTGTTTGGTCGTGTCTGGTGTGGTTATACCTGCCCTCAAACCGTCTGGACCTTTGTCTTTATGTGGATCGAGGAAAAGGTTGAAGGCAGCCGCAACAAGCGGATGAAGCTCGACAAGAGCCCCAACACCCGCGAGAAAATCACCAAGAAAGGCATCAAGCATGCACTATGGCTGTTTGTAGCTCTGGCGACTGGCCTGACATTTGTCGGTTATTTCTACCCAATCCGCGAATTGATTGGGGATATCGCCACTCTGGACGCCAACGGCTGGGCCTATTTCTGGGTCGGCTTTTTCACCGTCGCCACCTATCTGAATGCCGGCTGGATGCGCGAGCAGGTCTGTTTGTACATGTGCCCGTACGCCCGATTCCAGTCGGTCATGTTCGACCCGAATACCCGTGTGGTCTCCTATGATCCGAACCGGGGCGAGCCCCGCGGCAAACGCAAAAAGGGCGTCGACCCCGCTCAGGTTGGTTTGGGCGATTGCATCGACTGCGAACAGTGCGTACAGGTCTGCCCGACCGGCATCGATATCCGCGACGGCCTGCAATACGAGTGTATTGGCTGCGCCCTGTGTATTGACGCCTGCGACCAGGTGATGGATAAAATGGACTATCCTCGCGGCCTGATCCGCTATACCACCGAAAACGAGCTGGAGGGCAAAACCTCCAAGCTGTTGCGCCCCAGGACCTTTGGTTACGGTGCGGTACTTACCGCGATGATTGGCGCGGTTATCTTCATCGTCGCCAGCCGGGTGCCGGCACAGATGGACGTGTTGCGTGATCGGGGCGCACTGTACAGCTTTAACGGTGAAGGCCGAATCGAGAACTCCTACACCATCAAGATTCAGAATATGTCAGAGGTACCGCAAACCTTTGTACTGTCTGTTGAAGGCCTGAAAGACATGAGAATTATCACCGATACCACGGTCAAGGTCGCAAGTGGCGAGAATCGCTCTTTGCCGACCGTTGTCGATGTGCCGCCGGAGTCAATCCAGAGCACCAACAGCGATATTCGCTTTATTGCCACATCACAAACCGATTCTTCACTGATTCTGGAAACTGAAAGCCGGTTTGTTGGTCCAAGGGCACGTTAACCGGATTCAAAGTCACTAACAGAGATTGACTAGTAATGAGTGAAAACGCACCCGTTGCGCCATGGTATCGTCAGCCCTGGTTCTGGTTTCTGACCATTGCCCCGATTGCAACCATTATCTATGGCATTTTCTTTATCATCGTTGCCAGCAGCATCGACGATTCCATGGTCTCTGACAGCTACTCCAAGGACGGACGGGCAATCAACATGGCCATCGCCCGGGACCAGCGAGCCCAGGACATGGAAATCGCCGGCATGCTCGACTTCCGTGGTCGCGACGCCGAGCTGTCGCTGGAAACCAAAGAGGGGCCGGCCGACTTCCCTTACCTGGTGCTGCATCTTTACCACCCGACCCTAGCGGAGAAAGACCGCACCATCCAGTTGCAGAAGCTGGCCAATGGTGAGTATTCCGGCCAGATCCATGGCAACCTGGACGGGCGCTGGTATTACGACCTGAAGGGCCCCACCAATGAATGGCGGGTGAAAGGTGAGCTGTATTTGCCATCCAGGGACGCGATCGCCATTAAGGCCCAAGACACAGCGAAAGAGTGACTTCCCTGAACTGCTTTCACTGCGGGGAGCCAGCGGATGGCGATCCCCCGATCACCCTTGAGCTGGA
Organism: Marinobacter persicus; assembly: GCF_002934325.1. Lineage (GTDB taxonomy): Bacteria > Pseudomonadota > Gammaproteobacteria > Pseudomonadales > Oleiphilaceae > Marinobacter > Marinobacter persicus_A. The sequence continues at coordinate 175,847 of NZ_PTIV01000004.1, forward strand.
CGGACAACAGCAGCATTTCTGCTGCCAGGGGTGCAAAGCCGTTTGCCAGACCATCCACCAGGAGGGGCTGACCGGCTTTTATGATTTCCGGACCGAACCGGCGGTGACGCCAAGAGAACTGACCCGGTCGGAACTCGAACGCTTGCGGGAGCTGGACCACCCCCTGGTCCAGCAATCGTTTGTCGTCCCGGTCAAGGGCGGCGAAGAAGCACAGCTTCTCATTGGCGGCATTACCTGCGCAGCCTGCATCTGGCTACTTGAAAACCACATGAAACAGCAGCCGGGTGTGTTGAGTTTTACCGTCAACCACACCACCCAGCGGGCACGACTGGTCTGGGCCAAAGATCAGGCCCGCCTGAGCGATCTGCTCATCGCCATACACGAACTGGGATACACCGCGCGCCCTTATCAGGCCGACGAGGCTGAACAGGCACTGAAGGCCGAACACCGGTCCATGCTGATTCGCCTCGCGGTAGCCGGCATTGGCTCATTCCAGAGCATGATGCTGGCGTTTCCGCTGTATTTCGAGCTGATAAACGATCTGTCCGCCGAGTTCATTGGCTATTTCCGGTGGTTCAGCCTGATCGTGGCCACACCGGTGGTGCTGTACAGCGCCCGGCCATTTTTCCGCAACGCCCGGCGCGACCTGATGTCCCGGCATCTGACCATGGACGTTCCGGTAGCCATTGCCATTGGCCTGGCCTTTGGCGCCAGCGCCTGGGTCACGGTGTTCGGTGGCGAAGAAGTCTATTTTGAGTCGGTGTGTATGTTCACCTTCTTCCTGCTCCTGGGTCGTTATGTCGAGGTGCAGGCCCGCTACCGGGCCGGACTGACCGGCAACGCGCTGGCTGGCTTCCAGCCCTCGGTGGCCGCATTGATTCGTGAGGGTGAGGCCGACATCGTCCCCATTCACGAGGTAAAAGCCGACGACGTAATCCGTGTACGCCCTGGTGAAACCCTGCCGGTGGATGGCGAAATCGTTTCCGGAGAATCCACCCTCAACGAGGCCGCCCTGACCGGAGAGTACCTGCCCGAGTCCCGGGGACCGGGCGATACCGTGCACGCCGGCAGCGTAAATGGCGAGAACCCTCTGCAAGTGCGGGTAGTCCGCGCCGGAGCCCAGACGCGTCTTTCCGGTATTCTCCGGGTACTGGACCGGGTGCAGGCGGAAAAGCCTCCGGTCGCGCGCATGGCCGACCGGATTGCCGGCAAATTCGTGGGCCGGGTCCTGATTCTTGCCCCCGTGGTCTGGATTGGCTGGTGGCTGGCCGGAGCCCATAACGCCTTTGATATTACCCTCTCGGTATTGGTGGTCACCTGCCCCTGCGCCCTGTCGCTGGCAACCCCCACAGCCATCACTTCGGCTACCGTGCGTTTGAGAAAGCTCGGGTTTCTGCCCACCCGGGGGCACACTCTCGAATCGATGAACTCCATCGACACCGTAGTTTTCGACAAAACCGGCACCCTGACCCGTGGTGAGCTGAGCCTCACCGGCAGTCACACCGTCGGTGAACTTGATGCCGAAACCTGCCAGAAGATAGCAGCGGGCCTGGAAAAACACTCCGAACACCCGATTGCCAAAGTGTTTCATGATTACTCGTCGGTCTCGATCACTGACGTGACCAATCACCTAGGTGGAGGCCTTTCCGGCAAATACCAGGGTCAGCCGGTGTTCATTGGTCACCAATCCTTTGTCGCCAGCCACACCATTGCGGCGGCTCCTGACAGCCAGCCGACCAGCGGCATGCAGATCTGGCTGGCTACTGATCAGCAATGGCTGGCCAGTTTCCAACTGGACGATCGAATTCGTGACGATGCCCTGAACGCAGTCCAGGCATTGCAACAGGCCGGCATCCAGACGATCCTGCTCAGCGGCGACCGTTCAGGGCATGTGCAACATGTGGCAGGGCAACTGGGCATTGACCAGGCCATCGGTGAGGCCTCCCCCGAGGAGAAACTGGACGTTCTTGAGGAACTACGCTCAAACGGTCATCAGGTGATGATGGTTGGGGACGGCCTGAACGACCTGCCGTCAATGGCCGGCGCCGGCATTTCCGTGGCCATGGGCACAGCCGCAGACCTCACCCAGTTAAAAGCCGATGCAGTGCTACTTAACGGCCAGCTGTATCAACTGGTCGAGGCACTGAAAACCAGCCAGCAGACCCGCCGAATTATCCGCCAGAATATGGTGTGGGCCTTCGCTTACAACCTCTGCGCCCTGCCTCTGGCGGCAGCGGGTCTGGTGTCGCCCTGGCTTGCCGCGATTGGCATGTCCGCCAGCTCACTGATTGTTGTGTTGAATGCACTCAGGCTCAGCCGGGTGCCCGGCAGGGAGCTACCCGTAACACCTGCCGTTGGCTCCGCCAGCACGGCCTGATACCGTATCCGTTGTGGTCTCTGAACCTCAACTCACCCAGCTCAAGAGGAGTGTTGCGTGAAAATCGTCCTGATCCTGGTCCCCCTGATGCTGATTCTGGTGGCACTGGGGCTCCTCCTGTTTTCCTGGGCCGTCAAGAACGGCCAGTACGATGACCTTGATGGCCCCGCCCACCGGATTCTCTATGACGACGACAAAGACATGATTCCGGACGAAGCCAAGACCGAGAAAAAGGAAACCGCCAGCTCGGAAGCCAGGCCCGAAGCCGACGACTCCCAGTCCGAGTCCAAGAGCTGATACCAGCATGCAACCAGAGCTGTACCTCAGCTACTCCAGCGCGTTCCTCATAGGCCTACTGGGCAGTACCCACTGTCTCGGTATGTGCGGTGGTATCAGCGCGTCACTGTCCATGGCCCTACCGGTGGGCAAGGGCTTTCGGGTGCGTCAGACAATACTGCTGTTGGCATTCAACCTGGGCCGCATTGGCAGTTACGCACTGATCGCCACGCTGGTGGCACTGATCAGCACCAGTGCCGCCCGGCAATCCCAGACCGTGGGGCTGCTGTTGATGACCCTGGCGGGCCTGCTGTTGATCTTCATGGGACTGTCCATGGGGCAGTGGTGGCAGGGCATTCGTTTTGTGGAAAAAGTCGGCACCCCGGTATGGCGTCGGATCTCCCCGCTGACCAAACGGTTGTTGCCGGTCAATCACCTGGGGCAAGCGCTGGGGCTCGGTGCCCTATGGGGCTGGCTGCCCTGTGGCCTCGTGTACAGTACGCTGGGCTGGGCGGCCTTGCAGCCCACGGTACCCTCGGCCGCCCTGACCATGGTGTTCTTCGGCCTGGGCACCCTGCCCTCCATGCTGGCGACCGGTTATGCCGCGGGCTGGATCCGTGGGCTGAAGAGCAACCAGGGCTTTCGCAAGCTCAGCGGCATCCTGTTGATCCTGTTCGGACTCTGGACCCTACCGCTGCAGGCGTTCCTTACCCACTGAAGGCTCAGATATTCAGCACGTCCAGCCGCTCGAAGTTCGGCTCCGGCTCCGCCGACTGGACGACCGCCTGGCGTTTACCGCCCAGTCTCTTGCCTTCCTTGAAATCATACAGGTCCGGATCGGCCAGATGTGAAGGCTCAACGTTGCACAATGCCCGGAACATGGTTTCCAGGCGGCCGGGGTGCTGCTTGTCCCATGTCTGGAACATGTCCTTGATCACCTGGCGCTGCAGGTTTTCCTGGGAGCCACACAGGTTACACGGAATGATCGGGTATTCCCGGAGTGTGGCATAGCGGGCAATGTCCTTCTCCCGGGCATAGGCCAGGGGGCGAATCACCGTATTGCGTCCATCGTCACTGTGCAGTACCGGCGGCATGGATTTGAGCTTGCCACCGTAGAACATGTTCAGGAAGAGGGTCTCCAGCAGGTCGTCCCGGTGGTGGCCCAGGGCGATTTTGGTCACCCCATGCTCCTCGGCAAAGTTGTACAGGATGCCGCGGCGCAGACGCGAACACAGACCGCAGGTGGTTTTTCCTTCCGGCACCTTTTCCTTCACGATGCTGTAGGTGTCTTTTTCGATGATGTGATATTCGATGCCCATGGTAGACAGGTAGTCCGGCAGGATGTGCTCGGGGAAACCGGGCTGTTTCTGGTCCAGGTTCACCGCAATCACTTCAAAATCCACCGGCGCGCTCTTCTGGAGATTCAGCAGAATATCGAGCATGGCGTAGGAATCTTTGCCACCCGACAGGCAGCACATCACCTTGTCACCCGCCTCGATCATGGAAAAATCGGCAATCGCCTGACCTACTTCGCGGCGCAGACGTTTCTGTAGTTTGTTCAGCTCCAGTTTCTGACGGCGCTCTTGTTCGGAAACCGGGGTCTGTTGGGCTTGGGCTGTCATCGCTGGAAATCCGCTCCTGCACACTTGAGGATTTAAGGTGGGCAATTATACGCACGCAAGATGCTCAGTGACAGGAGATAGGTCTTTGTGCGGATACGGGGACTTTCAAGCAGGTGCTGGCTGACATACCATGAGCGGATGTCACATTCACCGTCAGAACCCACACATTCGCCGGAAAATCACTCCGACTCGTCCCAAGAGAGCTGGCTTGAGCAACAGGTACAACACCTCCTGGTTGCCGCAGAGCACGAGCTCCGGGCTCAGGGCCCACTCGGGCTGAGTGAACTGGCACTGATCAAAGCCCTGCAGGGCGACCGTTGGCAGTTAATCGGCCCGGTTAATTTCATGGAGCCGGACAAGCTCTACCCGGTGCATTTCCTGCTGTTCCATACTCTCTACCGGCTGCGGGACCAGTTGGCCGCCGACGGTGAAGCCCTGGTTATTTCCCCCCTGAGGATCAGCATATTGCCCCAGAAAGACTCCGTTGATCAGACCCTGCCGGGCGAGGAGGACAAGCTCCGGGCCTTCTACCTGGACCTGTCCCAGTACTTCATGTCGAACGGCGATATCCAGGGCATGATGGACAACTTCTGGGCCGGCATGCCGCCCGCTCGGCCCGAGGTCAGTGTGGCCACCGAGGCAGCAGAAACCCTGGGGTTTGATGCACTGCCCGCCAGCTTTGCCCAGGTCAAACAAGGATTCCGACGGCAGGTCATGCGCGCACACCCGGACCGGGGTGGCAGCACAGAAGAGGTGCAGAAACTCAACGAGGCCTTTTCCGTCCTGAAAGCCCATTACGCGTGACGCCCAAAGACAGGATTACGTAACATGAAATCATTTCTGAAAATCACCGCATTATCGGCAGCAGCCACGCTTTGCTTAACAGCCACGCCAATTCAGGCAGACCTGGTGGTACTGCAATACCATCACGTTGATGACAGTACTCCCCGTTCCACCAGTACCTCTCCTTCGCTGTTTCAGAAGCAACTGAAGCTGGTTGACCAATTGGGTCTGGAAGTCGCACCGTTGCTGCCTGCAACCCGCGCCGCACTGAAGGGGGAAGGACCCGAGAGCAATCAGGTGGCGATTACCTTTGATGATGCCTACGAATCGGTCTATCACACGGCCGCCCCACTGCTGGCCGAGCTTTCGCTGCCTTACACCATATTCGTCAATACCGAGGCAGTGGGCAGCCATGGTTACATGACCTGGCAGCAACTGGCCGAACTCAAGGACACCGGATTGGCGACCATTGCCAATCACAGCGCGGATCATGGACACCTGGCAAGAAAACCGGACGAGAGCCAGGAACACTGGAAACAGAGGGTGACGCAAAGCCTGGATCAGGCCCAGAGCGCCCTCAACCGGAAGCTGAACCAGTCCGTGCCCATGTTCGCCTACCCTTACGGCGAATTTGACCAGGCGCTTGAGCAAAAACTGGCGGACCGTGACTGGCTCGGGTTTGGCCAGCACTCAGGCGCGATAGGCCCCTACTCCCACGAAACCCGGCTGCCTCGCTTCCCCATGGCGGATGCCTACGGTCAGATCAAGAACCTCCGGGACAAACTGAAAAGCAAGGCATTCCCGGTGCCGGCCGACGAATTGCCGGACGGCGTTATTGACTCTAACCCGCCAACGCTTACCTTTGCACTCGGTGATGAGCTGTCCCGTCAGCGCCTGACCTGTTTCGCGTCCGGTTTCGGCCGAATCGACATTGATGTGGAGGGACAACAGGTTTCGGTTCAGGCGCCGGATGCCATCAGCAGCCGCCGTTTCCGTTACAACTGCACCCACCCTGCCGGTAACGGCAGCTACTACTGGCTGTCCCAGCAATGGCTCAATCTCGCAGCACCGGAGGACTAACTGGGCGTCACAGGCTGAACACCGCCCCAACCAGTGCGTAACTGACCAGGGTTACCACAACAATCCCGGCCAGGCTCAGCGGGAAGCCGGCCCGGATCATATCCGACACCCGCAAGTGGCCGCTGGAGAAGACAATGGCATTGGGCGGGGTGGCAACCGGCATCATGAAGGCACAACTAGCCACAATGGCGGCCGGGACGGTCAGCAGCAGCGGGGACAGCCCCTGGGATACCGCCAACGCCCCCAAAAGCGGCAGGAAGGCCGCAGCCGTGGCCGTGTTACTGGTCACTTCGGTAAGATAGATCACCGCAGCCGTGGCCAGCGCCATGACCGCCAGCAGGGGCAGTGATCCAACGACCGAAAGCGCCTGGGCAATCCAGTCCGCCAATCCGGAACTGCCGATCGCCCCGGCCATGGCCAGCCCGCCCCCGAACAACAGCAGCACGCCCCAGGGCAGCCGGCTTGCGGATTCCCAGTCCAGCAGGAACAGGCGTTCATTGGTATGAACGGGAATCAGGAACATGGCGATGGCGGCGGTAATGGCAACCCCGGTGTCACTCAACCAGGGCATCAGACTGGCTGACAGCAGGGGGCGAAAGACCCAGGCCCCTGCCGTCAGCACGAAAACCAGGGTAACCAGCTTTTCGCCACGACTCATGGGACCCAGCCTTGCCAGTTCATCAGCAACCACCCGGCCACTTTCCTCGGATTCGATAATGCCGAAATCCTGCCGGGTCAGTCGCCACCAGGCAAGTGTCAGCATTATGCCGGAAACAGGCACCCCCAGAAGCATCCACTGGGCGAACCCCACCTCCACGCCCTGGCTCTCGCTGAGATAGGCGGCCAGCAACGCATTGGGCGGCGTCCCGATTAGTGTGGCAATACCACCAAGGCTGGCCGAGTAGGCAATGGCCAGCAATAACGAAATGGCGTAGCGCTTTACGCTATCCGGGTCTGCGCCTTCCATCATGGCCACCACCGACAGCCCGATCGGCAACATCATGATCGCCGTTGCCGTATTGCTGACCCACATACTCAGAAAAGCTGTAGCAATCATGAAACCCGCAATCTGGCGCTTGGGGTTGGTACCCACCATTTTGAGCGTCAGCAACGCAATTCGTCGGTGCAGGTTCCAGCGCTGCATGGCGAGACCAAGGGTAAAACCACCGAGAAACAGGAAAATGACCGGGTGAGCGTAGGCGGCGGTAGCCTGGGAGACGCTACCCAACCCCAGGGCTGGTATCAGGACGATGGGCAGCAGCGCCGTAGCGGGAATGGGAATCGCCTCGGTGGACCACCAGACAGCCATCAGCAACATCAGGCCCAATGCCGACCAGGCCTCTGCACCCATGGTGGCCGGTGCCGGAACAGCCCAACTCATCAGCAGACATGCCGCGCCCAGAATCAAGCCAATCACCTGAATTCTGGGCAATCCTCGGCGCTGACCCTCCGTTGTCTGTGGCTCGCTCATGGCGGGTCCGATAAAAGGGCGGGGATCAGTCGGCGGCGCAATTCACACAGACGGTGGTATACGGCAGCACCTGCAAGCGCCGCGGATCAATGGTCTCACCACATTGCTCACACTCGTCGCCTTCACCGCTCTCTATCCGGTTCAGGGCATGAACGACCTGGGCCAGCTCATCCCGGGCTTCGTTTTCCAGCGAATCAACCACTTCATCGTTCTGCGTCTGGGACGCCTGTTCCTCAAAATCCTTTTCCAGCGGTCCGCCTTCCCGGTGCTGATGCGCATGGTAGCGATTCAGCCTTGCCTCAAGTTCTGCCTTTAAAGTCTCCAATTCGGACTTACGGTCAGTCATTACGTCTCCCACCTTTGTTCGTGAAATCACAACATAGTTGGTATGCTGCAATGCTGCTTGACGCCTGTCAAAATCACATTCGTTATAATGGGACGCGCCCGCTAACTCTGCTAATTTTTAGATTTCAGGCAGCATTTAGTAGAGGCATCGGAAGACGTCAGTTGATAGAATCGTTTCACTATCCACAGCCACAAGACCAATAATTACAGGAGCCTCCATGGGGCAACCGCTCCCGATCTCACGCATCATGCACGGTGGACTGCTACTGACCTGTAGCCCGGACACCTGCGTTGCCGAAGCCGCCGCGCGAATGTCGGAGACCTCTGTCAGTTCAATTCTGATCACAGAGGGCGAGGATGTCATTGGCATCTGGACAGAGCACGATGCGCTGACGATCAATTTTGCTGATTCGGAAGAGTTCAACAAGCCGGTCAGCAAAGTCATGAGCTCCCCTGTACTTACCTTGCCGGGCAATACCGATGTCGGTGAAGCCGCCATGAAATTACGCGCTACCGGCAAGCGGCATTTTCTGGTGACGGGTGAAGACGGCAAACCCATCGGTATCCTGTCACAAACCGATCTGGCACTGAACCAGGGCCTGGAACCCTATCTACGCCTGCGCGAGGTGCGTGCTGCGGTACCACGACCGCCACTGCTTGTTGAGGGCGAATTGTCGCTGGCAGAGGTGGCAATGCGCATGCACCAACAACATGCCGACGCCACCGTGGTTGACTGTGATGGTGAGCTGGGGATTCTCACCGAGCGGGACATGGTTCGGTTTATTGCCCGCCATACCAGCAACACCCTGGTCCGCGATCTTGCCACCCGCCCACTGCTAACCGTCAGCGAAGACGACCCGCTGATTCACGCCCGGGATCTGTTGATTGACCATCACATCCGACACTTGGCGGTAGTCAACAAGGAAGGCGAGGTCACAGGCCTGATCGGCTATAGCGACATGCTGGCAGGCGCCGAGCAGCTGTATGTCGATGATCTGCGCCAGGCGCTGGAGCAACGGGACGAGGCACTGAGCAAATCCCGTCACAGCCTGCAACTGGCAGAAAGAGTCATCGAGTCCTCGTTCGAGGGCATTGTCATTACCGACGAAAACGTCCGGATCGAGTTTGTGAACCCGGCTTTTACGCAACTGACCGGATATACCCGGGAAGAAGTGATCGGCCGGACACCACAAATACTGTCATCCGGTCGACACGACGCCCAGTTCTATCAGCGCATGTGGCAATCGCTCACGAACCATGGCTACTGGCGCGGTGAAATCTGGAACCGGCGAAAAAACGGCGAGCTCTACCTGGAGCTTCTGACCATCACCGCCATCACCGACGACAACAACAGGGTCACCCACTATGCTGCCCTGTTCACCGACATCACCCAGGATCGCCACAACGAGGAACAGATCCGACAGCTGGCCTATTACGATGCCCTGACCGGCGTTCCCAACCGCCGGTTGCTGGAAGACCGTCTGGACCACGCCATTCGCCATGCCCATCGCACGGGCCTTTTGCTGGCCGTGATCTTTATCGACCTGGACGAATTCAAGAATGTAAACGATTCGCTGGGCCACTCGGTTGGCGACGAACTGCTGTTGCAGTTCACCAACCGCGTGCGGGGCTGCTTGCGGGAAGACGATACCCTGGCCAGGCTCGGGGGCGACGAGTTCATCGTGCTACTTCCCGAGATGGCGAATATCGAACACGTACTTGCCGTGGCCGATCGGCTGATTGATACCGGGAGCCGGCCCTACGAGGTACAGGGGCATACCCTTAACGTTGGCTCCAGCCTGGGCATCAGCCTGTATCCTGAAGATGGGAAAACGGTGGGCGAACTGATTAACGGTGCGGATGTAGCCATGTATCGCTCCAAGCGAGACGGTCGCAACCGTTATAACCTGTTCAGCCCCAAAGTTCATACCAGCGCCTGAGGCGCCTGATCTCAGGCCACCTCCTCCGATACTTCGAACTGACCGGTCAGGCGCTGCAGTTTGGTTGACGCACTCCGGCTGCGCTCGGCACTGTCCACCAACTGCTCAACCACATCCCGCATGGACGCTGCGCTGTCAGCCACGCCATCGGTCTGTTGGCTCTGGTCACGGTTGGTCTTTTCAATGCTGGCGATGGCGCGGAACAGTTTCTCCACCATGTGGTGCAGGTCTTCGTTGTCGCCTGCGGCCATTTCAGCGTTCTGCAGCCGCTCTTCCATTTCCGACATGCCCTCTTCCATAATCGCCACGGCGCGCTGGGTTTCTTCGCGCACACCTTCCAACCGGTCGCCAATTTCATTGGTAGCTTGGGCGGTACGGGTAGCCAACTGGCGCACCTCATCAGCCACCACGGCAAAGCCCCGACCGGACTCCCCGGCCCGGGCAGCCTCAATAGCCGCATTGAGGGCCAGAAGATTGGTTTGTGCGGCAATGTCGTTGATCACCGAGGCGGTCTTACTGATTTCGCCGGTCCGCTCATTGGCGGTCCGGATGCCTTCGGCGGAACGGTTGATCACATCCCGAATGCTGCGGGCCTCTTCACTGAGGCGGGCAAACTGCAGACGGGCCTTTTCCACGACATCTTCCATACCCGCACGCATTTCCTGGGCGGTGGTGGAGGCATTACCGATCTCCCGTTCCTGCGCCTGGGCGCCGGCCACCATGTCATCAATATGGCTCAGTACCGCGTGTACCCGATCATAGGCCAGCAGATTGTGCTTCATCATCTGCTCACTGGTCTGGCCGGAGTCGTTGGCCAGGGACAACACCTTACCGACCATGCCATCCAGGCTATCAATGAAACTGTTGATCCAGCGGGCCAGATCGCCACTTTCGTCCCGGCGGGTATTGGCCAGATCAATGCGCTGACTGAGGTTACCGCCACCTTCTGCAATATCACGGATAATGTCGGCCATTTGCCCCAACTCGTTGGAGATTGGCTTCACACCGGTGGCCCGGAAAAACCAGACCATGGCCATAATGGCAAAGCCGTTAATGGCGGCTTCCGCCCAGATAGGCACACTACTGAGCGCCAGGCCCACGTTGATGAGCCAGAGCATGCCGGCCAACATCGTCAACCGGCTGGACAAACGCCAACTGATGGACCGGCGACGATATACCTCTTCCAGATCCCCCTCACACATCATGCCCCAGAGGTCCGGGGAACCGGGCATGCGAAAGGTCAGCCCCTTGCCAATGACGGGAATGCGGCGGTAGTCCGAGTAGCCCGGATACTTCACATACAGGTTTTCACCCTTGGCGATGGTTTCGCGTACGCCGGGGTGAAGTTGGCCGGTGGCCGGGTCGGTAAAACGGATCTCAAATTCGGTATGGTCGCGCACGCCCACCGTCCCGAACCCGGTATCGATGCCTTGCTTGAGGTTATCCCCGTGGCTGAACGTTGAATCTTCAAAACGTGAGCGCGAGAGTGCGATGCCGGTCTGAATCGAAGGATCGAACCGGCTTTCGATCATAAACAGGTAGTTGTCACCGGACTCCTCGAACACATGGCCGGCCTCGCGCTGGATGAGATCGCTCATCACGTCGTTGGGGATACGGGCACAGATGGCCGCGGAGACACCCCCATCGAGAGTGACCGGCTCGTAAAACATCAAGGTAACAGCATCGTGGAAGCGGCTGGTGGTTTTACCCAGTGCCAGGGTCACAGGGTCCCGATAGGGGCCATGCAGGAACCGTTCACGGGTACCTTTGCGCACGGCAGTGCCCGGCAGGTCCGCCTTTCCAACACGCGCGGTTTCTGAAGATGCCAACACCTCGCCTTCCGCTGACACCAGGAACAACTCCGAGATTTCCCTCAAACGCCGGCTACTGCGCTCGACTTCCATTGCGGCCGTTTCCAGGGACACTTCGTTCAGCTTGCCCCCCAGTGTTTCGAGGAAAGACCACTTGTGCTCAGCCCAACTGATCAGCGCATCCCGACGGGTCCGGGCCAGATTCTCAAAAATCTGTTCATTGGTGGCATACATTCCCCGGTTAAGATAACAGGACCATCCCATGGCCAACTTGCCGGTTCCCCCCCACCAGGGCAGCCAGCGGCGTTCTTTATCGGTCAGGTTCATCAGGTCACTTTTCAGGGCCATTATCCTCTCCTGGCATGTTCACCGGAGTACATCGAAGCACGCACTCATCCATTAAACACAATGGCCTGAGCAAAGATCGGGCCCGAAACGGTGCACGAGGCTAAAAAGGCTCAACAACACGCCTTTGCGCTGTAAAAGCCACGCCAGCCGCCGCCATCGGCGTCGCATTATGGTGCATCACTGGTAGCTCACTAACTACGGCGCACCATAAGAGCGCAAACCCTCAATAAGTTGGTTCTGCCCCAACCCATCAATGGCCCGCCGCTGACCTGCATCAACAACGTGCAAATTCCTGACATCTCTCACACTTTAGTCCCATTGTTGCATGCTACCCTTCGGCGGAAACTAACGGGCTACCCGGGTAAATAATAATAAGAGCCCGCTTTAGCGGTTTTAATGACATCGGAGGCCAACCGTCATGACTTTCAGGAGATTCCTGCTCTCGGCATGCCTGCTATTGCTGAGCTTTACCACTGTGTCCGCGGAAACACTCAAGATCGGGCTGAACTACCCACAAACGGGCCGTTATAAGGAACAAGGGCTGCAACAACGACTGGGGGCATTCCTCGCCGTCGACGAAATCAACAAAGCTGGCGGCATTCTGGGCCGGGATGTCGAACTGGTCATCCGCAACAGCCGGGGCGAGCCGGATCGTGGCGCCCGCAATACCGCCGAACTGATCGACCGTCAGGGTGCCAGCATGGTGTTCGGTGGCGTATCCAGTGCCGTTGCCATTTCATCCGGGAAAGCCGCCCGTGCTCGCAACCGCATCTACTTCGGCACCCTGACCTACTCCAACGCCACAACCGGGAGCGAAGGTCATTCACACATGTTCCGGGAGCCCTATAACGCCTGGATGACAGCGAAGGCACTCAGCCGCTACCTGAAGGAAAACCACGCCAACGAAGAATATTTTTACGTCACCGCTGACTACACCTGGGGCTGGTCCGTGGAGGAGTCGGTTCGCCGTTTCTCGGATACCCAGGACACCGAAAAGCACAAGGGCGTAAAAACTCCCTTCCCACGTGCCCTGATTACCGATTTCCGCCGGGCCCTGGAAGAGGCCGAGCAGAGCAATGCCAAAGTCCTGATGCTGGTGCTGTTTGGCGATGACATGGTTCGTGCCCTGGACGTGGCCTACGACATGGGCCTGACCAAACGCATGCAGGTGGTCGTACCCAACCTGACTCTGGGCATGGCGGCACAGGTTGGCCCCACCGTTATGGAAGGCATTATTGGCGGCGCGCCCTGGGTCTGGAACCTTCCGTACGAGAAAGACTACCCTCGCGGCAAGGAATTTGTTGAAGCCTTTTCCCAGCGGTACTCCATGCGTCCGTCCTCCTCCGCGGCTTCCGCCTACAGCATCCTGTACCAGTACAAGGATGCGGTGGAACGAGCAGGCACCACCAATACCCGCGCCGTTATCCGGGAACTGGAGGGGCATCACTACTCACTCCTGAAGGACGAACAATACTGGCGTGACTTTGATCACCAGAACGTCCAGACCGTACACGTGGTCAAGATCAAGCCGCGTAACACGATTGTGGATGACGAGTACGCCGCGGATTACTTCGATATTATTTACTCCATGCCGGGCGACGAGGCCGCACAGACCCGTGAAGAGTGGGAGCAACGGCGCCGGGAGGCCGGCAAGCCACTCACGCTCTAGGCAACCGACGGCAATACAAAAAAGGCACCCGAAAGGGTGCCTCAGACTGCTGACAAACCCTCGCCATCGCGGCGGGGGTTTGTTGTAATTGGGGTATCGACTTTTCAGAGGCTGCCCCATGCTCAAAGAGCCGTCCC
>NZ_PTIV01000005.1 GCF_002934325.1 Marinobacter persicus
GGATGTGTAAGCGCTGCGAGGCGTTGAGCTAACCAGTACTAATTGCTCGTGCGGCTTGACTATATAACACCCAAGACAATTGCGGATAACGCAACGAGCCAAAAGCTCGGAAATCAACATCACGTTCTTTCTCGCCTCCCAGTGATCAACGTTTTTGCCTGACGACCATAGCGGTCTGGAACCACCTGATCCCATCCCGAACTCAGAAGTGAAACAGACCTGCGCCGATGGTAGTGTGGTTCGCCCATGTGAGAGTAGGTCATCGTCAGGCTCTTAATACCAAAACCCCCGCCGGTTCGCCGTCGGGGGTTTTTTATTGCCTGGAAAAACGTCTCGAGCCCGGAAGTGATATACTCTCGCCCATAACGACATCAATAATTTTCAAGGGAGTCCCTGCAATGGCCGCAACCGATCATTTGGTCATTTTCGATACCACCCTGCGTGACGGCGAACAAAGCCCCGGCGCAACCATGAACAAGGCGGAAAAACTCCGCATTGCCAAAGCGCTGGAAAAGCTGCGTGTGGACGTTATCGAAGCAGGCTTTGCCATCGCCAGCCAGGGCGACTTTGAGGCCATCAAGGGCATCGCCGAATCGGTGAAGGATTCCACAATCTGCAGCCTGGCGCGCGCACTGGACAAGGACATTGATCGGGCCGCGGAAGCCGTCCGCCCTGCTGAACGGGGCAGGATTCATACCTTTATTGCCACCTCGCCCATCCACATGCAGCACAAGCTACAGATGCAGCCGGAGCAAGTCGTTGAGCAGGCGGTGAAAGCGGTCAAACGCGCGCGTAACCATGTTGATGACGTGGAGTTTTCCTGCGAAGACGCCGGCCGTTCGGAACTGGACTTCCTGTGTCGAATCATTGAAGCGGCCATTGATGCGGGCGCCCGTACCATCAACATTCCGGATACCGTTGGCTACGCGATCCCGGAGCAGTTCGGTGAGACCATCCGGCAGCTAATGAAACGCATACCCAATGCGGACAAGGCTATTTTCTCCGTCCATTGCCATAATGACCTGGGCCTTGCTGTCGCCAACTCTGTTGCGGCGGTTACCAACGGTGCGCGGCAGGTGGAATGTACCATCAACGGACTGGGCGAGCGTGCGGGCAATGCCTCGCTGGAAGAGATTGTTATGGCGGTTCGCACCCGCCAGGACCTCTTTAATATCGATACCCGTATCGATACCCAGCACATTGTGCCGGCTTCCCGGCTGGTATCCACCATTACCGGATTCCCCGTACAGCCGAATAAAGCCATCGTTGGTGCCAACGCCTTTGCCCACGAATCCGGCATTCACCAGGATGGGGTGCTCAAGCATCGGGAAACCTATGAAATCATGCGCGCACAGGATGTCGGCTGGCATACCAACAGCCTGGTGCTGGGCAAGCACTCCGGTCGCAATGCCTTCCGGACCCGTTTGCTGGAATTGGGCATCAAGTTTGAGACCGAAACCGAGCTGAACGAGGCGTTCACGCGCTTTAAAGCACTGGCTGACCTTAAGCACGAAATCTTTGACGAAGATCTGCAGGCCATCGCCAGCGATACCCGCCAGAAAGAGGAAGTCGGCCCTTACGATCTGGTATGCATGCAGGTGTGTTCGGAAACCGGCGTGATTCCCAAGGCCATCCTGACCATGACTATCGAAGACAAGGAGCACACCGTTGAAGCCGAAGGCAGTGGCCCGGTGGATGCCACCTTCAAGGCCATTGAATCCCTGGTGGATTCCGGGTGCAATCTGCAGTTGTACTCGGTTAATGCCATTACCAGTGGTACCGATGCCCAGGGTGAGGTGACTGTGCGTCTGGAGCGTGGTGGACGGATTGTGAATGGTGTCGGCGCAGACACCGATATCATCATTGCCTCGGCAAAGGCCTACATCGAGGCCCTCAACCTGATCACCCGTGGGGCAGTTCGTCAGCATCCACAAAGTGCGGACGTCTGAGCAGGACCGTTTGGGAAGAGTTGGAGTGAATGTGATCGGGACGGAAGCGCAAAGGCAGTTCTATCTGGCCGCTGCTGGCATTCGGA
Organism: Marinobacter persicus; assembly: GCF_002934325.1. Classification (GTDB taxonomy): domain Bacteria; phylum Pseudomonadota; class Gammaproteobacteria; order Pseudomonadales; family Oleiphilaceae; genus Marinobacter; species Marinobacter persicus_A. Next base: position 2,036 of record NZ_PTIV01000005.1, read on the forward strand.
TGTGGTATGCCCGTGAGGCTCTGCCCGGCGCTGCCCCAAGCCCCGCTTACGACTTCGCGGAAGGGGAGGCGGAGCCGGTTTCCGTGCCTGAGCCGGGGCCGGCTCCAGTCCGGCCAGCACAGGAGCCTGGAAAGGGCCGTGATCATATTGCGCGGCTGCAGTCCCTGATGGATGGGGAGTCGGCACCCCAGGAACGGTCCGTTGCCCGTGTGGCGTCCGACCAGGTCGAACCCACCGAAAGGGAAGCCGAAGGTCCTGTCGAAGAAGCTGCTGTGGTGACCGCCGGGAATCGCGCGGATACGCCTGGCATACCAAACCTGACACTCCAGGTGTGGGCAGGCAGGCACCACCTTCTACTGGCAACACTCTCTGAACAGACCAGCATGGCGCTGCAGCAGTCCCTGGCAGGCAATATACTGGGCGCCTTGAACGAGACAAGCCCCGAAGCACTGGGAACACTCCGTTGGCCACTGTTCAATAATCTGAGTGTTGGCCTCAATAACCCCTCCCACCTGACGGACATTCTTGCAGACCGGTTGCAGGGCCATGCTGATAAGACGGTGATTGTCCTGGGGACCGGCGGTGACTGGCTGACTGAGGCCCTGGGACGGGAGCCGGAGGTCCAGCTTTCAGCCAGCCTTGCGGCCCTGGCTGGCGATCCCGGACTCAAACGGGAATTGTGGGCTCTGATAAAGCCCTGTCGTCGGCCCTCATGATTGCCCCGGATTCCTTGCGAGAGCTGCCGCTGCAGGGAGTGGCGATCAGGCCGTTGTTACCCGGGGACTTGGTCCGGGTGCAGGAAATCGAACGGCTCAGCCATTCCCATCCCTGGTCGGAGTCTGTATTCCTGGATTGTTTTCAGGATAATTACCGGCTATGGGCCCTGGCTCGGGAAGAGCAGGTGCTGGGCTATGCAATTGTTAATTACATGGTCGATGAGGCGCATTTGCTGAATATCTGCATTCACCCGGATATCCGTGGCTGTGGCGCCGGTCGTTATCTATTGCGTCATGCGCTGGCCGAGGCCGCCCATGACGGAATGGCGATGATGATCCTTGAGGTCCGGGAAAGTAACCAAGGGGCAGCAGCACTGTATCTGAGTGAGGGCTTTGAAGAAATTGGCCGCAGGCCAGGTTATTACCCCAATGGCGCCACGCGCGAAACGGCAAGGGTGATGTCCCTGAGGTTCACCTGAGCCCGCCCTAGGCCGTATAATTACCGCTTTTCATCCATACCATTCAGGTTACCGTTTTTATGTCTAACCTTTCCCAGGAAGTGGCCAAGCGCCGCACCTTTGCCATCATCTCGCACCCGGATGCCGGTAAAACCACCATCACCGAAAAGGTGCTGCTGTTTGGCCAGGCCATCCAGAAAGCGGGCACGGTCAAAGGCAAGAAATCCGGCCAGCATGCCAAATCGGACTGGATGGAAATGGAGAAAGAGCGGGGTATCTCGGTCACTACCTCCGTCATGCAGTTTCCCTATGGCGGAAAACTGGTCAACCTGCTGGATACCCCGGGACACGAAGACTTTTCCGAAGACACCTATCGCACATTAACCGCCGTCGATTCCTGCCTCATGGTTATCGACAGCGCCAAGGGCGTTGAGGACCGGACCATCAAGCTGATGGAAGTTACCCGGCTGCGGGATACCCCGATTCTTACTTTCATGAACAAACTGGACCGGGATACCCGGGATCCGATCGAACTCATGGATGAAGTGGAGGAGGTGCTCAAGATTGCCTGTGCGCCAATCACCTGGCCCATCGGCATGGGTAAAAGCTTCAAGGGCGTCTATCATCTGCTAAGAGACGAGGTGATTCTGTACCACTCCGGCCATGGGCATACTATCCAGGAGAAGCGGATCGTCAAGGGGCTGGACAACCCGGATCTGGACGAAGCCATTGGCAGCTATGCGGACGACCTGCGGGATGAGATTGAACTGGTAAAAGGTGCGTCCCATGAGTTCGATCATGAGGCGTTCCTGAAAGGGGAACTGACGCCTGTGTTCTTCGGTACCGCACTGGGTAACTTCGGTGTTGACCATATGCTGGACGGGCTGGTGGAGTGGGCGCCATCGCCCCAGGGTCGTGAGACCGACGCCCGCAAGGTCGAGCCGGCGGAAGAGGGCTTCTCCGGGTTTGTCTTTAAGATACAGGCGAACATGGACCCGCAGCATCGTGATCGCGTGGCGTTTCTGCGGATCGTTTCCGGCCGCTACCAGCAGGGCATGAAGGCGCGTCATGTCCGTATTGGCAAGGATGTCCGCTTCTCGGACGCGCTGACTTTCATGGCCGGTGACCGTGAGCACGCCGATGAGGCCTTTGCCGGCGACATTATTGGCCTGCATAACCACGGCACCATCCAGTTGGGCGATACGTTCACTGCGGGCGAGAACATGAAGTTCACGGGCATTCCGAACTTTGCCCCGGAGCTGTTCCGCCGTATTCGTCTGAAAGACCCGCTCAAGGCCAAGCAGCTACAGAAAGGCCTGATCCAGCTGTCGGAAGAGGGCGCGGTCCAAGTCTTCCGTCCGCTCCAGAACAATGATCTGATTGTGGGCGCAGTTGGGGTGCTCCAGTTTGACGTGGTGGTCAGTCGCCTCAAGAGTGAGTACAAGGTGGAAGCGATCTACGAACCCATCAACGTGGCTACCGCTCGCTGGGTCGCCTGCGACGACGAACGCAAACTCGATGAGTTCCAGCGTCGGAATCAGGACAACCTGGCCCTCGACGGCAGTGATCGCCTGGCCTACATCGCCCCGACCATGGTAAATCTGAACCTGGCCCAGGAGCGTTATCCGGAGATCCGGTTCCAGAAGACACGGGAGCACTGACCCCGGGAGGTAATGATGTCGACGCCCATATTGTTTGACAGCCATTGCCACTTTGATTTTCCCCGCTTTGACGGGGTAAGAGATGATGAATGGGCGAGGGCCTACCAGCAGGGCCTTAGGGGACTGGTGATCCCCGGCGTGCGCCGGCCGGATTGGCCCCGGATAGCATCGCTGGTTCGGCCGAAGTCCGGTATCTGGTATTGCCTGGGAATTCATCCGTGGTTCGTTGACGAGCATGACGAATCGGACCTCGAGCGGCTGGAGGCGCTGCTGAATTCAAAACCTGAAGGTTGTCTGGCGGTTGGAGAGTGTGGTCTTGATGCGCTGCATGGCGATCTGGACGTTCAGGAGCCCTGGTTCCGTTCGCAAATTGACATCGCCGCCGCCCATGAGCTGCCGCTGGTCGTGCATTCGGTGAAAACTCACGATCAGGTGCACGGTATCCTGCGCGAAAAGCACTGGCAGGGCCGGGCGCTTATCCATGGTTTTTCAGGCAGCTATCAGCAGGCGAAGAAGCTTGTCGACCTGGGCTGTTTTATCGGTGTTGGTGGTGTTATTACCTTCGAGCGGGCCAAAAAGACCCGCGACGCCATTGACCGGCTGCCGGCTTCCGCCCTGGTGCTGGAGACCGATGCGCCGGACATGGCGCCGGCCGGGGTGGACAAAGGACAGAATTCCCCGGCCGTTCTGCCGGGCATTTTTCGGGCCCTGGTTGCTCTGAAAGGTGAAGGTGAACAGGCGCTTGCTGACCAGTTGCTGGCCAATGCCGCAGAACTGTATGGCACCGATTCCCGGTTGCTGGCTCCAGAAACATAGGGGATTAGCGAAAGCAACGAGGGTGGGGTTGGCTTTACGTTGACCATCGAGTATACTTCGCGCCCTGGCTTTTCAAGGCGATGTCACTATCTCAGCCCCGAATAGTGTCACTGCCAACATAACAGGTATGAACCTCCTCCGGATGCCTTGCATTTACCGGTGGTGGTTTTCAACGTTTCTTTTATAGCGTTCAAGGCGGAATCAATGAAGACTCTGAGTGCGAAACCAGAAACAGTAAAACGTGACTGGTACGTTGTAGACGCAGCCGGCAAGACGCTCGGTCGTCTGTCAACCGAAATCGCCCGTCGTCTGCGGGGCAAGCATAAGCCTGAGTATACTCCTCACGTGGACACTGGCGACTACATCGTTGTTATCAATGCCAGCCAGGTGCAGGTTACCGGCAAAAAGGCATCTGCAAAGATGTACTACAGCCACACCGGCTTTCCGGGTGGAATCAAATCCATCAACTTCGAGAAGCTGGTAGACAAGGCTCCCGAGCAAATCATTCAGAAGTCTGTCAAAGGCATGCTTCCGAAAGGCCCGCTCGGCCGCGCCATGTTTAAGAAGCTGAAAGTCTACGCCGGCACTGAGCATCCTCATGCAGCTCAGCAGCCCAAAGAACTCGACATTTAACGGAAGGCGGATATGTCTGTAGCACAAAATTACGGTACTGGTCGCCGCAAATCATCCACGGCTCGGGTTTTCATCAAGCCGGGAAGCGGCAACATTTCCATCAACGGTCGCAGCATTGAGCAGTTTTTCGGTCGTCCGACTCTGCGCATGATTGTTCGCCAGCCGCTGGTGGTTGCTGAATCAACTGACCGTTTTGATATCAACATTACGGTTTCTGGTGGTGGCACCAGTGGTCAGGCGGGCGCGATCCGTCACGGTCTGACCCGTGCCCTGATGGACTATGACGAAACTCTGCGTCCGGCTCTGCGCGCGGCGGGTTATGTAACCCGTGACGCTCGTAAGGTTGAGCGTAAAAAGGTTGGTCTGCGCAAGGCGCGTAAGCGTCCGCAGTTTTCCAAGCGTTAATCGACATTTTCTGTCGTTGGAAAACCCGGCTTTTGGCCGGGTTTTTTTATGTCTGGACACTCTGAAAAATTTTGATCTGGCGCAGTCCTGGCAGGTCTGTAAGCCTTTCCGGCTTGTAAGCTTGGGGCAATTTCATTACCATTTCAGCGCTTACAATTTTGGGTTGTGAAGTCCTTTGAGATGCGCAGTGACGGTTTGCCCCGTCTGCGCCTCGCCTGATGGGAGAAAACCATAATGAGTAATGGCGACGTGAGCCAAGGCCGGCGCCGGTTTCTGATCGGTGCCACGTCTGTGGTAGGTGGTGTCGGCGTCGTCGGTGCGGCCGTTCCTTTCGTGCAGTCCTGGAACCCCAGTGCAAAAGCGAAAGCAGCCGGTGCACCGGTAACAGTCAATGTCGACAAAATTGAACCGGGTCAGCAGATCACCGTTAACTGGCGAGGCAAGCCAGTTTGGATTGTCCGCCGGACACCGGAAATGATTGAAAACGTCAAGGCAATGGCGCCTCGGCTCAGAGATCCTGAGTCCAAGGAAGCGAGTCAGCAGCCAGAGTATATCAATGGCCCTCTGCGCTCCCTGAAGCCGGAATTTGCCGTGCTGGTGGGCATCTGTACCCACTTGGGCTGTGTTCCGACTTATCGTCCGGAAGTGGCTCCGGCGGACCTTGGAGAAAACTGGCTGGGCGGCTTCTTCTGCCCGTGTCACGGTTCCAAGTTCGACCTCGCGGGTCGCGTTTTTGAAGGGGTGCCGGCTCCTCTGAACCTTGAGGTGCCGCCGTACCGGTTTGATGACGAATCGACCCTGACCGTTGGTCTTGATCCGGAGGCAGCGTGATGCAGAAACTGATTAATTGGGTGGACGACCGTCTGCCAATTGTTGATGCCTGGAACAAACACCTGGCGAAGTACTACGCTCCGAAAAACTTCAACATGTGGTACTTCTTTGGCTCCCTGGCCATGCTTGTTCTGGTTAACCAGCTGCTGACCGGTATCTGGCTTACCATGAGCTACAACCCTTCAGCCGAAGGTGCGTTTGCCTCCGTTGAGTACATCATGCGTGATGTTGAGTGGGGCTGGTTGCTGCGGTACCTGCACTCCACTGGCGCTTCTGCCTTCTTCATTGTGGTTTACCTGCATATGTTCCGCGGGCTCATGTACGGCTCCTACCAGAAGCCGCGTGAGCTGATCTGGATCTTCGGCATGCTGATCTACCTGGTTCTTATGGCGGAAGCCTTCATGGGCTACCTGCTGCCTTGGGGTCAGATGTCCTACTGGGGCGCCCAGGTTATCGTGAACCTGTTTGGTGCGATCCCGGTCATCGGTGAAGACCTTTCCCTGTGGATCCGTGGTGACTACCTGATTTCCGGCATCACCCTGAACCGCTTCTTTGCCCTGCACGTGGTCGCGTTGCCGATCGTCCTGCTGGGGCTGGTGGTGCTGCACATCCTGGCACTGCACGAAGTGGGTTCCAACAACCCCGATGGTATCGATATCAAGAAGAACAAGGATGAGAATGGCATCCCGAAAGACGGTATTCCGTTCCACCCTTACTACAGCGTTCACGATCTCGTGGGTGTTGCAGTCTTCTTCTTCATCTTCTTCATCGTGGTGTTTTTCTTCCCGGAAATGGGTGGCCTGTTCCTCGAGAAGCCTAATTTCCAGCCGGCGAATCCGCTTCAGACGCCTGCGCACATTGCGCCCGTCTGGTACTTCACGCCCTTCTACGCAATGCTGCGCGCAGTGACCGTGGACCTGTTTGGTCTGCCCGCGAAGTTCTGGGGTGTCGTGGTCATGGGTGGTGCCATCGCTATCCTGTTCGTTCTCCCCTGGCTGGATCGCAGTCCGGTTCGTTCCATCCGGTACAAGGGTTGGTTGAGCAAGATTGCCCTGGCCATCTTTGCGGTCAGCTTTGTGATCCTGGGTTACCTTGGTCTGGTTCCGGCTACGCCAGGTCGTACCACTGTGGCCCAGATCCTGACTGCACTGTACTTCCTGTACTTTATTCTTATGCCGTTCTACACGCGCATGGAGAAAACCAAGCCAGTTCCAGAGAGGGTGACAGGATAATGAGAAAGCTGATTTTTGGTCTCGTTTTCGCCATGCTGCCGGCCATCGGCCTGGCAGCCGGTGGCGCGGTTCCTCTCGATCACATGGAGCCGGATCATACCAACAAGGAATCCCTGCAGCGCGGTGCCGCAATGTTCACCAACTACTGCATGGGCTGTCACTCCATGAAATACGCTCGTTATAAGCGAGTGGCTCAGGACCTTGGGATTCCCGAAGATCTGTATGAAGAAAACCTGATTTTCACTAGCGCCAAGATCGGCGAGCTGATGAAAATCTCCATGAATAAGGACATGGCTGCAGGCTGGTTCGGTGCACCGCCACCCGACCTGACTCTGGAAGCCCGTCTGCGTGGTGAGTCCTGGGTATATTCCTACCTGCGTGGCTTCTACAAGGATGAGTCCCGTCCGCTGGGCGTGAACAATGTGGTGTTCCCCAAGGTTGGTATGCCTCACGTGCTGGTAGGTCTGCAAGGCCTGTGTGCCGTGGAGCCGAACATTGGTGTGCATGCGAGCGTTGAGCCTCTCAGCGGTAACGTCAATAACGCCGACGTTTGCCCAGAGTACGCGCTGGAAGGCTCCATGGACGGTCAGGAGTTTGACCAGGCTATGTGGGACCTGACCAACTTCCTGTCTTACATGGCAGATCCGGTCAAGGTTGAGCGCGAACGTCTGGGTATTTTCGTGCTGATCTTTGTGGCCATTTTCTTTGTCGTCGCCTACTTGCTCAACCGCGAGTACTGGAAAGACGTACACTGAAAATTAGGGTATAATCTCCCGCGCTGATACCCAGCGGGCCCGTTTCGGGTCCGCTGGTTTTTGCGTTTCAGGAATATTTTCGGTTTTTAGAATCGTGAGGTAACTATATGGGCGTTGTGACCAAACGGTCATCAATGACATTTTTCTCGGATCCCACCAGCCATTACAGCCACCGTGTCCGTATTGTTCTGGCCGAGAAGGGTGTTACGGTGGACATTGTGGATGTGGATCCAGACAATCCGCCGGCCGAACTGGCTGACCTGAACCCGTACAACGCCTTGCCGACCCTGGTGGATCGGGACTTGGCTCTGTACGAGCCAAACATCATGATGGAATATCTGGATGAGCGCTTTCCTCATCCTCCCCTGCTGCCTGTCTACCCGGTTGCTAGGGCAAATAGCCGGCTCATGATTCACCGCATCCAGAAGGATTGGTGTGGTCTGGTGGACACTATCCTGGCCCAGCCTAATAGCAAAGCTGCCGAGGCCGCGCGCAAGGAGTTGAAAGAAAGCCTGCTGGCGACCGCACCGCTGTTCGGTGAGATGCCGTACTTCCTGTCGGAAGAGTTCACCATTGTGGATTGCTGCATCGCGCCCATCCTTTGGCGGCTGCCCGCAATGGGCATTGAGCTGAACGAAAAGCAGGCCAAGCCTCTACTCAAATATATGGATAGCATCTTCGCGCGGGAAGGGTTCAAGGCAAGCCTTTCCGACCTGGAAGAAGACATCCGAAGCTGAATTTCGACCTCCGATCACAGCGGCAGGAGTGGAAACCGTGTCAGACATGAGCTTTAGCATGAATTCAAGCCGGCCCTATCTGGTTCGCGCCCTGAATGAATGGATCCTGGATAACGACTGCACGCCGTACATTGTGGTTGATGCGGGCGTTCAGGGCGTTCAGGTCCCGACCGAGCATGTGGCGAACGGTCAGATTGTGCTGAATATCAGCCCAGGCGCGGTACGCGGACTGGTGGTTGGCAACGGTGCGCTTGAGTTCAGCGCACGGTTTGGCGGCGTCCCGATGCAGGTGTTCATTCCGCTGCAGGCTGTGGTTGCCATCTATGCCAAGGAAAATGGCGAGGGTATGGTGTTCGGCAGTGAGCCGGGCTCACCGGATCCTGATGGTACGGATGATCACGGTACGCCTCCGCAGCAGGAAGAGCGGCCGAATGGCAAGCCCACATTGAAAGTGGTCAAATAACAAAAGAGCCGGTTAATCCGGCTTTTTTATTACCCGCCGAAAAGTTTCTGGTCAATCTGGTCGCAGATGGCGTTGATGATAACCATCAGCAATGGCGTGGCTTCATGGGGTGGGAGGTCATTCAGGGTCAATTCGTGGTCTTCCGGGTGCATAAGCGAGGTGATGTCGGACTTCTCCCGGGCACTAAGGACGACGACCTGCATTTCCCGGTCGTGAGCGGCCTGGATGGCTTGAATCAGGTTGGCTTTGTGGCCGTCATCGACAACCACAAAGAGTAAGTCTCCGGGCTTTCCAACCGCCTGAACCTGCCGGGAGAAGGTGTCGTTAAAGCGGTTCTCGCGGCAGATTGCAGAGTAGGTTGTGGCATCCGCGCCGAGATTGATGGCTGGTAGAGCTGGTCGCTCCTGCTCCAGTCTTGAAAGCATCGCGGTACAGAAATACTGCGTCAGCACATTGGCGTTGCCATTGGCGCAAGCAATGATTTTGCCATCCTGCAGAAGGCTGCTGACACAGGCATCCGCCACACTTTCAATCAAAGGGGCTACGGTGCTGGCCGCCTGGGCTGTCTGCTCCATGTGAGTGGCAAACCACTGATGAATCTTGTGTTCGGTGTCGCTCATGATGCTGAATTAACTCGCCTGAATCGCATTTTTGATCCATTGTACCCGGTACCGGCTGGTTTGACCGGGCGTGATGCCAATGACATCAATTCTGGTTGGTGCATCCCATTGTCCGTTGCGATGAAGGTAAAAAGCTGCGGCTCGCAACAGGCGTTGCTGCTTATGCCTGGTGATTGAGCTTGCGGGATCCACCAGGCCATCGGCTTTGCGAAATCGCACTTCAAAAAAGACCAGCACGCCGCCGTCCCAGCCGATCAGGTCAATTTCCCCACCCCGGCTGTATACGTTGCGCTCAATAATGCTTACGCCTTTGCTCTGCAAGTAACGTGCGGCCACACCTTCGTAACGGGTGCCCCGGTCTCTGGCGCCTTCCATGGCGATATCTCACTTTGAATCAGGGGGCGGTGTTGCCTTCCTTTTCCTCTGTTGTGTCTGGCGTTTCCGTCAACACGGCCTTGCCATTGCGGAAGCGGGCCCAAAGCTGGTGGCGATGAATGCTGCCGTCCGGTTCCATGGTCAGTGTGCCTGTCAGGCCATCAATGCTGGCGTCTTCGATCTGACGTAACAGGGGGAGGCGCTTGCTGATCTGCCAGGCATCTGCGCCCATGGCAAAGAGCCGGCCCAGTTGCCCTTGGGTGTTGCTGAAGTGCTTTGAAGTTTCGCTTCTGAGTGCCAATTCCGGCTCAAGTACCCAGGGGATGTCGGTAAAGTTCACCTGGTTCAGGTCCCTGTCGCGAGAGGCATTTGGCGTGCCCTCGTAGACGATTGAAGGCGAATAGACAGGCAGGTCTCCGCCATAATAAAACGCAAACAGAGGGTTGAGCTGCCGTGCGATGGTGGGGGATGCGACCATGACAATGCCTTCTGCGTCCTGTCGCCGCCGGGGCTCGAACTCCACGTCCAGGCCAATGGTACGCTCAACCTCAATGGCGCGGTTACGGGAGGTGGTGATGCCCAGCAGGTCGGCAGTGACCGAGCGCAGGTTTTCATCGGGCATGAAACGGACAATGTCCAGTGCGTCTACGTCGAGCTTCGCCATACGGTCGAGCAGTGCGGCTTCCACCCGATCACCCCAGTCTCCGTGGGGAATCAGAACCAGCACATGCTGGATCTGTTGATTGGCCAACCGTTCGGCAATCTGGCGCGCTTCGTCTTCCGCAGACAGGCCGAATTGGTGGAGTCCATCCGGAATGCGGCTTTTTTCAGGCAAATAATTCAGGCCTAGAACCGGTATGGGCAGGGTGTTCATCCGGGAGAGCTCGCCCAGGGCCTGTTTGTCCAGCGGGCCTATCACCAGGTCAGCCTGGGAGTTGCTCAGTTCCTGATAAAGTTCCGAAAAAGACCGACCGCTGGTATCGAGAATGCGGATATCGGTTTTGTCCCGATCTGCGGTGTCGTCGGTATAGTAGGCTGCCAGGAAGCCATCTCGAATTGCCTGACCGGCGCTGGCCAGGCGGCCCTCAAACGGCAGGGCCAGTACAATGTTTTCAGGCCGGGTTAAGGCCAGTTCTGCCAGCAGGCGCAGCTCGGTAGGTGGGACCTGTGCCGCGGGGTGGCTCGGCCAGTTGTTTTGCCATTGCCGGACCTTGCGGCCCTGAACATCCAGGCTAGCGGCGCGGTCCTGAAGGGTTGTTGCCAACTCCAGCCAGCCCTGAATTTCAAAGCCGGTTGCAGTTTTCGTCGCTGCCTGCAGTTCGGTGGTATCCAGATCCTTGAAGTATCCCCAGATCTGGTCGTGCAACGGTTGAGGCTGGATGCTGCTGTTGAGTTGGCCGAGGAGGATCAACGATTTCGCGGCATCCAGTGGCTGTCCGGCCAGCGCAAAAGTTTGAGACTGCAGCCGGGCAGCTCGGGCCATGAGTTCATCTGGATAGGCCAGGAAACCCTCCGGTTCAAGCTGTTTGGCAAGATCTGTTGCCCAGCGCTTGTCTTCAAGCGCGACGGCGCTGGCCATGGCCAGAAGTTGCCACTGCTTTTTCAATTCGGGGGACAGGCTTACCAGTTGGTTGTCACGAAGCAGGGTCCGGGCGTTGGCGTGATTTCCCTGGTCCTGGAACCGGTTGGCGGTGCGCAGCAGATAGCTCTGAGCCAAAGTCCGGTTCTCTTCATCCGCTGCCAGCGACAGCGCCTGAGCTGGCGAGTTGGCCTGGTGGCTTCCCAGGTCGGTCGTTGCACAGCCGCTCAGCACCAGCGATAGCAGGAGCAGCATGGCCGGAATAGTAGGGGGGCAGCTTGGCTTTTTCATGGCAGGCTCGGTTGTCTCCGGATGAATGGGCTTGTGATGCCGCGAGTTCGGTGGCAAGTTTACCAGCTCCCGGCACGATTCACATGGCGTTGAGGTCATGAATTGGCTTTGTCGGGATTGCTTTTATCACACCCGGAGCTTGTTCTATGCCCAGCCCAGAGTCTCACAGTGAACGTCCAGGCGGCGTTCTATACGTGGTCGCAACACCGATTGGTAATCTACAGGATCTTTCCGAGCGGGCTCAGCTGGTCCTGTCGCGGGTGGGCCTGGTGGCTGCTGAAGATACGCGCCATAGCGGTCGGTTATTGCAGCACCTGGGGCTCAGCAAGCCCATGTTGGCGCTGCATGATCATAATGAGCGTGACCGGGTGGTACGAATTCTCGAGGCGCTTAAAGCCGGGCAGGATATTGCCCTGATCTCGGACGCGGGCACGCCGTTGATCTCCGATCCCGGGTACGTGGTGGTTCGGGAGGTCCGCGAAGCCGGCTTTCGAGTTTCGCCAGTGCCGGGGCCGTGCGCATTAGTGGCGGGGTTGTCGGCCGCAGGCCTGCCGACCGATCGTTTTCTGTTTGCGGGTTTTTTGCCGGCAAAGCGGAGCGGCAGAAGGGCAGCATTGGAAGAGTTGCGGGAGCAGCCGGCCACGCTGGTGTTTTACGAATCTCCGCATCGGATCCTGGCCTTGATGGAAGATCTGGTTGAGGTGATGGGCGGGGAGCGTGAATGTGTCCTGGGTCGGGAACTGACCAAAACGTTCGAGACATTCTACGGCGGGACGGCCCAGTCCGTCCGAGAGAGCCTCGAGGCGGACCCCAACGGTGCGCGCGGTGAGTTTGTGGTGATGGTGCACGGGGCACCGCCCGCCGGGTCCCAAGAAGCCGGCGTCTTGGATGCGGACAGGCTGTTGTCGCTGCTGGTGGCTGAATTGCCGGTCAAGAAAGCGGCGCGTATTGTGGCAGACGTTTCTGGTCTCAGTAAGAACGAACTCTATCAGCGCGCATTGGCCCTTAAAGATCAGTAATGTCTTGCAAGGGCGTGGCGCCGCGGGTATTGTCAGCCCCGAGCTCGCCAGACAGTCGCCGCCGGTTATGCCGGGGGAGGAAAGTCCGGGCTCCACAGGGCAAGGTGCCAGGTAACGCCTGGGCGGCGCGAGCCGACGGAAAGTGCAACAGAAAGTATACCGCCTAAGCGCCTTCGGGCGCCGGTAAGGTTGAAATGGTGCGGTAAGAGCGCACCGCGTGGCTGGCAACAGTCCACGGCGATGGTAAACCCCACCTGGAGCAAGACCAAATAGGAGTCCAATGGCGTGGCCCGCGCTGGACTCGGGTAGGTTGCTTGAGGTCTGTGGTGACGCAGACCCTAGATGAATGACTGTCCAAGACAGAACCCGGCTTATCGGCGAGCTCACTTTTCTTTTTATACCCAAAAAATCTTAGACCTTAGAATTACTCTTCAGAGTCTATTGCAGGTAATTGTTTTTCCTCTCTTTCTCTTCCCGTCTTCAGGTTTATCCTAAATTACCCTTCCGTAAGTTGCTGTCCTGAAAGGAACTTTTGACTACACACCGAAGCTCACTGAGCTTGCATTGTCTATTGCGGGTTTCTATAGTGTGCAGAAGTGGGAAAAAGTGGTTTTTAGTGGTTATTTGTGGATCTCAGCAGCCCGGACTCGGCATAAATGGACAACTTCCTTGGCAGCCATGCCATCAATATGGACGCAAAGGGTCGCCTCGCGATCCCGGCAAAGGTGCGCGAAAAGCTCGTGCAACTTTGCGGTGGCCGTATTGTGCTGACCGCCAATGCTGATGAAGACCGTTGCCTGTTGCTGTACCCGGAGCCGGAATGGGAGCTTTTGCTACCAAAAATTAAGGCGTTGCCGAACATGAACAAGGCAGTCCAGCGGCTCCATCGTCTGATTCTCGGGCATGCAGCCGAAATGGAGTTGGACTCCAATGGTCGGATTCTGGTGCCGCCGACTCTGAGAAATCACGCCGGCCTGGAAAAGAAACTGATGCTGGTTGGTCTGGGCAATAAGCTGGAGCTCTGGAGTGAAGAGCGCTGGTTCGCCTGTGTGGATGAATCACCCGGTGATGACGAAATGCCACCGGAAATGAAGGCGCTATCGCTATGACGGCGGAAACAGGATCAAAGGACGGTGAGGATTACCAGCATCGGTCGGTACTGCTGGATGCTGCGGTGGACTACCTCGTCAATGATGAAGCTGGTCGTTATGTCGATGCCACCTTTGGGCGCGGTGGTCATAGCCGCCTGATTCTCGGCCGGCTGGCCGGCGAAGGTCGGTTACTGGGCATCGACAAGGACCCCCAGGCCATTGAGGTGGCGCGGGCGTTGTCGGATGTGGACTCTCGTTTCTCCTGGTACCACGGTTCCTTTGCCGAGCTGTCGCAGGCTCTCGATAGTCAGAACTGGCCGCAGGTTAACGGCGTGTTGATGGACCTTGGAGTGTCGTCCCCCCAGTTGGACGACGCCAGTCGAGGTTTTTCCTTTATGCGCGAGGGGCCGTTGGATATGCGCATGAACCCCCTGCAGGCTCCCAGTGCCGCAGAGTGGTTGGCTCATGCCGACGAAAAAGACATTGCCAATGTCATCTTCCGTTACGGCGAGGAAAGATTTTCCCGCCGTATTGCGCGTCTTGTGGTGGAGCGTCGCCAGGAGATGCCCATTGAAACCACGCGTCAGCTGGCGGAGCTGGTTTCCGAAGCGGTGCCCAAGAAAGAAAAACACAAGCACCCGGCTACTCGGACCTTTCAGGCAATCCGGATTTTTATAAACCGGGAGCTGGAAGACCTGGAAGTAGGGCTGAAAGCGGCGGTCGATCGCCTGGCACCCGGAGGGCGGTTGGTGGTGATCAGCTTCCACTCCCTGGAAGACAGGGTGGTCAAACGTTTCATGAGGGACCTCGCTCGGGGGCCGAAAATTCCCAAGGGGGTTCCGGTAACAGCGGATCAAGAGGCCTCTGGCTATCGGTTGATTGGTAAAGCCAGCAAGGCGAACCAGCAGGAAATTGACGAAAACGTTCGCGCCCGAAGTGCTGTCATGCGGGTGCTTGAGCGGAAAGCGGATTAAAAGCAGATTCAGGGGAGCGCGACGCCATGGGTGCGGTAGCGATTGAACAACCAACGAAAACCAGTCGGATTAGCCGGCAAAAGGTGCGCGAGGGCTTTGCCACGGCCGTGCGGGTGTCTCGGCAGGTCTTTCAGGCAACCGGCGAAACCCGTGTCTTGATTACCCTGGCCCTGGTCGCTGTGATGACGGCATCGGCGATTGGGGTGGTGGTCAGCGCCTACGAAAGCCGCAAGCTTTTCAATGCACTTTCTGGTTTGCAGGAACAGCGTGACGCTTATCAGCGGGAATGGAGTCAGTTGCTGCTGGAGCAAAGTGCCTTGAGCGCGCACGGCCGAGTCGAAAAGCTGGCTGCCGCGCGTTTCGATATGGTGGTGCCAGGGCGTGAAGACATTGTCCTGGTGCCTTTGATGTCACCGGTAGCAACCCGATAACAACGACACAACGGGGTTAGGTGATCAATGGCTGGTCAAGGAAACCAAAGCACAGGCTGGAAGCTGAAGCTGGCGTCAGGGTTGAAGGCCTGGCGTTTCGGCACGGTGCTGGGCGTGTTCCTGCTGGTCATGGCCGGTATTGGTTGGCGCCTGGTCGATTTACAGTTGCTTGATACAGAGTTCCTGCGTCAACAGGGTGACGTCCGGTCCATTCGGGTGGAATCCATTGATGCCCATCGGGGCGTCATTACCGATCGTTATGGCGAACCGTTGGCGGTGAGTACGCCGGTTCAGACCGTTTGGGCCAATCCATCACAAGTGGATCCCGATGACCCTGGTCTGACCAAACTCGCCTCCGTGCTTGATCTGTCAAGGGCAAGTTTGCGTCAGCGTCTCGAAAACTACGCCGGACGTGAATTCATGTTCCTGCGCCGCAAAATCCAGCCGTCCCTGGCCCAAGAGGCGCTGGAGCTTGGCGTCCCCGGTGTCCATGCCCGCCGGGAATACCGCCGTTATTATCCGGCCGGCGAAGTGACTGCCCATGTTGTGGGGTTTACCGATATTGATGAGCAGGGCCAGGAAGGCATTGAGCTGGCCTACAACCGCTGGCTGGTTGGCGAGCCAGGGCGCAAGAGGGTTCTCAAAGACAATCATGGGCGAGTCATCAAGGATCTGATGTTGATTAAAGATGCGCGCCCAGGAAAAGACCTTCACCTGAGCATTGATCTGCGTCTGCAGTATCTGGCCTACCGTGAACTCAAGGCGGTGGTGGAAGCCCATAATGCCCGTGGCGGCACGCTGGTGATGCTGGATGTTAGTACCGGCGAGGTGCTGGCCATGGTCAATCAGGGGTCTTACAACCCCAATGACCGTTCACAGCTGGCGCCGGCCAACCTTCGCAATAAGGCCATTACGGATCTGTTTGAGCCGGGTTCCACAATGAAGCCGTTTACCATTGCCGCCGCACTGGAATCGGGTAAATACAAGCCGGATACGATTGTTGACACCTCCCCCGGTTATCGTCGCTTTGGCCGCTTTACTATCCGTGACCATCGCAACTACGGAGCGATGGATCTCGGCGAGATTATTGTCAAATCCAGTAACGTGGGCGCGAGTAAAATCGCCAACGACCTGGGTGGCGATGAATTGCGCACCTTCTATGCCCGGCTGGGTATTGGCCAGGGCACCGGCATTGGTTTCCCGGGGGAGGCGGTGGGCGTTCTGCCGGCGCGCTCCCAGTGGCAGCCGGTCGAGGAGGCAACCCTGTCTTACGGTTACGGGCTGAGTGTTAACGCCCTTCAACTGGCCCAAGCCTATATGGTGCTGGCCAATGGCGGTATTCGTTACCCTGTCAGCCTGATCCGTCAGGATGAAAAGCCCGAGGGTGTCCGGGTGGTGTCAGAAAAAGTAAGCATGGCCGTCCGCGAGATGCTGAAGGAAGCCGTGGCTCGCGGTACCGGCGGGCGGGCCCAGCCAAACCTCTATACCGCCGGCGGCAAGACCGGCACGGTGCATCTGGTGGGCGCAAGTGGCTACGAGAAAGATCAGTACAAGGCCATTTTTGCGGGCATGGCGCCGATGGATAATCCCCGGATTGTCACCGTTGTAGCGGTGGATGCGCCACAGGCTGGCGAATATTACGGGGGTGAAGTGGCAGCGCCCGTTTTTGCCCGTGTCATGGGGGACGCCCTGCGACTGCTGAACGTGAAGCCTGAGCTGGAAGTCAGCGGGACCAGTCGCCCGCAAGCGGCTGCCGGGGAGAGGGGGTAAAGCTATGTGCATCACCTCCATCAGCACCTTGCTCCAGGGAATCGTGGTGGTTCCGTCGGTCTTTGATGTGACCGTTCATGGCCTGCAGACAGATAGCCGAAAGGTTCGTCCCGGCGATGCGTTCATCGCCCTGGCTGGCGCCCGGTCCGCGCCTGAACAGTACGTAGGGGAGGCGATTGCCGCAGGAGCGACAGCGGTGCTGCTGGAAACGGATCAGCCTGCCGAATGCCATGAGCATCGGGAGGCCCTCATCGTTCCCGTGCCGGAATTGCGCAGCCAGCTGGGACGTATCGCCACCCGTTTTTTTGATCACCCATCGCGGCATCTTCGGGTGATTGGTGTCACGGGCACCAATGGCAAAACCTCCGTGAGCCATTACATTGCCCTTTTGCTGCAGGCGGCCGGCACACCCTGCGGGCTCTTGGGCACACTGGGATATGGTATGCCCGGGCATTTGCGACCGGCGACCCACACCACGCCAGACGTGGTGCAGGTAAATCGTGAACTCAGCCGGATTCTGGCCGATGGTGGCCGGGCGGCGGTCATGGAAGTCTCGTCCCATGCCCTGGACCAGGGGCGGGTCGACAAGCTGGCCATGACCGGGGCGGTATTCACCAATCTCACCCGGGATCACCTGGACTATCACGGCAGTATGGAAGCCTACGGCCAGGCGAAAGCCAGCCTTTTCCTGCGTGAAGAGTTGCACTTTGCCGTGATCAATTTTGATGACCCGTTCGGGCGCCAGCTCTATGGTCAGCTTGAAGGGCAATGTGACCGCGTGCGTTACAGCCTGCACGAAGCCCAGACCGAGCTTTGGCTCAAACGGTTCACGCCGACAGCCACAGGTTTCCAGGCCCTGGTGGATGGTCAATGGGGTGAGTTTGAGCTGGAAGCACCTTTGTTGGGAAGTTTTAACGCCGGCAATCTGTTGGCTGCGTTAGCAACTGTATTGATGTTGCGAGTACCGCAGGATGCCGCCGTCAAGGCCTGTGCCAGCCTGGTTCCTCCGCCGGGAAGGCTGGAACGTTTTGCCGGAGCCGATGGCCGCCAGGCGGTAGTGGACTACGCCCACACGCCGGATGCCCTGGCCAACGCGTTGGCCGCCTTGCGCCCGCATACCCGGGGTCGTTTGATCTGCGTGTTTGGATGTGGTGGCGACCGGGACCGGGGCAAGCGAGCCGAGATGGCCCGCGAGGCCGAAAAGGGCGCCGACCTGGTGATTGTGACCGATGACAACCCACGCAGCGAAGCACCGAAAGCTATTGCCAATGACATTATTCAGGGTTTTTCGGGAAGCGCACATCACGAAGTGCTACATGGCCGGGCAGAAGCCATTGCCCACGCGATTGGAATGGCCGGACCGGACGACGTGGTCCTGATCGCTGGCAAGGGCCACGAGGACTATCAGGAGATTCAGGGCGAGAAGTTGCGGTTCAGTGACGCCGAGCAGGTCCATGAGTGCTTGCACCAGAGTGGGGGTGTGGCATGATGCGCGACTTTTTGTTGTCACAGGCCTGTCAGTGGTTGGAAGCGCGGCCTGCTGGTGCCGATGCTGACCTGGATTCCCTGCGGTTTAGTGGCGTGTCCACGGACACCCGAACCGTGAGCGCCGGGCAACTGTTTGTCGCCCTGCGTGGTGATCGATTCGATGGCCACCAGTTCCTGGAGCAGGCTCGGAGCCAGGGAGCGGTGGCAGCCGTGGTGGATGCAGCGGATAGCTCGGTGGCACTGCCTCAACTGGTGGTGCCGGATACATTGACGGCCCTGGCGGCTCTGGCATCGGGAAACCGGAACGAGAGTGCTGCCCGGCTGATTGCCATTACCGGCAGCAGCGGCAAGACCACCGTGCGCCAGATGACCGCGTCGATTCTCGAGCGCATGGGGTCTGCGCTGGCGACCGAGGGCAACCTGAACAACCACATTGGCGTGCCCCTGACCCTGTTCCGGCTGGAGCCAGGGCATGCCTATGGCGCCATCGAACTGGGTGCCAGTGGGCTGGGCGAGATTGCCTGGACCGTGGCCCTGGTGCGCCCGGAAGTGGCGATCCTGACCAACGCGGGTCAGGCCCATCTGGAGGGCTTTGGAAGCTACCAGAATATCGTGAGCGCGAAAGGCGAGATTATTGATGGGGTCCCGGAAAACGGGACTGTGGTGCTGAATCGGGACGATCCGGCCTTTGAGCAGTGGCTGAAGCGGGCCGATGGCCGCCGGGTACGCAGCGTATCGCTGGCTGGTTACCCGGACGCCGACTACCGCGCCGATAACCGGCAGGTGAGTGAGCAGGGCGTGTCTGCCGATGTGTATGGGCCGGAGGGGTGGCAATTCCGGCTGGAGCTGCCGCTGGCGGGAGAGCACAACCTGATGAACGCCATGCTGGCCATCGCCGCCTGCCGCGAACTTGGGGCCTCGGACCAGCAACTGGCAGAAGGGCTGTCCGTCCTGACCCCGGTCAAAGGCCGGTTGCAGATCATCAAGGTATCGGAACAACTGACGCTGATTGACGACAGTTACAACGCCAACCCGACCTCCATGAAAGCGGCGCTGGATGTGTTGGCCGGTTTTTCGGGCACCCGGGTGGCGGTATTCGGCGCCATGGCCGAGTTGGGACAAGACTCGGAGGCGTTGCACAGGGAAGTGGGAGAGCATGCCCGTATCAGAGGCATTGAACGTTTGCTGGCTGTGGGGCCGGGAGGTGAGGCCTATGCCGAGGGATTCGGGGCAAAATCAGAAGTTATGCAGAACCATGACCAGGCCGTTCAGGCGATCGGGGATACAGCCCCCGGTCCAATGACTGTACTGGTGAAGGGTTCTCGCAGTTCCGCCATGGATCGTGTGGTGGAAGGCATTCAGAACAAGGTGACAAATTCATGCTGCTCTGGCTGACAGAGATACTCTCACAATATTTCACGGCGCTGACGGTGTTTCAGTACCTGACCCTGCGCGCCATTCTGGGCGTGTTGACGGCGCTGTTGATCTCGCTGCTGATTGGGCCGTTCATGATCCGCAAGCTCAGTCAGTACCAGATTGGCCAGGCGGTAAGAGACGACGGACCCCAGACACATCTGAGCAAGGCCGGCACGCCCACCATGGGCGGTGCGCTGATCCTGGTGGCTATTGCCGTTTCCACATTGCTTTGGGCGGATCTGGGTAACCGCTACGTCTGGGTGGTGCTGCTCGTTACCATGCTATTCGGTGTGATTGGCTGGATTGATGACTACCGGAAGGTGGTTGAGCGCAATCCGCGCGGCCTGCCGGGGCGCTGGAAATACTTCTGGCAGTCGGTGATCGGTGCTGCTGCGGCCATTGTGTTGTATTTCAGTTCTTCACTGCCTCAGGAGACCTCCTTGTATTTGCCGTTCCTGAAAAACGTGTCGATCACCATGGGGCCGGTTCTGTTCATCCTGCTCTCATATTTCGTGATCGTCGGTAGCAGTAATGCGGTCAATCTCACCGATGGCCTGGATGGCCTGGCGATCATGCCCACTGTCATGGTGGCGGGTGCCCTGGCTATTTTTGCCTACGTCACCGGGCACGCGCAGTTTGCCGAATACCTGCTGATTCCCCACTTGCCGGGGGTGGGCGAGTTGATCGTGTTCTGTTGCGCGCTGGTGGGCGCCGGGCTGGGCTTTCTCTGGTTCAACACCTATCCGGCCCAGGTCTTTATGGGCGATGTGGGTGCCCTTGCGCTGGGCGCTGCCCTGGGCGTGGTGGCGGTTATTGTTCGTCAGGAAATTGTACTGTTCATTATGGGTGGCGTTTTTGTGATGGAAACCATCTCGGTGATCCTGCAAGTGGCGTCGTTCAAGCTGACCGGGCGCCGGATCTTCCGGATGGCGCCGCTTCATCATCATTTTGAATTGAAGGGCTGGCCCGAGCCGCGCGTTATCGTGCGGTTCTGGGTCATTACCGTGGTTCTCGTATTGATTGGCCTGGCCAGTCTGAAAATCCGATAGGAAGCTGTTACGACTATGAGTCTCATTGTTTCGGATCGTCGCACATTGATCGTAGGGCTCGGTAAAACCGGGCTTTCCTGCGTGCGCTATCTGTCCGAACAGGGCCGTGAGATCGCCGTGGTCGACAGCCGGCAGAATCCGCCGGGCCTGGATGAACTGAAGGCTGGTTGGCCGGATGTACCGGTGCACCTGGGCGCGTTTGATGCCGAGTATTTTGCCAACTTCAACGAACTGGTGGTTAGCCCGGGGATCAATATCGCCGAGCCCGCGATTGCCGGTGCGGCTGAAAAAGGGGCCTTGATCCGGGGTGACATTGACCTGTTCGCCGAGGCCGCCGATGCCCCGATCATTGCCATCACCGGGTCAAACGGTAAAACCACCGTCACCACCCTGCTGGGGAAGATGGCAAAGGCCGCCGGTCGCAACGTCCAGGTGGGTGGCAACATCGGTACCCCGGCCCTGGACCTGCTGGGCCAGGGCGCGGACCTGTACATTCTGGAAGTCTCCAGTTTTCAGCTGGAAACCACTCACGAGCTGGGGGCGTTGGCAGCAACGGTATTAAACGTCAGCGACGACCACATGGATCGTTACCCGGACAAGATGGCGTATTTCCAGGCCAAGCAGCGGATCTACAACGGTTGCCAGAATGCCATCGTCAACCTGGACGATGCCCTCAGCACGCCCATGGCTAGGGACACCCTGCGCTTCCTCTGCTTTGGCTTTAATCGGGTGAACCCGGAGACCTTCAGTACCCGGGATGACGAGCAAGGCACCTGGATCACCTTCGGCTTTGACAACCTGTTGCTCGACAGCGAATTGAAACTGATGGGCCGACACAACATCAGTAACGTGATGGCGTCCCTAGCGCTGGGACATGCGGCGGGCCTGCCGATGGACACCATGTTGGAGGTGGCTCGGAGCTTCCGGGGGTTGCCACACCGGTGCGAATTTATCCGCAGCCTGGCTGGTGTGGAATACATCAACGACTCCAAAGGCACCAACGTCGGCGCCACGGTGGCGGCGATTGAGAGCCTGGCTCCGGTCCAGGGGAAAATCGTCCTGATCGCCGGCGGTGATGGCAAAGGCGCTGATTTTGGCCCGTTGGCCGAGCCCGTGGCGCATCATTGCCGCGCGCTGGTACTGATTGGGCAGGACGCAGATGCCATTGCCACAGCGGTGGGCTCACCCGTGCCGGTGATTCGCGCCCAAACTCTTGCCGAGGCGGTAACGAGGGCGGGTGCCCTGGCAGAGGCGGGTGACCGGGTGCTGTTGTCCCCGGCCTGCGCCAGCTTTGACATGTTCGACAGCTACAACGACCGCGGTGACCAGTTCCGCGCACTGGTGGAGGGGCTGTGATGCAGGCGACCGACACGATGCCAGTGAACTCAACGCCAAAGTTTGAGCTCCAGCCACTGACGGTGCTGGTGGTGAGTGCCTTTGCATTGCTGGTTATCGGTGTGGTCATGATCTCATCGGCTTCCATGGATGTGGCAGCCGCCACCATGGGTAATGCCTATCACTATGTGGTGCGCCAGGTGATTTTTGCCCTGATGGGCTGCGCAGCGGCGCTGGTGGCCGTCAATGTGCCGATTTCCTGGTGGGAGCGAAGCGGCTGGTTGTTGCTGGCGATTGGCATGGTTTCATTGGCACTGATGATGACCCCCCTGGCGCTGACGGTGAATGGCTCTACCCGTTGGCTGCCACTCGGGCTGTTCAACGTGCAGGTATCCGAGATTGCCAAGCTGTGCCTGATCGCCTATCTCGCCGGTTACGTCGTCCGTCGCCGGGAGGAATTGATCAATACCTGGCCCGGGTTCCTGAAGCCGATCCTGGTGCTGATTGTTGCGACGTTGTTGCTGCTCATGCAGCCGGACTTCGGCGCGACGGTGGTTCTGGTAACGGCGTCGGCCGCCATGATTTTTCTCAGTGGCGTGCGTCTGAACCGGTTTGTGCCGCTGATTGTGCTGCTGGCGGCCAGTGGCGTTGGACTGGTGGTCAGCGAACCCTACCGTTTGAAGCGGGTGGTGAGCTATCTGGACCCGTGGCAGGACCAGTTCAACACGGGATATCAGCTGACCCAATCCCTGATTGCTTTTGGTCGGGGTGAATGGACCGGGGTGGGGCTGGGTAACTCCATCCAGAAACTGTTCTTTCTGCCGGAGGCGCATACCGATTTCATCTTCGCCATCATCTCCGAAGAATTCGGCCTGTTGGGTGCCCTGTTTGTGCTGTTCCTGTTTGTCGCACTCGTGGTCAGTGGCTTTGTTATCGCCCGGCGGGCGGAGAAGGCGAGCATGCCGTTTGCCGCCTGTTTCAGTTACGGCATTTCCATGCTGATTGGGTTGCAGGCCGGCATCAACATGGCGGTCAGCACGGGGTTGCTGCCCACCAAGGGACTGACCCTGCCTTTGGTCAGTTATGGCGGTTCGAGCCTGATGGTGACCTGTGCCTGTCTGGGTATTCTGGCGCGGGTGGAGATGGAACGACTGGACAAGCAGCGCATGGCTTCGGAGCAGGCGGGTAACCCGCGGGGAGGAGCCGCCTATGACTAATCAGCGTCGTTTCCTGATGATGGCCGGTGGCACCGGTGGTCACGTTTTCCCCGCCCTGGCTACGGCCCGGGCGCTGCAGGAGCAGGGGCACCAGGTTTACTGGCTGGGAGCCTCCGGCGGTATGGAAGAGCGATTGATTGGCGAAACCGACATCCCTCTTTCGCTGATCCATATTTCCGGTTTGCGAGGTAAGGGCAAGTTGGCCTTGCTGACGGCACCGTTCCGCCTGATGCGGGCGTTGGGCGAGGCCTGGACGGTATTGCGCCAGATTCGGCCGGATTGCGTGGTTGGCATGGGCGGTTTTGTCACCGGGCCCGGTGGTGTGGCCGCGTGGCTGCAAAGGCGGCCGCTGGTCATCCATGAGCAGAATGCGGTGGCGGGCATGACCAACCGCTGGCTGACACGGTTTGCCCACACCGTGCTGGAGGCCTTTCCGGACAGCTTTGGCGCCCAGGTGGTAACCCGCTGCACTGGTAACCCGGTCCGAAAGGACCTGGCCAACCTGCCGACGCCGGAACGGCGGCTCGAAGGACGCTCAGGGCCTCTGCGGGTGCTGGTGATAGGCGGCAGCCTGGGTGCCCGGGTATTTAACGAACAGGTGCCCCAGGCGCTCGCGTTGTTGCCCGAAGAAGACCGTCCGCAGGTCCGTCACCAGTGTGGTGAACGCAACCATGAAGACGCGGAACAGGCCTATGAAAAGGCCGGCGTCGCAGCCTCGGTGGAGCCGTTCATTCGAGACATGGCCGAGGCCTATGCCTGGGCGGATGTGGTGATCTGCCGTGCCGGCGCGCTGACGATCTCCGAACTGTGCGCCGCAGGTATTGGTGCGGTATTGGTGCCATTCCCGCATGCGGTGGATGATCATCAGACCCGAAATGCCGAACACATGTTGAAGGCGGGTGGCGCTTACCTGGTGCCGCAGCCCCAACTGACGCCCGAAGTGCTGGCAGACACCCTGAAAGGGCTGGCCGGTGATCGAAACAAAGTGATGAACATGGCGATGGCCGCCCGCTCGCTGGCCCGCCCGGATGCAACGGAGAGAGTCGTGAATTACTGTCTGGAGGCCGCCAATGGCTGATGCAACCAATCCGCCGCTGGTCTATCAGGTGCCGGAAATGCGCCGGATTCGCCATATCCATTTTGTGGGTATTGGCGGCGCCGGCATGAGTGGCATCGCCGAGGTGCTGAAAAACCAAGGCTATGAAGTTTCCGGCTCCGACATCAAGGACAGTCCGGTAACCGGGCGCCTGCGGGCCCTGGGTGTGGAAGTGCAGATCGGCCATCGCGAGGAAAACAGCGCCAAGGCGGATGTCGTGGTCGTTTCAACTGCAGTTTCTTCAGACAACCCTGAAGTGTCTGCTGCCCGCAGTCGTCGGGTGCCCATCGTACCCCGGGCGGAAATGCTGGCGGAAATCATGCGCTATCGCCACGGCATTGCGATTGCCGGTACCCACGGCAAAACCACGACAACCAGTCTGATTGCCTCCGTGCTGGGAGAAGCTGGACTTGACCCGACCTTCGTCATCGGCGGCAAGCTCAATAGCGCCGGCACTAACGCCCAGCTGGGTGGTTCCCGGTACCTGGTGGCCGAGGCGGATGAGAGTGATGCCTCGTTCCTGCACCTGACGCCGGTGATTTCCGTGGTCACGAACATTGAAGCTGACCACATGGACACCTACGGTGGCGACATCGAAAAGCTGAAGCAGACGTTTGTCGATTTCCTGCACAACCTGCCGTTTTATGGCGTGGCCGTTATGTGCGTGGACGATGCGTACGTGCGTGAGATCATTCCCCGGATTTCCAGGGCCATCATCACCTATGGCATTGATAACCCCGAAGCGGACTACCGTGCCGAGGAGATTTACTCGGATGGCCTGAAAACCCGCTTCGTGGTTCGTCGCCCCGGCGGCCGACCGGATCTTCAGGTAGAGCTGAAAATGCCGGGCCGGCATAACGTCCTCAATGCCCTGGCGGCCATTGCGGTGGCCACCGATGAGGGCGTGGATGACCAGGCCATCTGCTCGGGGCTTGCAGGTTTCGCGGGCGTTGGGCGTCGGTTCCAGGTCTATGGCGAATACCAGATTGAACAGGGCAGCGTCACGCTCGTGGACGACTACGGCCACCACCCGACGGAAGTCCAGGCGGTCATTCGTGCGGCCCGGGAAGCCTGGCCGGGACGTCGCATCGTGATGCTTTACCAGCCGCACCGTTTCAGCCGCACCCGTGACTTGTACGAAGACTTTGTGCGGGTGCTGTCAGAGGTTGATGCGTTGTTGCTGATGGAGGTGTATGCCGCCGGGGAGTCGGCAATACCGGGCGCTGATAGTCGGGCGTTGTGCCGCAGTATTCGCCAGCGTGGCAATGTGGAGCCGGTTTTTGTTGAAAAGAACGACAACATCGAAAGCGTGTTGAGCAATGTTTTGCGCGATGGCGACCTCCTGATCACTCAGGGCGCCGGCGATATCGGAGGCGTCGCGGCACGTCTGGCTGCGGCAGGAGTAGCGAAAAGTGAGTGAAACCATTCATACCCATTCACAGGAGTATCAGGCACCGCCAGAGCTGGTGAAGGCCCTGGGGCGGGTGGCCGTGTTCATGGGCGGGGATTCCGCCGAGCGTGAGGTTTCGCTGAAAAGTGGCCGGGCGGTACTGAAAGCCCTGCAAGCGGCGGGTGTCGATGCCTTTGGCATGGATATTCAGGGCTGCTTGCTGCGTACCGTTGAGGCGCCGGAGTTTGACCGGGTGTTCATCGCCCTGCACGGGCGTGGCGGCGAAGACGGTATCCTCCAGGCCATCCTGGAGCAGGCCGGCATTCCGTATACCGGTAGCCGGGTGCTGGCCTCATCGTTGGCCATGGACAAGTTGCGCACCAAATACGTTTTCCAGGGTTGTGGTCTGCCCACACCGGCCTTTCGTGCCATGACCTCGGAAGCCGAAGCTGAAAACATCGTGGCCAGTCTGGGAACACCGTTGAGTGTCAAGCCGGCCCATGAGGGCTCGAGTATTGGCATTCGCAAAGTGTCCAGCGTCGAGGAACTGGTGGATGCCTACCGGGTGGCCGCCGAGCTGGACGACCTTGTGCTGGTGGAGCGCTGGATCGAAGGTCCGGAATTTACCGTCAGCCTGCTTCAGGATCGTGCCCTGCCGGCCATCGGCCTGAGCGCCAGTACTGAGCATGCGTTTTACGACTACGACGCCAAGTACCTGGCGGACGACACAAATTACCGCATTCCTTGCGGTTTGTTGCCGGACGACGAGCTTCGGCTGCAGCAACTGGCCCTGGATGCATTCCGGGTGGTGGGCTGCCGTACCTGGGGTCGTGTGGACATCATGCAGGATGCCAACGGCGACTTCTGGCTGCTGGAAGTCAATACCGTGCCTGGCATGACCGATCACAGCCTGGTGCCGATGGCCGCCAGTGCCGCAGGTATCAGCTTTGAAGAACTCGTGGTTCGGATACTGAAAGACACATTGTCGGAGAGCTGACATGTTGACAACGCTGCTGGTGAGAACGCGGGCCGTGCCGCCCGATCCTCCCAGGCGCCGGGGAGCGACAACCCTGGGCCCGGAGCCGGACCGGTTTGGTCTGGTCAAGGCAGTGTTGGCGGCGGTGCCCTGGTTGAAAGTGGGTATTGGCGCAACCGTGGTTCTACTGGCGGCCATGCTGCCCTGGGCCATGGACCGGGCCTTGACGGCCATGGACCAGCAGATCGTGGCGGTGGACGTTCACGGTGACTTTATCGGAGAAAGCCGGGTAGCCATCGAGCGGGCTGCCGGTGAATGGGTGGGCAAGAGTTACTTTGCCACTGATCTGGAAGCCATCAAGTCGGAGCTTGAACAGCGTCCCTGGGTGGCCTCTGCCGCAGTCAAACGGGTTTGGCCTGGACGGCTGGAAATCGATATCCGGGAAAAGAAACCGTTGGCCTACTGGACCGATGGCCGCCTGGTCAGCCGTTCGGGCGAGCTGTTTACGCCGCCCAATCCTGAGGTGGCCGGACGTTTGCCGCGATTGGCTGGGCCGGACGAGCGGGTGCGCGAAGTGATTACCATGGCCCGGACCATGAGTGAGCGGCTGGTTGGGCACGGACTTGGCTTTGCGGGGTTGTCGCTGGAAACCCGAGGGGCCTGGACATTGACGCTTAACAGTGGCGTTGAGGTGGTATTGGGTCGCGACCAGGTGTCGCGGCGCTTTGAACGATTCATAACAGTGTACGAAAACCGGCTGGCATCGAGATTGAACGAAGTCAGTCGGGTTGATGCCCGCTACTCCAACGGTGTGGCGGTGCAGTGGAAGGCGGATGTGGCCATGGCCACTCCGAAATCCTGATAACGATTATTACGAACCTGGGGTTTGGTGAAACACATGTCATCGGTTGAAACGGAAAACATGATTGTCGGCCTGGACATCGGTACCTCGAAAGTGGTGGCCATTGTCGGCAAACGCAAGATGGATGGCACCATCGAAGTGGTGGGTATCGGTTCGCATCCCTCCCGGGGCCTCAAGCGTGGCGTTGTGGTGAACATCGAAACCACCGTGCAGGCCATCCAGAGAGCGGTGGAAGAGGCCGAGCTGATGGCGGGTTGTCGCATTCACTCGGTGTATGCGGGTATTGCGGGCAGCCATATCAAGAGCCTGAACTCGCACGGCATTGTCGCCATCCGAGACCGGGAGGTGACACAGGCGGATGTGGATCGGGTGATCGACGCCGCCCAGGCGGTTGCGATTCCGGCGGACCAGAAAATTCTGCACATCCTGCCGCAGGAGTTTGTCATTGATAACCAGGAAGGCATCAAGGAGCCCATGGGGATGTCCGGCGTGCGCCTGGAGGCGAAGGTGCATCTGGTGACCTGTGCCGTGAACGCCGCTCAGAACATCGAAAAGTGCGTGAAGCGCTGCGGTCTTGAGGTGGATGACATCATTCTGGAACAGCTGGCTTCCAGCCACGCCATCCTGACCGAGGACGAGAAAGAACTGGGCGTGTGCGTGGTCGATATCGGCGGTGGTACCACCGACATCGCGGTGTTTACCGGTGGCGCCATTCGCCATACCGCCGTGATTCCCATCGCCGGGGATCAGGTCACCAATGATATTGCCATGGCGCTGCGCACACCCACGCAGAACGCCGAGGAAATCAAGATCAAGTACGCCTGTGCGTTGACGCAACTGGCCGGGGCCGATGAGACCATCAAGGTACCCAGTGTTGGCGACCGGGCGCCACGGGATCTGTCACGCCAGGCGCTGGCGGAAGTGGTGGAGCCCCGCTACGAAGAACTGTTCACCCTGGTGCAGTCGGAACTGCGCCGTTCAGGGTTCGAGGATATGGTGCCGGCAGGCATCGTGATTACCGGTGGTTCCTCCACCATGGAAGGTGTGGTGGAGCTGGCGGAGGAAATCTTCCACATGCCCGTGAGACTGGCTTGTCCGCAAGCGGTCTCCGGCATGACCGAAGTAGTCAACAACCCGATTTACGCCACCGGCGTTGGGTTGTTGATTCATGGCTTCCGGCAAATGGACTTGGGCCAGGAGCCACCGCTCAAGGGTGAGGATGCACCCTCGCTGGTCGAGCGGATGAAAGCGTGGTTTACCGGTCATTTCTGATCGCGGGCCGCGTGCAGTACACGAAGGTATCTCGAAAAAACCATAACGATTGCAAAACCGGTCTGGAAAGACCGGCAACAGCACGAAGGAGTAGGGGACATGTTTGAACTCGTTGATAATGCCCAACAAAACGCAGTTATCAAAGTCGTCGGTGTTGGCGGTGGTGGCGGTAACGCCGTGCGCCATATGCTTAACAGCGACGTGGAAGGTGTGGAATTTATCTGCGCCAACACCGATGCCCAGGCACTGAAAGACCTGGACGCCCGCCAGATCATCCAGCTTGGTGGCAACATCACCAAAGGTTTGGGTGCTGGCGCCAACCCTGAAATTGGCCGTCAGTCGGCCCTGGAAGACCGGGACCGCATCGCCGAAGCCCTGAGCGGTTCGGACATGGTGTTCATCACCGCCGGCATGGGTGGTGGTACCGGCACCGGTGCCGCGCCGATTGTCGCCGAAGTGGCCCGCGAATTGGGTATCCTGACCGTGGCCGTAGTGACCAAGCCGTTCCAGTTCGAAGGCGGCAAGCGCATGAGTGTGGCCGAGACCGGCCTGAAAGAGCTGGAAGAAAACGTGGATTCCCTGATCACCATCCCCAACGAAAAGCTGCTGGCGGTGATGGGCAAGAAAACCAGCCTGCTGGATGCCTTTGCCTCCGCCAACGATGTGTTGCTGGGCGCGGTCCAGGGTATTGCCGACCTGATCACCCGCAACGGCATGATCAACGTCGACTTTGCCGACGTGAAAACCGTGATGTCCGAGATGGGCATGGCGATGATGGGTACCGGCCACGCCACCGGCGAAAACCGTGCACGCGAGGCGGCGGAAGCGGCTGTTCGCAGCCCGCTGCTGGAAGATATCAACCTGCAGGGCGCCAAGGGCATCCTGGTCAACATCACCGCTGGCATCGACCTTAATCTGGGCGAATTCTCGGAAGTTGGCGACATTGTGCGTGAGTTTGCCTCAGACTCCGCAACCGTGGTTGTCGGCACCGTGATCGACCAGGAAATGACCGACGAGCTGAAGGTGACCGTTGTGGCCACGGGCCTGGGCGGCGAGCGTGACAAGCCCACCAAGGTGGTGGACAACTCCCGCACCCTGGATGGCACAACGGATTACAACCAGCTGGACCGTCCGGCGGTGTTGCGCCGTCGTGCTTCTGCCCAGGGTAATGTGGCGCTGGACCAGAGCAAGGACAACGAAGAGCAGGGCGTGGACTATCTCGATATTCCCGCATTCCTTCGTCGTCAGGCAGACTGATAGCCTTCTACCTTTGGCGTAACCAAGGGTTTGGCTGGCCATAGCTGGAAGCTATTTCACAATTACGTGAAAGTCATTCTGGCTAAATGGTACTCAGTCTTGAATTCTGATATTCTCGCGCCAGTTTTGTGCGACCAGAATATCGACTTTTTGTGACGGAATGATGAACCGATGATCAGACAACGGACACTCAAAAACACCATCCGCGCCACGGGTGTTGGCTTGCATTCAGGGGAAAAGGTGTACCTGACCCTGAAGCCGGCACCGGTTGATGCGGGCATCGTGTTCCGCCGGACCGATCTCGACCCTGTGGTTGAGATCAAGGCCTGCGCGGAAAGTGTGGGTGAGACCATGATGTCCACGACACTGGTGAAAGACGGTGTCCGTGTCGGGACCGTGGAGCACCTGCTCTCGGCCATGGCTGGTCTGGGCATCGACAACTGCATTGTCGAACTGAGCGCGCCGGAAGTGCCGATTATGGATGGCTCCGCAGGACCGTTTGTGTTCCTGCTGCAATCCGCCGGTATTGCCGAGCAGGATGCCGCCAAGCGCTTTATCCGCATCAAGCGGGAAGTGACCATCGAAGAAGATGGCAAGGTGGCGACGTTCCTGCCGTTTGAAGGTTTCAAGGTGAGCTTTGGCATTGATTTCGACCATCCGGTGTTCAAGGGCCGCGCCCAGACCGCGACGGTTGATTTCTCCAGCACCTCCTTTGTAAAGGAAGTGTCCCGCGCCCGGACCTTTGGCTTCATGCGCGACATCGAGAAGCTGCGTTCCATGAACCTGGCTCTCGGCGGCAGCGTTGACAACGCAGTTGTGGTGGATGATTACAAGATCCTCAACGAGGACGGCCTTCGTTACGACGATGAATTCGTCAAGCACAAGGTGCTGGATGCGATCGGTGATCTCTACCTGCTGGGTAACAGCCTGATCGGTGAATTCCGTGGCCTGAAATCCGGCCATGATCTGAACAACAAGCTTTTGCGGAAGCTACGGGCGGAAGAAGATGCCTGGGAAGTGGTTACCTTCGATGATGAGGCAACCGCCCCGATCTCTTACATGAAGCCCGTTTTGGCCGCGTCGGTCTAAGGCGGGATGCCTTAGTCCCGGACATGGCTTGCGAGTTTTTCGAGAACCTCGCGTAACGCTGTATCCTTCGTGTGCCCGGCCTCCTCGTGGAGGAGCCGGGCATTTTCTTTACTGAGGGGTGTCTTTTCCGCTTGCGGTCGTGACTGGAAACGGGGTGGGCTGACCTTGATGCGCACCTTCCAGACGTATCGGAAGAGTTCGTTCTCCCGGATCTTCTCCATAATTTCGTGTTGCCGGAATCTCAGGCGTGTCGCCTTGCTGGCATTGTCTGTTGACAGCACCAACTCTCCGTCCTGACAGCTGACGAAACGCGTACCAACCTCCAGGCCCTCCGGCAGTGCCGCGATGACCTGTCGCTCTGCTTCCTGGTGCAGTTCGGCCTTTGTCATCAATTGCTGAAGCGTTGACGAGTGATTGGCGTTGTTATCGCCAAAGACCGGTTTCTGGTCAGAATGCTTGGACATAGTCGATGTTTCTCGACGAACGGTTGGTGTGTTGGTTAATATTTGGCATCTTTCTTCAAGCATAACAGACCTGCCCGTCAGATGGGTGATCCAGAATGTCCCTGCCGGCAAGGTTGCGAGTCCACTATGAATACAGAGAACATCCGATTCTACGCGCGCATTGCTGCATTTGCGGTAGCCCTGGCCCTGCTGGCGGCACTGGGGGGATATGGTTTTGCCATCCACCAAGTTGCGCAGGAGCGGGCTGCGGAGGCAGAACAACTGGCGGGTTGGCAGCAAACGCTGGAACGTGAGCGCTCGGAAGTGGCACAACTGAAGCAGACTGTGCAGCAGCGAATTGACACACTGACGATGCGGGTGGGTCAACTGCAGGGGCGAATGCTTCGACTGGATGCCCTTGGGCAACACTTCATTGACTCCGGGCTCGTGGCTGGCAGCGAGTTCAATTTTGAACAGCCTGCCGCTGTCGGCGGGCCCGCCTCCACCCGGCACGCAGATGATTCCTTCAGCACCGGCGAATTGAGCGCTATGATCACGCAGATGGAGCGTCAGCTCGAAGACCGGGCCAGGCAGCTCCGGATCCTGGACAAGCTGGTGTCACGCCAGCAGCTGGAAGACCAGCAATACGTCGAGGGCAGGCCGGTGACCTGGGGCTGGGTCTCCTCCAAGTATGGCTATCGTTCTGATCCTTTTAATGGCAGGCGCGCATGGCATGCGGGTATTGACGTCGCGGGCCGTGATGGCGGCGACGTCATTTCCGTCGCCGGTGGTGTGGTCAGTTTTGCCGGGGACCGCCACGGCTATGGCAATCTGGTGGAAATCAACCATGGGGACGGCCTGGTCACCCGTTACGGTCACGCCAAGTCGCTGGCGGTCAAAGTTGGCGATGTGGTTGAAAAAGGACAGTTAATTGCCCAGATGGGAAGCACCGGGCGCTCCACTGGTCCGCATGTCCATTTTGAGGTCATCCGCAATGGCCGCACGGAAGATCCGGAAAAATACATGCACCGCGCAAGCCGCTGATTCCGCCGTTTAATACCTACCTTTTTTCCTGTCGCCAAATAAGGTTAGAATGCCTGCTTCCCTCGTTTAACTGAAGAAGCAGTGGTCTATGTTCTCAAAACTTGCAACCAAGATGTTCGGCAGTAAGAACGCTCGTGAAATCAAGCGGATGCGTAAAGTTGTCTCGCGCATCAACGATCTTGAAGAAACCTTTGGCGCGTTGTCGGACAGCGAGTTGCAGGGTAAGACGGAAGAGTTTCGCCAACGGCTGGAAAAAGGTGAATCGCTGGATGCGATACTGGCCGAGGTCTTTGCTACCGTGCGGGAGGCCAGCCGCCGGGTGATGGGCATGCGCCATTATGACGTACAGCTGGTCGGTGGTATGACCCTGCACGAAGGCCGGATTGCCGAGATGAAAACCGGTGAAGGTAAAACCCTGGTGGCCACTGCTGCGGTGTACCTGAACGCGTTGTCCGGCAAAGGCGTCCACGTGGTGACCGTCAACGATTACCTGGCCCGTCGTGATGCCGAGTGGATGGGTAAACTCTACCGTTTCCTGGGTATGCAGGTAGGCGTCGTGGCGGCCGGCCAGCCCCAGGAAGAAAAGCGCGCCGCCTATCAGGCTGACATTACCTACGGCACCAACAACGAGTTCGGCTTTGACTACCTGCGCGATAACATGGCGTTCAGTATTCAGGACAAGGTCCAGCGTGGGCTGAACTTCGCCATTGTCGACGAAGTGGACTCCATCCTGATCGACGAAGCCCGGACGCCGCTGGTTATTTCCGGTGCCGCCGAAGATTCCTCCAAGCTGTACCAGGCCATCAACCAACTGATCCCAAGCCTGGAAAAGGGCGAAGTCAGCGAAGAAGGTGAGGCCACGGGTGACTTCACCATTGATGAGAAATCCCGTCAGGTGGAGCTGACCGAGGCCGGCCACGAAAAAGTCGAGGACCTGCTGCTCAACGAGGGCCTGCTGCGTGAAGGCGAGAGCCTGTATTCGGCCGCCAACCTGAGCCTGCTGCACCACGTGCATTCCGGTCTGCGTGCGCATCACCTGTTCCACAAAGATGTGGACTACATCGTTCAGGGTGGTCAGGTGGTCATCGTTGACGAGCACACCGGTCGCACCATGCCGGGACGGCGCTGGAGCGAGGGCCTGCACCAGGCCATCGAGGCGAAAGAAGGGCTCAAGATCCAGGCCGAAAGCCAGACCCTGGCCTCCACCACCTTCCAGAACTATTTCCGCCTGTACGACAAGCTGGCCGGCATGACCGGTACTGCCGACACCGAGGCGTTTGAATTCCGCCAGATTTATGGCCTGGATGTGGTGGTGATTCCGCCCAACAAGCCGATTCAACGGGTCGACTATAACGACCTGGTGTACATGACCCAGGAAGAAAAGTTCCACGCCATTATCGACGAGATCAAGTACGTCACCGGCGAAGGTCGTCCGGTACTGGTGGGTACCGCATCCGTGGATGCTTCCGAAGTGCTGTCAGCACTGCTGAAAAAGGTGCGTATTGATCACAAGATCCTGAACGCCAAGCAGCACGAATCCGAAGCCCACATCATTGCCCAGGCGGGTCGCCCTGGGGCGGTCACCATTGCTACCAACATGGCCGGTCGTGGTACCGACATCGTGCTTGGGGGTAACTGGGAGCACGAAGCCGCGCTCATGGACAACCCGTCCGACGAGCAGATCAACCAGCTCAAGCAGGAATGGGAAGAGCGTCACCAACAGGTACTGGAAGCCGGTGGCCTGCACATCATCGGTACCGAACGCCACGAATCCCGCCGTATCGACAACCAGTTGCGCGGGCGTGCCGGTCGTCAGGGGGACCCAGGTTCCTCCCGTTTCTTCCTGTCGCTGGAAGATAACCTGATGCGGATTTTTGCTCCGGAGCGGGTGAAGAACCTGATGCAGGCCATGGGTATGAAAAATGGTGAGGCCATCGAGCACCGGATGGTGACCAACGCCATTGAAAAGTCCCAGCGCAAGGTGGAAGGCCGCAACTTCGACATGCGTAAAACGTTGTTGGAATACGACGACGTGGCCAACGACCAGCGGACGGTGATTTACAACCAGCGCAATGAGGTGATGGCATCGGAAGACATTTCCGAAATGATCGACACCATCCGCGCGGATGTCGTGGATAACGCGATCAGTGACTTTATCCCGCCCCAGAGCATGCCGGAGCAATGGGATATAGAGGGCCTGGAAGCGCATCTGCAATCGGAAATGGCGATTGAGCTGCCGATCCAGCAGTGGTTGGAAGAGGACAACAAACTCTACGAAGAGAGCCTGCGCGAGCGCATCCTCGAAGCCGTTGTGGCCGAGTACAAGGCCAAGGAAGAGATTGCCGGCTCCGAGGCCATGCGCAAGTTCGAGAAGCAGGTGTTCCTGCAGGTGCTCGATACCCTGTGGAAAGAACACCTCTCCAACATGGACCACCTGCGCCGGGGTATTCACCTGCGCGGTTATGCCCAGAAGAACCCCAAGCAGGAATACAAGCGCGAGGCGTTCAACCTGTTTGAAACCATGCTCGATACCATGAAGCAGGATGTCACCCGGGTACTGTGCCATGTGCGGGTACAGAGCCAGGAAGAGATGGAAGAAATCGAACGCCGGCGCAAGGAAGAGTTGGAGCAGGAAATGGCCCGTGCCAAACTGCGCCACGACCAGGCCAGCGCGACGGATCAGGCAGAAGGCGAGGGCGGTGGAGGCCAGCAAGGCCAGTCAGCCACGCCGGAGACCTTCGTTCGCCAGGAGCGCAAGGTCGGTCGAAACGAGCCATGCCCCTGCGGGTCCGGCAAGAAATACAAACAGTGTTGCGGCAAGGTGGCCTGACACCGGCGTTTCACTGACTTGAGAACGGAACCCGCAAACGGCCAGCACCGCTGGCAGCTTGCGGGTTTCGTCGTTTCTAGATTTGCATAATTCGAGGAGACAGTCATGGCGGTAGGTCCAGGAACCTTGCCCGAATTTTTCCCAGTGCCCGGCGTGCGCATCGGTATTGCCAGTGCCGGTATCAAAAAGCCCGGACGCAAGGATGTGGTGATTTTTGAGCTGGCCGCGAGCGCGCGGGTCGCCGGCATCTTCACCCAGAACCAGTTCTGTGCCGCCCCGGTGGTGATCAGCCGTCGCCATCTGGCCGAGACAGCCCCCCGATACCTGCTGATCAATACAGGTAACGCCAACGCCGGTACCGGCAAGCAAGGCATGGCCGACGCCGAGCGCTGCTGCCAGGCCCTGGCCGAGCAGGCCGGCGCCGACCCCTCCCAGGTCTTGCCATTCTCAACCGGCGTGATTGGCGAGCCCCTGCCGGTCGACAAGATCGTCACTGCCATGCCCGAAGCCCTGGTCGATGTTCGTGAGGATCGCTGGGCCGAGGCCGCCAGCGGGATCATGACGACCGATACCCGGCCGAAGGGCGCCTCCTGCCAGGTGGACCTGGATGGCCATACGGTCACCATCTCCGGTATCAGCAAGGGCGCGGGAATGATTCGCCCCAACATGGCCACCATGCTCGGGTTTATCGCGACCGATGCGGCTATTGAACCGGGTCTGCTTCAGACCCTGGCCTCGGAGTTGGGGGAGAAGTCGTTTAACCGGATTACCATCGACAGCGACACCTCCACGAACGATGCCTGCATGCTGATGGCCAGCGGCCAGTACGGTGGCCCTGAAATTACCGCCGACAGCCCGCAGTTGCCCAAACTGCGTGAGGCCTTGCGGCAGGTATACCTGGATTTGGCCCACGCCATCGTGCGAGATGGTGAAGGTGCCACCAAATTCGTCACCATCGACGTGTCCGGGGCCGGAACCCAGCAGGAGGCGCTGGACGTTGCCTACACCGTGGCGCACTCGCCGCTGGTGAAAACCGCGCTGTTTGCCTCGGATCCCAACTGGGGGCGCATCCTGGCGGCGGTTGGCCGGGCTGGCGTGCCCGACCTGGACTTGGAGGCCATTGAGATCTACCTGGGGGACGTCTGCCTGGTGCGCAACGGCGGCCGGGCCGAGGACTACTCGGAAGAGCGCGGGCAGGCGGTGATGGATCAGGAAGAAATTACCATCGCCATCGACCTCCAGCGTGGTGACCTCCGTGAAACCGTCTGGACCTGCGATTTCTCCCATGAGTACGTCACCATCAACGCCGAGTATCGCACCTGACCATGGCAGAGCCGACGGTAAAAGAGGTTCATGTTGCGGTAGCCGTGATTATCCGGAATGGCAGGGTACTGATTGCCCGCCGCCCGGACCACGTTCACCAGGGGGGACTGCTGGAATTTCCGGGCGGCAAGGTGGAGCCGGAGGAAACCGTGCAGCAGGCGCTGGTGCGAGAGATTGCTGAGGAAACGGGCCTCAGGGTGCCGCCTGAAAGCCTTTGGCCGGTCATCGGCATCCGTCACGATTACGGCGACAAGCGAGTGTTCCTGGATGTTTGGGAGACGGACCGCGCCGAGGGTGAGCCGGAGGGGCGGGAAGGCCAGCCCATTGAATGGCGGAGCCCATCGGAACTCTCAGACCGTGACTTTCCCGCTGCCAACCGCCCTGTCATTCGTGCGTTGCGCCTGCCTCACCGTTTGGCCCTGACCGGCCCGGTAATGGATGCGGAGAGTGGGTTGAGCGAACTGAAAGCGGCATTGGCTCGTAGGAGTCCCGAGCTGATGATCCTGCGGGCACCGGACCTCGATGCCGAGGCTTATCTCGGCTTCGCCCATCAAGCGATGACAGTGTGTGGCGGTAAAGCCACGGATCTGCTGCTTCACGGTGCGCCGGAGTTGTTGCGGTCGATACCCGGAGCCAGGGGGGTGCACTTGCCCTGGCGGGAGGCTGAGAGGCTCTCAGAGCGTCCTGTGCCAGCTGATGCCTGGTTGGGGGTGTCCTGCCATAACGCAGAGCAATTGCGTCATGCAGAGCGACTGGGAGCCGATTACGTTTTACTGGGAGCGGTTCAGCCCACCGAGAGTCATCCCGGACGTCCGGCCCTGGGTTGGCAGGCTTTTGCCGAGCTGGTGACCCAGGCAACGGTGCCGGTCTATGGCCTTGGGGGGCTGGGCCTGGAAGACGAGGAAAAGGCTCGGTCGCTGGGCGCCCAGGGCATTGCGGGCATCGGCTTCTGGTGGCGGTAATCCTGCGGATCATCCCCATGCCGGGTTAGCCCATGGTAGAATGCCTGGTCCCATTTGTTAGGGAGCCACCGATCAACTCCCTGGAACCACGAGGAAACACAGTGGCCGTTCGTTACATTGAAACCTGCCGTTTGCCCACCCCTTTCGGAGTCTTTGATATGCACGGCTTCGAGGAGCCGGAGACCGGCAAGGAGCACGTGGCACTGACGCTGGGTGATATCAGCTCCGGCGAGCCTGTGTTGGCGCGAACCCATTCCGAATGCCTGACCGGCGACGCGCTCTACAGCATGCGCTGTGACTGTGGTTATCAGTTGGAGGAGGCTCTGCGCAGCATTGCCCGGGAAGGACGGGGGATTTTGATGTACCTGCGCCAGGAAGGTCGTGGTATTGGTCTGTTGAACAAGATCCGCGCCTATCACCTGCAGGACCAGGGCGCCGATACGGTGGAGGCCAACGAGCGTCTGGGGTTTGCCGCTGACCTGCGCGACTACAGCATGTGCAAGGACATGCTTGACCACCTTGGGGTATCAGCACTGCGTTTGATGACCAACAATCCCAGGAAAGTCAAAGCGCTGGAATCGTATGGTATTCGCATTGCCGAGCGCATGCCCCTGCATGTGGGGCGCAATCCCCACAATGAAAGCTATCTCAATACCAAGCAGAGCAAGCTGGGGCACTGGCTGGAGACCCACCAGGACGATGATCCGTTTTAAACTCTGACCGGAGGGCACCCTGTGGTCAATGATCGCCAGCGGGGGAGGCCTTTCCGGGAATTTCGAAGGCCAGGGATGGCCTGAGAGAAGCGCACATGGATGTGCTTGTAGCGGTTCCCGGAAAGGCCTCCCCCGCTGGCAGTCCTCCGCTGTCTACAGGCTAGCCAGCCGATCCACAATTGCCTGACCGATACCCTCGGCGTCCAGCCCGCACTCACTGAGCAGTTCCCCGTGCTTGCCGTGATCGACAAACCGGTCCGGTAACCCAAGCTGGAGCACTGGCACCGTGAGCTGGTTGGCGTTCAGGTATTCGCACACGGCGCTGCCCGCGCCGCCGGCGATGGCGTTCTCTTCCAGGGTCACCAGCAGATCGTGCTGCTCGGCCAGTTCCCGCACCAGCGCTTCATCCAGGGGTTTTACGAACCGCATGTCCGCCACGGTGGCGTTCAGGCCGTCGGCCGCTTCCAGGGCAGAATGCAGCAGGGTGCCGAAGTTCAGGATAGCCACCTGTTTGCCGTCGCGGACCCGGCGCCCCTTACCCAACGGCAGAGCCGTCAGTTCCTGCTGGATTTCCGTGCCCGGGCCGGTGCCTCGCGGATAGCGAACGGCCGCCGGTCCCTGATGATGCAGGCCGGTGTGCAGCAACTGACGGGTTTCGTTTTCATCTGACGGGGTCATGACCACCATGCCGGGGATGCAGCGCAGGTAGCTGATGTCGAACGCGCCGGCGTGGGTGGGGCCGTCTTCGCCCACCAGGCCCGCCCGGTCAATGGCAAACAGTACGTCCAGATCCTGAATGGCCACGTCGTGAATCAGCTGGTCATAGGCGCGCTGCAGGAAGGTGGAGTAGATCGCCACTACCGGCTTGGCGCCATCGCAGGCGAGACCGGCGGCCAAGGTGACGGCGTGCTGCTCGGCAATGGCCACGTCAAAGTAGCGGTCCGGGAAGCGTTTAGAGAAGGCCACCAGGTCCGAGCCCTCGCACATGGCCGGGGTGATGCCCACCACCCGGGCATCCTGCTCAGCCGCATCACACAGCCATTGCCCGAACACGTTGGCGTACTTGGGCCCGGGGCTGGACGGTTTGGCCGGTTCGGACTTGTTGGCCGGCACCGGTTCTATCTTGTTAATGGCATGGTAGCCCACCGGGTCTGCCTCGGCCGGCGCAAAGCCCTTGCCCTTGGTGGTGACGACATGCAGGAACTGCGGGCCCTCTAGCTCGCGCAGGTTTTCCAGGGTTTCCACCAGCAACGGCAGGTCATGGCCATCGATGGGGCCGATGTAGTTGAAGCCCAGTTCCTCGAACAGGGTGCCGGGGGCAATCATGCCCTTGAAGTGTTCTTCGGTCTTCTTCGCCAGTTGCATCAGCGGTGGCGCGGCTTTCAGCACCTTCTTGCTGCTGTTGCGCATGTGGTTGTAGGTGCGGCTGGCCAGTAGTTTGGCAAAGTAATTGGACAGCCCGCCCACGTTCTGGGAGATCGACATGTCGTTGTCGTTCAGGATCACCAGCATGTCAGCGTGCAGGTGCCCGGCGTGATTCAGCGCTTCGAAGGCCATGCCGGCGGTCATGGCGCCATCGCCAATCACCGCAATGCTCTTGCGCCCGGATTTCTGCAGGCGGGCGGCGATGGACATGCCCAGTGCGGCGCTGATGGAGGTGCTGGAGTGGCCCACGCCGAAGGTATCGTATTCGCTCTCGGCCCGTTTCGGGAAACCAGCCAGTCCGCCCTTGCGACGGATGCTGCCCATCCGGTCCCGGCGCCCGGTCAGGATCTTGTGGGGATAGGCCTGGTGGCCGACATCCCACAGCAGGCGGTCAAAGGGCGTGTTGAACACATAGTGCAGGGCCACGGTAAGCTCGAGCACGCCAAGGCCGGCACCAAAATGCCCGCCGGTCTGGCCCACGGACCACAACAGGAAGGCCCGCAGTTCACGGGCAAGGCGCGGCAGGTCTTCTGCCGGAAGCTCGCGGAGTTGGGCCGGAAGCTCAATCCGGTCCAGCAGCGGAGTGTTGGGCCGCTGTGACGGGATTTCTTTGAATGTGTAAATGTCCTGCATCTGCTCGGGTCTTATGGGCTATCCGGTGATTGTATAGTCGGTTACGACCAAGTGTGCGCTTTTGGCTCGGGGTGGTTCAATGGCTGCGCGCGACCACGTAATCTGCCATCGTTCGCAACGGATCGGCTTCGGGGCCAAAGTCCGCCAGGCTGTCCTGGGCCAGGGCAAGTAGTTTGTGCAAGTGTTCCCTGGCGCCTTCGATGCCCAGCAGGGACGGGTAGGTTGGCTTTTCCCGGGCCATATCGGAGCCCTGGGGTTTGCCGATTACCTCGGTGCTGCCTTCGATATCCAGCAGGTCATCCTGCACCTGAAAGGCCAGACCCAGGGCCCGGGCATAGGTGGTCAGTGCCTCGAGCCGGTCTGCATCGGGTTCCGGGCTGCACAGAGCGCCCATGCGGACACTGGCTTCAATCAGGGCGCCGGTCTTGTGACGATGCATGTTCTCCAGCTCGTGGAGGGTCAGTGCTTTGCCAACCGATTCCAGGTCGATGGCCTGGCCTCCCACCATGCCCTTGTGGCCAGCGGCATGGGCGAGTTCCCGGACCATGGCCAGGCGCGCTTTGCTGGTCCGGTCATGGTCATTGGCCAGCAGGTCGAACGCCAGTGCCTGCAGGGCGTCTCCCGCCAGGATGGCGGAGGCTTCGTCAAAGGCGATGTGGGTGGTCGGCCGGCCCCGGCGCAGGTTGTCGTCGTCCATGGCAGGCAGATCGTCGTGGATCAGGGAGTAGGCATGCACCAGCTCCAGCGCACAGGCCGGGGCCAGTGCGGCTTCCAGAGCGACATCCATGGCCCGGGCTGCGGCCAGGCATAATGCCGGGCGAATGCGCTTTCCACCGCCAAGGACACTGTAACGCATGGCCGCCTGCAGACGCTCCGAGGCGCCGTCCTGCTCAATGCAGCGGTCCAGTTCGGTATCCACCAGCTCACGGCAGGTATTGAGGAATTCCATTGCTGCCAGGTTCTGTTCGGTCATTAGCTGGCATCGTCCGGTGAGAATGGTCGTGTTTCCAGGCTGCCATCGCCGGTCTGCACCAGTTGCTCCACCCGTTGTTCGGCACTTTTCAGTGCCTGCTGGCATTCGCGGGTAAGCTTGACGCCCCGTTCAAAGGCGCTCAGCGATTGCTCCAGCGATAATTCGCCCTGCTCAAGGTTGCGTACGAGCTGTTCCAGCTCATCCAGGGACTTTTCGAAGTCGGCTATGGAGGTTGTCTTATTGTCACCGGCCATCGGGCCCTCCGGTCGGGTGGCAGAATTTTCGGGGATTATATCAGAGCCCGAGGGCTATCGCTGCCAGCCAAATTGCCGACATTCAGCTTTTTCTGCCATGGGTCCCCAGCTTTGCTCGGTTACCCGAATCTGTCCTTCGGCGCTGATGGTGAAGACAGTGGTGGCGCGGGTGCCATAATGCTCACCGGTAATGAACGGCGATGACAGCAGGCGCTCGGTATCCAGGCCCACACCTGTATCCGGCAACAGGTGGTCGGGCGCCGGTGTCGGGTCCTGCAACAGTTCTATCAGCTCCCGATGCAGCTTTTCGGCATTGTTGTCGGCTGTGGTTACTGTTCTGGTCAGGGCCTGGCGCAGGCGCAGCAACTTGGGCCAGGGGGTCTCGAGCAGATGATTGCTAAGCCCAAAAGCGCCCTGGTAGATGCTGCGGCCAGGGTGTGCGTCCCGGTTGCTATAATACCAACCACTTTCTGCGTTCAGTTGAATCAGGTTGAAGCCGGCGTATTGGCTGGCGTGGTTGTTCAGGCTCTGGAACAGTTGGTGCCTGGGTTCGATCAGGGCGCGCAGGGGTAATTCGCCCCGCGAGCGTTCCGCGGTATCGGTCATGCCTTCGCGGACGTTGGTCACGGCGCTGATGCGGCCATCTTCGGTAATCGCCAGCCAGGTGCCATTGGAGCGCAGGTCCTTGCCGGCAAGAATCCGGGTGCCGTCGTCTGTCCGCCACCAGTCCATGGCTCGGGTTGGGCGATTAAAGACTTCGTCCCGATTGGCGGCGAGCACGAGCGGGAAGTGTGGGTTCTGACCAAG
Organism: Marinobacter persicus; assembly: GCF_002934325.1. Taxonomy (GTDB): domain Bacteria; phylum Pseudomonadota; class Gammaproteobacteria; order Pseudomonadales; family Oleiphilaceae; genus Marinobacter; species Marinobacter persicus_A. The sequence goes on from NZ_PTIV01000005.1 coordinate 44,747, forward strand.
AGTGAAGGCAATCAGGCACATAAATCATTCGGGCGCTGGTTTTGAGAAACGGCAACGGTGAAGTGAAGTCGCCGCATGCGATGTGTATCATACCAGCCCTGACTCAGGCGGGTGTGGACACTTATGGATTTGTTAGCGGTATTTGCAGGTTACCTGGGACTGGGCGCTCTGGCTGGTGTGATGGCCGGGCTGTTTGGTATCGGTGGCGGCCTGGTGATTGTCCCGGCGCTCATTTTCAGTTTCGAGCTTCAGGGCATCAGTGAGGAGGTCAGCGCTCACCTGGCCGTCGGCACCTCACTGGCCACCATTGTGTTCACGTCCCTCTCCTCCATCCGGCAGCATAATAAACACCGGTCCGTTCGCTGGGATCTCTTTCGTCCGATGACAGTGGGCATTGTTGGTGGCGCCATTCTCGGTGCCTGGACCGTCGCCTTCATGAGCGGCGACCTGCTGCAGATGGTCATCGGCATCTTTGCCATCTCAGTGGGGCTGAAAATGTTGGTCATGGTTAACCCCAAGCCCGGACGTGATGTGCCAGGGAGCGTGGGTCTGGGCGTCGCTGGTAGCGGTATCGGCTGGGCGTCGGCCATTTTTGGGATCGGCGGCGGCACACTGACCGTCCCGTACCTGAGCTGGTGTAATGTGCGCATGCAGCAGGCCGTGGGCACGTCGTCTGCCTGTGGTTTGCCCATTGCCCTGGCGGGTGCCGCCGGCAATATGTGGACGGGCTGGTCACACCCGCACCTGCCGGATTACAGCTTGGGGTATGTCTATCTGCCCGCCCTGTTTGGCGTTATCCTGACCAGCGTGTTTTTTGCCAGGGTAGGTGCCAACCTCGCACACCGGCTGGACGCCAAACTACTCAAACGCATCTTCGCTATTGTGCTCCTGGTTGTGGGGCTTCGTTTTATTCTGAGCTGAGAGGTTATTGATGCTTCAGCATCCACAATTTGACCCCGTGGCGATTGCCCTGGGGCCGGTGCAGATTCACTGGTATGGCCTGACCTACCTCTTTGGTTTTCTGGCCGGGTGGCTGTTGGGGCGCATGAGAAGCCACAAGCCCTGGTCGCCGCTTGATGAGCAACAGGTGGGCGATCTGCTGTTTTACCTGGCGCTGGGTGTGATTCTCGGGGGGCGCTTTGGTTATGTGATTTTCTATAATTTTGATGCCTTCCTGGCCGACCCGCTCTGGTTGCTGAGGGTTTGGGAAGGTGGCATGTCCTTCCACGGTGGCTTGTTGGGTGTGATGCTGGCTATGTGGTGGTATGGGCGCAAGACCGATGCCGGCTTCTGGCGCATCGCTGATTTTGTAGCACCCCTGGTGCCCATCGGATTGGGTGCCGGACGTATTGGCAACTTTATTAACGGCGAGCTCTGGGGCAAACCCACGGACGTGCCCTGGGGCATGGTGTTTCCGATGGCGCCCGACAGTTTGGCGCGTCATCCCTCCCAGCTTTACCAGTTCGCCCTCGAAGGCGTGGCGCTATTTGTGATCCTGTGGTGGTTTTCGTCGAAGCCTCGCCCGAAAATGGCCGTCTCTGGTCTGTTCCTGATCGGTTATGGGGTGTTCCGTTTCCTGGTGGAATTCGTTCGCCAGCCGGACCCGCAGTTGGGTTACCTTGCCTTTGGCTGGCTGACCATGGGGCAGGTGCTTTCCCTGCCCATGATCCTGGCCGGTGCCGTGCTTATGTTTATTGCTTATCGGAGAAACGCCTGATGAAAGCCTACCTCGACCTGATGCAAGACGTCGTCGACAACGGAATTGACAAGGGGGATCGCACCGGCGTGGGCACCCGTTCGGTGTTCGGGCGTCAGCTGCGTTTCGACCTGAATGAAGGCTTTCCCCTGGTGACCACGAAGAAAGTGCACCTGCGCAGCATCATTTACGAACTGCTTTGGTTTCTTCAGGGTTCGACCGACAACAACTGGCTGAAAGAGCGCAAGGTGTCCATCTGGAACGAGTGGGCTCTGGAAAACGGTGACCTTGGTCCGATCTACGGCAAACAGTGGCGCAGCTGGCAGTGCCCGGATGGCAGCACGGTGGACCAGATCAGCGAGGTGATTGAGCAGATCCGCACCAAGCCCAACTCCCGTCGGCTAATCGTCTCCGCCTGGAACCCGGCCGAGCTCCCGGATGAAACCATTGGGCCCCAGGACAACGTCCGCGAAGGCCGCATGGCCCTGGCGCCGTGCCACTGCCTGTTCCAGTTCTACGTGGCCGACGGCAAGCTCTCCTGCCAGCTGTACCAGCGCAGCGCGGACCTGTTCCTTGGTGTGCCGTTCAACATCGCCAGCTATGCGCTGTTGACCCACATGATTGCCCAGCAGTGTGATCTGGACGTCGGTGAGTTCGTTCATACCTTTGGAGACTGCCACCTGTACCAGAATCACCTGACCGATGACATTGTTTTTGAGCAACTGACGCGGGAGCCCCGGGCCTTGCCGAAACTGGTCATCAAGCGCAAGCCGGACTCCATTTTTGACTATGAACTTGAGGACTTCGAGTTCGAGGGTTATGAGCCATACCCGGTCATTAAAGCGCCGATTGCCATCTGAGCCAAAAAACAGGATTCGAACCAATGAGAAAGGCACTGATCGTGGCCATGGCCCAGAACCGGGTTATCGGCCGGAATAACAAGCTGCCCTGGTACCTGCCGGGCGATCTGAAGTACTTCAAGCAGGCCACCATGGGCAAGCCCATCGTCATGGGCCGGAAAACCTGGGACTCCATTGGCCGACCTCTGCCTGGGCGCATGAACGTGGTGATTTCCCGTAATCCGGAATGGCAGGCGCCGACCGGTACAACACCGGCGGACTCACTGGACGCCGCCTTGGTCAAAGCCGAAGCCCAGGCCACACTCGATGGCAGTGACGAAGTCATGATCATCGGCGGTGGGCAGATCTACGCCGAAGCGTTGCCCCAGGTGGATCGCATGTACGTGACTCTGGTGCATGCCGATGTGGACGGCGATGCCTGGTTTCCGGAAGTGAACTGGGACGAGTGGGAAGAAATCGGGCGGGAAGATTTCGAGGCGTCTGACAACAACCCCTATGACTACAGTTTCGTGGTGTACCAACGCCGCCAGTCAGCCTGACCGACGGCGTTGAACAGGCGCGGTGTTAGCCGCGCTTGGGGCCTTTTCCTGAGGGTTTGCCGTTGGGCTTGCCCTTGCCACCTTTCGAGAAACCTCCGGGCTTGCCGCCCTTGCGGAAGTTCTTGCCCGGGGGGCCTTTACGGAAGTTTTTCTTGCCCCGTGGCGGTCCGTTGCGGTCCCGACGCGGTGCCGTGGAAATCTCCGGCAAGGCTTCGGGCTGCTTCAGTGGCAGCGAATCCGGCTGGGAGGCTTCCATCCAGCAGGCCAGGGCGCCGGCGACGGCAGCCATGTCCATGTCGTTGCGCTCGGCAATTTCGTCCAGCAGGGCGATGGCCTTGGCGGATCTCGGATCGTCGGTGAAGCTCAGCAGTTGCTGTTCGAACTGTTCCACCCGCATCTTCTGCAGCGCGTCCGGCGATGGCAGCTGGTACGGTTCCATGGGCGAGTTGGTGGCTCGCTCCAGGGTGCGCAGCCAGCTACGCTCGCGGGGCGTCACCAGCAGGATTGCCTTGCCCTTGCGTCCCGCACGACCGGTTCGGCCCACGCGGTGAATGTAAGCCTCGGTGTCGTAGGGCACATCGTAGTTGATCACGTGGGTGATCCGGGGCACGTCGAGGCCACGGGCGGCCACGTCGGTGGCCACGATGATGTCTTTCTTGCCACGCTTGAGATCTTCAACCGTCATTTCACGCTGACGCTGGTTCAGATCACCATTAAGCGGCGCGACCGCATGGCCCCGGGCCGACAGTTTTTCGGCCAGCAGCGTGGTTTCGGCCTTGGTGCGCACGAAGATAATGGAGGCGTCGAACGGTTCCACTTCCAGAATACGGGTCAGGGCGTCAAGCTTGCGCTCCGCGTACACCGGCAGCACGAACTGTGAGATGCGCTCAACCGTGCGGGTTTCGCTCTCAATCTTTACTTCTGTCGCATTCTTCAGGTAGGTCTGGGCGACCTTCTTGATCTGCGGCGGCATGGTGGCGGAGAACAGTGCACGTTGGCAGTTGTCCGGGGTCTTGGCCAGAATCGCTTCCACGTCGTCAATGAAACCCATGCGCAGCATTTCGTCGGCTTCATCCAGCACCAGGGCTTTCAGGCTGCCCAGTTTCAGTGTGCCCTTGCGCAAGTGGTCCAGCATCCGGCCCGGCGTGCCCACGATCACCTGGGCGCCACGCTTCAGGCCGCGAATCTGGGGCGAGAAATCCTGGCCACCGTAAATCGGCAGAACGTGAAAGTTGCTGAACTTGCTGGCGTAGGTGGTGAACGCCTCGGCCACCTGAATGGCGAGTTCCCGGGTAGGCGCGAGCACCAGAATCTGTGGTTCCGCGACCGACGCATCAATGCGGCTCAACAGCGGCAGCGCGAACGCGGCGGTTTTGCCGGTGCCGGTCTGGGCGACGCCCAACAGGTGGTTGCCGGCGATCAGTGCCGGGATGGATTGCGCCTGGATGGGCGAGGGTGTTTCATAGCCAACGGCGGAGACGGCTTCCAGTACAGCTGGATCCAGCCCCAGTTCGGCAAAAGACAATTCTGACATGAATGTACTCGGTATTCGAAGGGTATGGCATTGCGGGACAATGCATGGTTTCAGCGCATTATAGTCACTTTAGCGCGGCTTTAACACGTTTAATGCGGTGGGCTGGATAGGTAATTGCCGGGGAACGCGGTGCCTGCTGCACTCAGCAGGCAATGTCGAAGGAACGTTCGGGGTTGTCGATGTGGGCCAGCGCGTCGTCGCAGCAGTTGACGGCACCGCAGTCGTCGGCGGAGCACAGTGCCAGGACACTGCAATCAAAGTCCTGCTCGTTTTCACCCTGGTTCCGGAAAATCCGGGCACGGGACAGGATGGAATGGCAATGGCCGCAAAGCAAAGTCGGTACGGCGCTACGTTCTGCAAGAAGGGCCGTATAGTAATTGTTGTCTGTCATGATAATCCTCCTTAGCTAACAGTACGGGCGAATTGTGACACTTCAAAGTCAGTATCAGCCCGTACGCGTGTGTTTTTCCTTTCAACACTACGTATCAGTCGTCCGAACCGACCACTGGCCGTCGATTGGAGCGTTTGTCTTCCCAGTCTAGCTCATCCGGGTCATACCAGCCGATGGCATCAAGAACCTGTTGGCGGGTATGGCCGGACAGCGTTGGCCACAGCGCCTCGAATGCTTCCAGCCCCAGCTCTCTCTGGCGTTGCTGCTTGCTGTTCAGACGGCGAGTGATGGTCGGTAGCTTCAGAGCTTCGCCCAGTTGTCCCGGCACTTCCACTTCCTGGCCCATCACCTTGCGGCGATGAGTGCGGGCGGCCAGTATTTTTTGCAACTCGGCAGCCGCTTCCAAAGCGGTTTCGACGGTAAAATTCTCCAATAGTTCCAACCTGGCTGGTTAATTGGTGCACAATCAGCCATCTACTATAACCCGAAGTTGGCTACACCGGGCAAGCACCGTGGTAGGCTTGTGGCCAATCGGGTATTTGCCTTACGCCCATTCTCAAACAGGATGCTCTGGAATATGTACGCGAAACTTGAGACACGGACCTTCCTTGCCATGTTGCTTGGAGTCTCCCTGGCCTTCGTGTTGCTGATGAAGCCGTTTTTCGGCCCGATTTTCTGGGCGGTGGCCATGGCGGTGATCTTTCACCCGGTGGAGCGGTTGCTGGAGAGGCGGTTGGGTGATCGGCCCAACCTGAATGCCCTGATTACCCTGGCGATCGGTATTGTTATTGTGGTGATCCCTGTGCTGGGCCTTGGAGCCGCGCTGATCGCCGAGGGGATGGGGGTCTACCAGCAGATACAGGAAGGCGAAATTCGCCCGGGGGAATACATCGACCAGATCAACGAGTCCTTCCCCGCCATACAGGCCTTTCTCGCCCAGTTTGACGTCAACTTCGGTGAGTTGAGGGATCGCGCGGTAAGCGCGTTTCTGGGGGGGAGTCAGTTCCTGGCCAAGCAGGCCCTGGGCATTGGCCAGAATACCTTCCAGTTTTTCCTGGCGCTGGCGTTGATGGTGTACCTGACGTTTTTCCTGATCCGCGACGGCCAGAAACTGATTGAGCTGTTGATCCGGGCATTGCCGTTGGGCGACGAACGGGAGCGTCTACTGTTTGCCAAATTTGCCGAAGTAACCCGGGCCACGGTCAAGGGTAACTTGTTGATTGCCGTGATTCAGGGGGCGCTGGGTGGTCTGATTTTCTGGGTGCTGGGCATTACCGGCGCCTTGTTGTGGGGCGTGGTGATGGCGGTGGTGTCGCTGTTGCCGGCTGTCGGGGCAGCTATTGTGTGGGTGCCCGTTGCGCTTTACCTGGCGGCGATAGGGGAGGCAATTCCAGCCCTCGTGCTAACGGGTTACGGCGTGGTGGTTATCGGCCTGGCGGACAACCTGCTGCGCCCCATTTTCGTCGGGCGGGATACCAAGATGCCGGATTATCTGGTGTTGCTTTCCACGCTGGGGGGCATCGTTGTCTTTGGCATCAACGGGTTTGTGATGGGGCCGTTGGTCGCGGCCCTGTTCATGGCGTTCTGGGGTATCTTCATTCGGGAGTTCGGCCATGAGGCCCATCTGGCGGCTCAGACCGATGTTTCGGCCCGGGAGGATGCGTCGACGAGGGAAAGTTGAGCCGCAGTTACCTCGGGCGTCAGGGGCAGGGCCTGTTCCACTCGCCCACAAAAAAGCCCGCCAGGGAAATCCCGGGCGGGCTTTTTTATCGGGGCTGCAATCAGTCCAGTTTGGCAAGATCGCGAACCGCGCCCTTGTCGGCGCTGGTGGCCAGCAGGGCGTAGGCCTTCAGCGCCCCAGATACCTTGCGGTCCCGTGGCAGTTCTGGCTTCCAGCCTTTGGCATCCCGTGCCTCACGGCGTTTTTGCAGCTCTTCGTTAGTGAGCTTGACGTCGATGCTGCGGTTCGGGATGTCGATCAGGATGGTGTCGCCGGTCTCGATCAGGCCAATGGCTCCGCCGGCCGCTGCTTCTGGCGAGGCGTGGCCGATGGACAGTCCTGAAGTGCCGCCGGAGAAGCGGCCGTCGGTCAGCAGGGCGCATTCCTTGCCCAGCCCCTTGGATTTCAGGTAGCTGGTGGGGTAGAGCATTTCCTGCATGCCCGGCCCGCCTTTCGGGCCTTCGTAGCGGATGATAACCACCTCGCCGGATTTCACTTCGTCGTCCAGGATGCCTTTTACCGCCGCGTCCTGGCTTTCGAAGACCCGGGCTTTGCCTTCAAACACGTAGATGCTTTCATCCACGCCGGCGGTTTTCACCACGCAGCCGTCCAGGGCGATGTTGCCGTAGAGCACGGCCAGGCCGCCTTCGGAAGAGTAGGCGTTGGCCACGGAGCGGATGCAGCCATTTTCCCGGTCACCGTCCAGGCTCGGCCAGCGGGTGCTCTGGCTGAAGGCGGTTTGGGTGGGAATGCCTGCCGGGCCAGCTTTATAGAACTCCACCACTTCCGGTGACGGGGAGCGCATGATGTCCCAGATTTCCAGCGCTTCTTTCATGGTCTTGCTGTGCACAGTGGGCAGATCGGTATTGATCAGCCCCCCGCGTTCCAGCTCACCCAGGATGCCCATGATGCCACCGGCCCGGTGTACATCTTCCATGTGGTACAGCGGCGAGTTGGGGGCCACCTTGCACAGCTGCGGTACCTGGCGGGAGAGTTTGTCGATGTGGGCCATGGTGAAGTCCACGCCACCTTCCTGGGCCGCAGCCAGCAGATGCAGGATGGTGTTGGTGGAACCGCCCATGGCGATGTCCATGATCATGGCGTTCTCGAAGGCCTCGAAGGAGGCAATGCTGCGGGGCAGTACGCTGGCATCATTCTGCTCATAGTAGCGCTTGGCGTTCTCGACGATCTGACGCCCGGCGTTCAGGAACAATTGTTCCCGGTCGGCGTGGGTGGCCAGCAGGGAGCCATTGCCCGGCAGCGACAGGCCGATGGCTTCGGTCAGGCAGTTCATGGAGTTGGCGGTGAACATGCCGGAGCAGGAGCCGCAGGTGGGGCAGGCGCTGCGCTCGTATTCTTCCACCTGCTCATCGGAGACGGACGGGTCGGCGGCGATGACCATGGCATCCACCAGGTCCAGCTTGTGCTCGGAGAGCTTGGTCTTGCCGGCTTCCATGGGGCCGCCGGAGACGAAAATCACCGGAATGTTGAGGCGCATGGCAGCCATGAGCATGCCCGGGGTGATCTTGTCGCAGTTGGAGATACACACCAGCGCGTCGGCACAATGGGCGTTGACCATGTATTCCACGGAATCGGCGATGATTTCCCGGGACGGCAGGGAATAGAGCATGCCATCGTGGCCCATGGCGATGCCATCGTCGACGGCAATGGTATTGAATTCCTTGGCCACACCGCCGGCCTCTTCAATTTCCCGACACACCAGCTGGCCCAGGTCTTTCAGGTGTACGTGGCCGGGCACAAACTGGGTGAAGGAGTTGGCGACGGCAATGATCGGCTTGCCGAAATCGTCATTCTTCATGCCAGTGGCACGCCAGAGTGCACGGGCGCCGGCCATGTTACGACCGCCGGTGGAGGTGTAGGAACGATACTGAGGCATGGTGTGCGGTTCTCTCTTGCTGTGCGGTGAGTCAAAAAAACACAGGATACCAGATTCGGCGCAGGTCGCATGGCTGTTTTGGTGGCATGCGCTTACACTGAGTAACAGTTGGGTCGTGAGTTTTAACCAATTTTCGGAGAATAATCTATGGCAGACCGGCAAAGCCTCTCGCTGCGTCGCCTGAAGCAGTTCCAGCCCCTGAATCGCCTGACGGATGACCAATTGGTCTTGCTGGCGCATCGGGCAGAGCGCCGAACCCATAATGTGGGTGAACGGGTTATGGAGCGCGGAGTCCGGGATGGGCTGGAGTATTTTCTGATCACGGGGGCGGTGGAGCTGGAGTCACCGGACGGCCGCCAGTTGACCATCGATGCCGGCACAGACAAGGCCCTTAACCCTATCGCCCGCCTGCAGCCACGAATGTATGACGTGACTGCCGTGGAATACTGCGAGTTTCTGGTGGTGGAGCAGGAAGTGCTCGGCCAGATGCTGCGCTCGGCCCCGGCGCTGCAATCCGAGATGCAGTCCAGTGATGCCGTGGATGATGAGACCGAGGAAAATCATCTGCTGATGGAGTTCTACGCCGAGCTACGGTCCAACCAGGTGCGCTTGCCCAGCGTACCGGATGTGGCCTGGAAGGTGCGCCGGATCGTTGACCGGGAGGACACATCGGCCGGGGACGTCGCCACGGCGATCTCCGCTGACCCGGCCATTGCGGTAAAGCTGGTGCGGGCCTGTAACAGTCCGCTCTACCGGGGCCTTGGCGAAGTACACAATGTTCGCGATGCAGTGATTCGTCTGGGCATGCAGACCACCCGTCAGCTGGTCACGGTTTTCGCCATGCAAGAGGTGTTCAAGACACGGCGTGCCTCCCTGCAGGCTCACATGGAGCAGCTCTGGCGGCATTCCCGCGAGGTGGCGGCATTGTCCCGCGTGCTGGCAGAGCATGCCACGCGCATCGACCCGGAGCAGGCCATGCTGGCGGGGCTGCTGCATGACATCGGCGTAGTGCCGATTCTGGTCCAGGCCGAGCACCACCCCAAGCTGTTTGCCGATGAAAAGAACCTGCGGCATGCTGTGGCCGATCTGCGTGCCGATATTGGTTGTGCGGTGCTGGAGAACTGGGCTTTCCCGAAAGCGTTTGTCGATGTGGCCCGCTACGCCGAGGACTGGCATCACGAATGCCCGGAACCCGAACCTCAGCTGGCGGACGTGGTGATTGTGGCCCAGCTGCACTCGATGATCGGCAGTGGCCAGAATGATCAGTTGCCGCCTTTTGAGCAGGTGCCCGCCTGGCAACGGCTGGGCGAGCTGGACCTGAATGCTTCCCGGAGCCTGCAGCTGCTCAGCGAAGCCCGTGAAAAAGTGGACGAAGTGCACAAGCTTCTGTCGATACGATAACGCTGCCGGAGCCTGTCGAGTTGTGAACCATGTGATCAAGGATATTCCGCTGTTCCCCCTGAATTCGGTAATTCTGCCAGGGGGGCGTATTCCCATGCAGTTGTTCGAGCCCCGTTATCTCGACATGCTGACTCGTTGCCTCAAAGAGGATCGCGGTTTTGTGGTGGTCCTGCTACGTGAAGGCACGGAGGTGTCACTCAGGACCGACTTCTATGACATTGGCACCTATGTGCGGATCGTGGATTTTCAGCAACTGGATAATGGCCTGCTGGGCATTACAGTGGAAGGCGACCGGAAGGTCCGGGTTCTGAAAAACGCCCAGCAGAGCGATGGCCTCAACCTGGGGGACGTGGAGCAACTGCCGCCTGAAGAAATCGCGGAGGTGCCAGAGCACCTGTACGAGCTCTCATCCGTGCTCAAGGCATTGGGCCGGCACCCCGCCATCCGGGAGCTGGATATGGACGTGGATTACCACGATGCACGTCACGTGGGCTGGCGCCTGAGCGAGCTTCTGCCTTTGGAGAGCCATCAGAAGCAGCACCTGCTGGAGTTGCAGAGTCCGTTGGAGCGACTGGAGCGTCTGCAGGCGTTCCTGGAAAACCTGAAAGGCTCCTGAGGCCGATGGGCGACTAACCCGGCCAGGGGCGATAAGCGGCAATGGCGCTTTGCCAGTGGCTGGTGAAGTACAGGGCAATAAAGCCCAGCCATAACGCCAGTGCGACCCAGGTAAACACGTCCCCTTTCAGGGCAACCCGGTCATAACGGCTGTAGCTGGCCCGGGTGGCGCCGGTAATGGCCAGCCCCAGCAGCAATCCGCCCAGTACGTCCGTGAACCAGTGGACTCCCAGATACAGCCGGCTGAGCGCCACGGGTATCAGGGGCAATGACATCAGCAGGTAGGTTTGCCAGCGCTGCTTTTTGCGACCCTCGGCGGCAACGAAGCTGGCGGCCAGAGTGAAGAATACAGTGGCGCCGGCGGTGTGGCCGCTGGGAAAACCTCCGGACTGGGGCGGCTCAGCCACCAGATTGGGGCGCGGAATGCCAATGCCGCTCTTCAGAGCCATTACCGTGACCGTTGTAACCACGGCTGCGGCTGCAACATGGCCAGCAGCAGCGTAATAGCCCCGAAAGCCCAGGGTCAGAACCGTCAGCAGTGCCGCTGCCAGCAGGATGGGCGGGTCTCCCAGCATGGTAACGGCCACCATCGGAAGATCCAGAGCTGGTTGGCGCAGCAGAGTGAACCATTCCAGCACCTGGGTATTGATCTTGGCCAGTGTCGGGCTATGGGATACCAGCGCGGCTAAAATCGCGAACAATGCAGCGCCCGCCGCCGCCATGACCAGTGAAGGCAGCGGAAACTCGCCCCGGCGGCTCGGCCGTTCGTTGGTGTAAAGCCGCCAGAAACGATGGGTGGCGTCGTAGCTGACCATGCGCTGCTCGAGCCAGCGATAGATCCGGCTGCCTTCTCCCAGGCCCAGTCCCAGCCTCAGGGCGACAACGTAGGTGATTAACAGGGTTGCCCCGGCAACCCCCAGAACCGGATAGAAATGCGGCGGGGGTTGAATCTCGCTGGCGACGGCCGTGCCCAGGGCATATCCCGGCATCACATAGACGATGGCCCAGCCAGCGGCGGACAGCACGTTGAAGGCGACAAACCTGGCCCACGACATATGGAAGGCGCCGGCGATCAGTGGCATCACCGGGCGTATGGGACCGACAAAGCGCCCAATGATCACGCTTTTACCGCCATGGATCTGGAAAAAATGCTCCCCCCGGTCGACAACCCGTGGGTATCGGCTGAATGGCCAGACTGAATGCAGGCGGCCTTGCAGGAGCCGTCCCAGCGCAAAGCTCAGTGTGTCGCCGACGACCGCGCCAGTCCCCGCCCAGAAGAGAATCTCGGGAAGCGCCACGCCGCCATTGCCGGCCAGTATGGATAGCGCAAACAGCAGGGCGACGCCGGGCACCAGAATGCCGGCGATGGCCAGCGACTCGATGCAAGCGGTGGCGAAGAGTGCGAAAGTCAGCCAGCCGGGGTGGGCGCTTACCCAGGCTGTTATGTTGGCCAGCCAGTCTCCGGTCATGCCTGCGCCGGTTCTCCGGGAATAAACCAGGCCGTATCCGCCCCTCGTTGACGAGCTTCGGCCATGGCCTGCAGGGCCCGGGCCTTGAGGGTTTCTGCCTGGGTGTCATCGCTGCTGCGGGTGGTACAACCCAGGCTGATGGCCACCGGCCCCACCTCCGGCCATTCCTGCTCACTGATGCTGCGGCGGATTCGCTCAGCAATCACCCGGACCCCTTCTTCCGGGGTGAAGGGCAGCACCAGAAAGAACATGGCGTCATCACCGCTGTAGAGTGAGTCGCCGGCCCGAATGATGTCGAACAGCTGGCGGGTAATGTTGCGTAAAAGCGTTTGCAGTCCCCGAGTGCCATGCAGGGAACGGATTTCTTCGGCGTGGTCCAGGTCCAGGGCAATCATCGACAGGGGATGACCGGTGGCAATGGCCCGGCTGATTTCCTTTTGCAGGGTTTCATCCAGGAAACGGGGGTTCTGCGCACCGGTAACCGGGTCGGTCAGGGCTAGGTCTTTGGCGGACTCTGCCATATGGTCGTAACGCCAGGCATACCAGGCAGTGATGGCCAGCAGGAGCAGAAGGCCGCCGGTTAGGTTCAGTGCAGCTACCAAGGGGCTGGTGAACCAGGACACCAGAAGCACGGGGACCAACAGTGCCGCTGACAGAAGGAGGCCGCGTCGCAGGGGCAGGATCAACAGGTTGAGTACTACCAGCGGCGCGGCCCAGTGGCCAATGCCGGGGGCGTCAAGGGTTACCACGGTCGCCGCCAGACCGGCATTGATGAGTGTCAGAAGGATGGCGTGGCCCGGAGCTGACAGTTGGTGGCGGCGGCAGATGACGGTATAGGCCAGTCCAACCAGTAGAACAGCCGCCATTGCCAGGCCGAGATAAAACAGGTTGTAGAAACCGTAGCGCAGGTTCTGTAACGCCAGGATGGCAATAAACCCGGCGGCCAGGGTGTAGCCACCGGCGTGTGTCCAGGTTCGGAGTCGGGTTTCCGTCATGGTCTGGCTCCCGTGCTGCCATTATCCGGGTGTGCGTCGTGGCTAAGGGCCTGGGACCGGTCAGCGCTTTTTTGCTGAGCCCGGCGCAGGGCTTTGACCGCGTTTTGCTGAAGGCTTTCGGCGTCGTCACCAATATTCAGGCCGGCAACGCCGCTACTGGATGTCATGTTCAAGCCTTGGTTTGTCATCAGCTGGTCCAGGCCCGGGCGAAGGGCGCTGATGGTTTGTGTGGCTTCGGCGGTGTTCATGCCGGGCAGGATGATCAGAAATTCAAGGTTTCCGGTTCGGTAGTAGGTGTCGAAATCCCGCAGTTTCCCGTGCAGGTAGTGACCAATCCGGGGCAGGATCGCGAGAATGTCTTCTTCCGGGACAGCCTCACCTGGCGCGCCGTCCAGACCCAGGATGGCCACGGACAGGTTACTGCCTTCCCGTTCGCTGCGCTGGATTTCCTTGTGCAGGTCAGCGGAGAGAAATTCCCGGCTGGCGGCCTGGGTCAGCTCATCGGTGCGTCTTAGTGGCAGGAGCTGACGGGATTTGTACTCGCGCATGAACACCAGGATCATGGCAAGAAGTGTGGCCAGGCTCAGGGCGGCCAGCATTTGGTGGCGATCGGGCAGGAGGACATGCCACTGGGTAATGATCACGGCCGCCGGCAGTATGATAGCCAGCAGGCCGGCGGCAATAGCCCCGGGGAAAATGGCGAAGGCGACGAGGGGCAGGGCATACAGCCAGTAGCTGAAGGACCAGAGCCCGAGCCAGAGAGCCGCCAGTACCAGCGGTGTCAGCGCCAGATAGACAATTTGATAAAGTCTGCCGGGCAGCGGTGGTTTAGTGACCGACTGGAGCATGGTGATGGTCCCTTGCTGGCGTATCCATTGAATATCGAAACCCGTGCAGCAATTATAATAGGCCTTTGGGGTGCGGACTTGAAACGCGAAAGGTAAAGTAACGGACCGAAATTGCAAACCGCAGAGATAATGAAGGGTACACCAATGGATGTTGCAGCCTATATGGCAGAGCTGGGTCAACAGGCCCGAGCCGCCGCACGAGAAGTCGCCCGTTCCGCCACCGCTGTGCGCAATCAGGCCCTGCTGGCCACCGCGCGAGCGCTGGACGCGGCTCGGGAAGAACTGGCCCAGGCCAATGCCAAAGACCTGGAGGCCGGTCGTGCCAATGGCCTGGATGCGGCGATGCTGGATCGCCTGGAGCTGACGCCGGCGCGCATCGACACCATGATTGAAGGCTTGCGCCAGGTGGCCACCTTACCCGACCCGGTGGGTGAAATCAGCGATATGACCTATCGCCCCTCGGGCATCCAGGTGGGCAAAATGCGTGTGCCCCTGGGGGTCATCGGCATTATTTATGAGTCCCGTCCGAACGTGACGGTGGAGGCCGCAAGCCTCTGCCTGAAGTCCGGCAATGCCACCATCCTGCGCGGGGGCTCTGAAGCCATTAACTCCAATCAGGCGATCGCCCAGTGCCTGATGCGGGGCCTGACGGAAGCCGGCCTGCCGGAAACGGCGGTTCAGGTGGTTAAAACCACGGACCGGGCGGCCGTGGGTGAACTGATCACCATGCCCCAGTACGTGGACGTCATTGTGCCGCGCGGTGGCAAGGGCCTGATCGAGCGCATCAGTCGTGACGCCCGTGTACCGGTGATCAAGCACCTGGATGGCGTCTGCCATGTCTACATCGACAGCCATGCGGATCCGGAGAAGGCCCTGAGGGTGGCGGTGAACTCCAAGACCCAGCGCTACGGCACCTGTAACACCATGGAAACCCTGTTGGTGGACGGTGAAATTGCCGACGACATCCTGCCATTACTGGCCGAACAGTTCGCTGCCAAAGGGGTGGAGTTGCGCGGCTGCGAGCGGACCCGCGCGGTGTTGGATACCATCACCGAGGCCACCGAAGAGGACTGGCACGAAGAATACCTGGCGCCAATCCTGGCGATCCGGGTCGTCGATGGTCTGGATGCGGCGATTGATCATATCAACCGCTACAGCTCCCAGCATACCGACAGCATCATTACCGAGAACTACACTCGGGCGCGCCGGTTCCTGATGGAAGTGGACTCCAGTTCGGTCATGGTTAACGCTTCCACCCGTTTTGCCGATGGCTTTGAGTATGGCCTGGGTGCCGAAATCGGCATTTCCACCGACAAAATCCATGCCCGGGGACCGGTCGGGCTTGAGGGCCTGACGTCCCAGAAATACCTGATCTTTGGCGACGGCCACATCCGGACCTGATTGCATGCACGTTATCTACGGCGGAACGTTTGATCCGATCCATCATGGTCACCTGCGCCTGGCGCTGGAAGTCTGCGATGCCCTGTCTGTGGCAACGATTGACCTGGTGCCATGCCATATTCCACCGCATCGCGGGGATACCGGTGCGGACTCACAACAGCGCCTGGATCTGTTGCAGTTGGCCATCGCTGGCGAACCGGCCCTGCGGGTGGATGACCGGGAGTTGCGCCGTGCCGGCGCTTCCTATACCGCCGACACCCTGCGCCAGCTCCGTGAAGAGCTGGGGCCGGATGAACCCCTGGCCATGGTGGTGGGCACCGATGCCTTCGCGGCGTTTGACCGCTGGCGGGAATGGCAGGCCATTCCCGAGCTGGCTCACATTGTGGTGGTTCGTCGATCAGGAGCGGACCTGCCGTCCGGCAGCGAAGCGCAGAAACTGGTGAAAAGCCGGCGGGCCGACGATCATCAGGCCTTGCACGAACAACCCTGTGGCCTGGTGCTGGAACTGGACCCGCCGCTGCTCGACATATCGGCCACCGGTATTCGCCAGCGTATCGCCGATGGTCGTTCACCACGGTATCTCACCCCCGATTCGGTCTGGCACTCGATTCGCGCACAAGGGCTGTACGGTGTCTGCACCCGCAGCAAGGTTTAGTGATACAATTGCGCCGAATCTAATAGATCGGGCGGCCATCCTGGCCAGCGCCCGCACGACAGGGTAATTATGCAGGCAGAACAGTTGAAAGATCTGGTGGTCAATGCGCTTGAAGACATCAAGGCGCAGGACGTCAGTGTTGTTGATGTTCGGGACCGCACCAGCGTCACCGATTTCATGGTTATTGCATCGGGTACTTCCAGTCAGCATGTCAGGGCTCTTGCCGATTCCGTGGTGACAGACGCCCGGGAAGAAGGCGTGAAAGCCAGCAATGTGGAAGGTGGCGGCAGCGACTGGATTCTTGTGGACCTTGGTGATGTGGTGGTCCATGTCATGATGCCTGCCACCCGGGAGTTCTACGACCTCGAACGCTTCTGGCGTGATGCCCCCCATGTGGGTGCCGCCGGCAGCGAATAATTATGCGCCTGCGTCTGATCTGTGTCGGGCAGAAAATGCCTGATTGGGTCACCAGGGGATACAATGATTACGCGCGTCGGATGCCGCCGGAATTGTCCCTGGAGTTGACCGAAATCCCCATGGCTCATCGCGGCAAGAACCCGGATATTCCCCGGCTGATGCAGCGAGAGAGCGACGCGATCCTGGCCGCCGTTGGCCAGCGTGATCGCGTGGTTGCCCTGGAAGTGGGAGGGCGCCCATGGTCCACGGAAAAACTGGCCAGCCAATTGGAGAACTGGCAACTGGACGGGCAGGATGTCAGCTTTCTGGTTGGTGGGCCGGACGGACTGGCAGAGGCCTGTCGGCAGAGAGCGGATCAGCAGTGGTCTCTGTCGCCCCTGACACTTCCCCATCCCCTCGTGCGCATCCTGCTCGCTGAGCAGCTTTACCGCGCCTGGTCCATCACCCGCAATCACCCTTACCACCGGGCCTAGGAGCGTTTATGGCGTGGGGTGAGTTCAAGGACACGGCGGGCGAGCGTCGGCTGTTCCAGCGTCGGGCGCTGGTGATGCTGGTCTTGGTGCTGCTGGTGCTTGGCGGCTTGCTGGGCCGCATGTACCAGCTGCAGGTGGTCGAGCATGATGTCTACGCCACGCTTTCAGACAAGAACCGGATTCAGGTGCAATCCGTACCGCCGCCCCGGGGGCTAATCTACGACCGCAATAACGTACTGCTGGCCGAGAACCGACCGGTGTTCAGCATCACCGTTGTGCCTGAACGGGTGGACGACATGGAGGCCACGCTGGCAGGTCTGCAGGACATGGTGACCATTTCCGAGGATGATCTGAAGCGTTTCCGACGCCGCCTGGGAGAATATCGGCGCCCCTACGAGGCTATTCCCCTGCGTTACAACCTGAGCGAGGAAGAGATTGCCAAGGTCTCTGTGCGCCGACATGAATTCCCCGGTGTGGAAGTGGAAGCCGAACTGGTTCGACACTATCCCTACAGTGAGTTGACCGCCCATGTCCTGGGCTATGTCGGGCGCATCAACCGGGAAGAGCTGCAGCGCATTGATTCGGTCAACTACGCGGGCACCAACTACATCGGAAAATCGGGCATCGAGCGTTTTTACGAAGATGTCCTGCACGGCAAGGTGGGTTACCAGCACGTTGAGACGAACGCCCGTGGCCGAATCCTGCGGGTGCTGGAACGGGAAAATCCGGCACCAGGTGAAGATCTCCAGTTGCATCTTGACCTGCGGCTTCAGCGCAAAGCTCATGAGTTGCTCAAAGGGCAGCGGGGCACGATCATTGCCATTGAACCGTCGACTGGCGGCATCCTTGCACTGGCCAGCGTACCCTCGTTCGACGCCAACCAGTTTGTCACCGGGATTGACGCCAAAGCTTATCGTGAGCTCAGTACCAGTATCGACAAGCCGCTGTTTAACCGGGCCTTGCGTGGCCAATACCCGCCGGGCTCAACGATCAAGCCGATGATGGCTGTGGCAGCGCTGGACAGCGGTGCGACCACTCGGGACAGGAAAATCTATGACCCTGGCTATTATCAGCTCAATGATAACGGTCGTCGTTGGCGGGACTGGAAGCGCACTGGTCACGGCTGGGTCGACCTGGTCGAGGCGGTGGCCGAGTCCTGCGACGTCTACTTTTATGAGATGGGGGTGGATATGGGCATCGACACCATGCATCACTATCTGTCGGCGTTCGGTTTTGGCGAAGACGCCACTCTGGATGTGGCTGGCGCACTCGAGGGGATTCTGCCGTCACGGGAATGGAAGCGCGCCCACCGGGACCAGCCCTGGTACCCGGGGGACTCGGTCAACATGAGTATTGGTCAGGGCTTTTTCCTGGCGACGCCGCTTCAGCTAGCCACTGCGACGGCGCTCATTGCCAATCGAGGAGAATGGGTGGAGCCACGGTTGCTTAAGGACATCCCGGGGGACCGCCCGGTTGAGGAGTTTCTTCCCGAACGCACCCACAAGCCGCTTGAGCTGAAGAACCCGGATGACTGGGAGTACGTGGTTGATGCCATGGAAGAGGTGATGCATGGTCGTCGTGGTACAGCGCGTCGCGCCAGTGTCGGGGCCGATTACCGGATGGCGGGTAAAACGGGTACCGCCCAGGTGTTCAGTCTCGAAGGGGCGGAGTATGAGGCTGAAGATGTCCGCGAGCGTTTGCGCGACCACGCCCTCTTTGTGGGATTTGCCCCGGCTACGGATCCCAAGATTGCTGTCGCGGTGATTGTGGAGAATGGCGGTGGCGGCAGCGCCGTAGCAGCGCCAGTCGCCAGGGAGCTGTTTGATGCCTGGCTGGAAGAGCTCCCGGCGGAGGATCGGGCGGCAGCTGAAGCGGCCGATGCCGGGGAGGAGCGTTGATGCTGGGAGTCAAAGAAGGCGGTGAAGACCTGATCCGCAAACGCAGCATCTGGACCATGCTGCACATCGATCCTTTGTTGTTCCTGCTGTTGATAGTGCTGATGGCCGGTGGGCTGTTCATTCTCTATAGCGGCGCGGACCGTAACCTGATGGTGGTGAAGGCCCAGGCCATCCGGTTTGGCATTGGCCTTGGGGTGATGCTTTTCCTGGCGCAGCTTGATCCTGCGGTGTTCCGCCGCTGGGCACCCTGGTTGTACCTGGCTGGCCTGGCTGGCCTGGTGGCGGTCCTGCTGGTGGGGATTGGCGCCAAGGGGGCCCAGCGCTGGCTGTCCCTTCCCGGCCTACCCCGGTTTCAGCCCTCCGAGGGCATGAAGATGGTCGTGCCCATGGCCACGGCCTGGTACCTTTCCCGTTACTATCTGCCGCCGACCTTCTCCAGGGTTATGCTTGGGCTGGTCATTGTGCTGGTGCCGATGGCGTTGATTATTCTGCAGCCGGATCTGGGTACCTCGCTGCTGGTCGGGGCTGCCGGTATTTTTGTGGTGTTTTTTGCCGGCATCAGCTGGAAGTTGATTTCGGCCTTTTTTGCCATCGTGGCGGTTTCAACGCCATTGATGTGGTTTTTCGTGATGAAGGAGTACCAGAAACAGCGTGTTCTGACGCTGCTGGACCCACAGAGCGATCCGCTGGGCGCTGGCTGGAATATTATCCAGTCCAAGACCGCCATTGGCTCGGGAGGCCTGGATGGCAAGGGGTGGCTGCAGGGCACTCAGTCACACCTGGAATTCCTGCCCGAGAGTCATACCGATTTCATCGTTGCCGTGATGGCCGAAGAGTTCGGTTTTATTGGCATGCTGATCCTCATCACCCTGTATTTCCTGATTATCCTGCGTTGCCTTTACATCGCCTCCACTGCCCAGGATTCCTTCAGTCGGCTGCTCGGTGGCGCCCTGTCGATGACGTTCTTCATGTACGTGTTCGTCAACATCGGCATGGTCAGTGGTTTGCTGCCCGTGGTTGGCGTACCCTTGCCGCTGATCAGTTATGGCGGCACCTCGGCCATCACGCTGCTGGCGGCCTTTGGCATACTGATGTCGATCCAGACCCATCGTCGCATGATTGCGGCCTGATCATGGCGGGCCGGTAATGGCGAAGTTTGTCCGGAACCCGTTACAATACGACCTGTCAGTATGGGCTGACCAATAGTGAATAGCGGGTTGCGAATGAACAGGTGGTTAATGGCAAAACAATGGGGCGCACTGCTGCTGGCGGTGATGACCCTGGCTGGTTGCGCCAGTTCACCGGAAACCGACCATTCGGCCCGTTACACCCTGAAACAGGACCGGGCCCCGGCCGGGGGCTTTGATGCCAGCGGTCTGGCCGATGCTGTTCCGCGCTATCAGGCGCCGCAGACGGCGGGCAATAAGTCGCCATACACGGTCTGGGGCAAATCTTACCGGGTCCTGGACAGTAACGATGGTTATGTGGCGCGTGGAATCGCCAGTTGGTACGGTGAAAAATTCCATGGCCATAAGACATCGAATGGCGAAGTCTTTGATATGTACGCCATGTCGGCGGCGCACAAATCCCTGCGGATCCCGGGTTACGCGAAAGTAACCAACCTGGATAACGGTCGCTCCGTGATTGTGCGCGTGAATGACCGCGGCCCGTTTCACGCCAATCGCTTGATCGATTTGTCTTATGCGGCGGCAAAAAAACTGGGTTACCATGACCACGGAACCGCCCGGGTGGAAGTGGCGGCGATTACCGTTCGCCCGGACGGTACGATGTACCTGGCGGGTGAGCCCTGGGAGCCTGCATCAGAAAGCGCAGTCACCCCGCCACTTAATGCGGGTATGGAAACCGGGGAGGGTGAACAGGTTCAGTCTTCCGACGAAATGCTGTCGGGTGAGGCCCTGTTTGTCCAGTTGGGCGCCTTCAGCAACCGTGATCCTGCCCGGGCCTTACTGGCGCGGGCGCAGAATTTGGTGGACAGTCCCATACGTGTGAGGGAAGTAAGCACGGAGCGAGGCCGATTCCATCGGGTCCAGGTAGGGCCTTTCCCGAATGAAAGCGAAGCGCGCTACGCTCAGACTCTTCTGGAGTCACTGGGGTTTGGTCAGACCATTGTTCTTACCGATTCCCACTAGACAACACCTGGATGCAGGTAGAAGACGCAATTCAACCCGACAACCAATGACACAACCAATGGCTTTCAAGATGATCACTCGCATACTTCTTCTGGCGCTTTCACTGACATTCCTGGCAGCCCAGGCTTCGGCTCAGTCCGTTTTGATCCCGTCGCCTCCTCAGGTCGCCGGCAGCTCGTGGGTGTTGATGGACCCGCTGAGTGGTCGCATCATCATGGAAGAGAACAGCGATGAGCGTCTGCCTCCCGCCAGCCTGACGAAGATGATGACCGCCTATATCGTTGAGCGTGAGCTGGACGAGGGGCGCATTTCCCTGTCGGATATGGTGCCGATCAGCGTCAAAGCCTGGCGCACGGGGGGATCGCGCATGTTTGTCCAGGAAGGCACGGAAGTGTCGGTTGAAAAATTGCTCAAAGGGGTCATCATCCAGTCGGGTAATGATGCCTCCGTGGCTCTGGCGGAGTACGTTGCCGGCAGTGAGGGTGCGTTTGTTGACATCATGAACCAGCAGGCACAGCTGCTGGGGATGAAAAACACCCATTTCGAGAATGCCACGGGCCTGCCCGCCGAAAATCACTATTCCACCGCCTATGACCTCGCGCTGCTGGCCAAAGCGATTATTCAGGATTACCCGGAAAACTATGATCTCTATGCGGAAAAGCATTTCACCTACAACAATATCCGTCAGCCTAACCGCAACACTCTGCTCTGGCGCGATGAGAGCGTCGACGGCCTGAAGACCGGTCATACCGAAGAAGCCGGCTACTGCTTGGTGGCTTCCGCCAAACGCGAAAATACCCGCCTGATTGCCACGGTCATGGGGACCAACAGCGCCGACGCGCGGGCGCAGGAAGTCCAGAAGATGCTGAATTACGGCTTCCGCTATTACCAGAGTGAGCTGCTTTTCCGCGCCGGCCAGGAATTGGTCGATACCCGGGTATGGGGTGGCGAGCAGGATCAGGTGTCTGTTGGGATGGCAGAAGACGTCTACGTGACCATTCCGCGCGGTTCGCGGGATTCGCTGGAATCGGTGGTGGACCTTGATTCTGTCATTAAAGCGCCCATTAATGTGGGGGACGAGCTCGGCCGGGTGTCGGTCACGCTCAATGGTGAAACCCTGGTGGACAAGCCGGCCCTGGCGCTGACTGAAGTGCCCGAAGGTGGCCTGTTCAAGCGTCTGTGGGACGCCATCAAACTGTTCTTTGTACAACTGTTTAATTGAGGTTGTCGGCGCTGTTAGCCGGTGACCGGGAGAAAAATGCGGCATGACTGAGCCGAAAGCCCCAAAAATCGAGTTTCCCTGTGATTATGTGATCAAGGTGATTGGCAACGCCGCGCCGGACTTCACCGAGTTTGTTGTGGAAGTGGTAGAGCAACATGCCCCGGGAATCTCTGAAACCGATATCACCGTCAACGACAGCAGCAAGGGCCGGTTCTCTTCGGTCCAGCTGAAGATCGTGGCGACAGGGGAGCGGCAGCTCAAGGCGCTGTTTGAAGACCTCAAGGCCAGTGGCCGCGTGCACATGGTGCTTTGATGCCAGATTTGATCGTCCGGTCCCTGGGGCAGCAACCGTACACCGAAACCTGGGAAGCAATGAAGGCGTTTACCGCCTCCCGCGATGCAGACACGGTGGACGAGTTGTGGTGCCTGGAGCACCCCGCCGTGTTCACCCAGGGGCAGGCCGGCAAGGCTGAACATATCCTGCTACCGGGGGATATTCCGGTGGTGCAGGTGGATCGGGGCGGTCAGGTGACCTATCACGGCCCCGGACAGCTGGTTATTTATCTGTTGATCAACCTGACCCGTCGCAAACAGGGCGTGCGTGCGCTGGTGGATGATATTGAGCAGTCTATCGTCGCCACGCTGGCCGGTCTTGGTATTGACGCCGCACCCAGGCCGGACGCGCCAGGGGTCTATGTCGATGGCGCCAAGATTGCTTCGTTGGGGCTGCGGGTGCGCCGGGGCTGTTCTTTCCACGGGCTGGCGCTCAATGTGAATATGGACATGGAGCCGTTCAGTCGTATCAATCCCTGTGGTTATGCCGGCATGGCTATGTGTCAGGTCCGTGACTTTCAGGCTGGCGCCACGGTGGCCGATCTGGAACGTCGTTTGGTCAAGGAACTGGTGCAGCGCCTGGGGCATGAGCAGGTTATTCACTGCACCGACAGCCCGTCCAGTCTTTAGGCTGCCCCTCAGGTGGCCATTGCGCCGGCTTTGAGCACCACCCAGATGACGAAGGCATAGCGTAGCCCTTTGCCGATCGCTACCAGGATCACGAAATTCAGCCAGGGCACCCGCATGATGCCACCTACAAGGGTCAGCGCATCGCCACCAATGGGCAGCCAGCCCAGCAATAACGACCACTGACCGTAGCGATTAAACCGGTTCCGGGCCTTGTGCAGTTGGGTCTCGCTGACTGGAAACCAGCGCCGGTCCTTGAAGCGATCCACCTGGCGGCCAATAATGCCGTTAACGACCGAGCCCAGCGTATTGCCTGCCGTTGCCCAGAACCAGAGCCAGAACAGAGGGTAATCCTGGCTGGCGAGAGTGCCGAGCAGTATTTCTGAATAGGCCGGCAGCAAGGTTGCTGCGGCAAAGGCGGTCAGGAAAAGCGTGAGATAGCTCATGCGAGGAATCGTAAAGCACTATCATTGTCATGGTAAGTGCTAATTTCCATTCTCCGTCAGGGCTGGCACTATCTCGGTATTATCTTAAACACTTATCTGTCTCAGGAGCATGTATGGAAACAGTAACCATTTATGGCCGCACGAGCTGTCCGTTTTGTGTGATGGCGAAGAATTTGTGCGAGTCCAGGCACATTCCTTTTACCTGGATCGATATGATTGAGCGGGGCATGAGCAAGCAGGACATTGCTGATGAAATTGGCAAGCCCGTGCATACCGTGCCGCAGATTCTGGTGGGCGATGAATATGTGGGCGGCTTTGACGAGTTTTCCGCGTATGTTCGCCGGCACGAGGCGGAGACCTCTCAGTAAGCGGACAAGGCACGTTTTTGATACGAAAAAGCCCGGCATCATGGCCGGGCTTTTTATTGGGCTGAAAACGGGTACTTACAGCTCGAAGTCGGTTTTCAGCTTCTTCTCCACCAACTGGTTCTTCAGCTTCGCCACTTTGGGGAGACCGCCTTCAAATGGTGGGAAGTTCTCGCCGGCAATCAGCGGCTTCATGTAATCCCGGCAGTCCTGAGTGATCGCGAAGCCATCATCGGTGATGTAATGGATTGGCATTTTCTTTTCCTGGTTGGCCACTTCGCTCAGGTTGGCCTCACCGATGGACCAGCGGTAGGGGCTGGCTTGTTCGCGCACGATGGTCGGCATCAGGGCCTGCTTGCCCGTCAGTGCCATTTCCACGGCGGCTTCACCCACGGCGTAGGCTTGTTCCACGTCGGTGGCGGAAGCAATGTGGCGCGCCGAGCGCTGCAGATAGTCGGCGACCGCCCAGTGATACTTGTGGCCCAGGGCCTGTTTGACCATGTTTGCCAGGGCAGGGGCAACACCACCCAACTGGGTGTGGCCGAAGGCGTCCTTGGCGCCGGCATCGGCCACGAAATGGCCGTCTTCGTACTGGGCGCCTTCCGAGGCCACCACCACGCAGTAGCCATAATCCTTCACGCACTGGTCAACACGGGCCAGGAATTTCTCGCGGTCAAACGCCACTTCCGGGAACAGGATGATGTGTGGCGGCTGGCCTTCGCCTTCACCGGCCAGGCCACCGGAGGCGGCAATCCAGCCGGCGTGGCGGCCCATCACTTCCAGGATGAAGACCTTGGTGGAGGTGTCGCACATGGACTTGATGTCCAGGCTGGCTTCCAGGGTGGAAGTGGCGATGTACTTGGCCACGGAACCGAAGCCCGGGCTGCAGTCGGTGAACGGCAGGTCGTTGTCGACGGTTTTGGGCACACCAATACAGGTGATCGGATAACCCATTTTTTCGGCCAGTTGGGAAACCTTGAACGCGGTATCCTGGGAATCGCCGCCACCGTTGTAGAAGAAGTAACCGATGTCGTGGGCCCGGAACACTTCAATCAGACGCTCGTATTCGCGCTGGTTTTCGCTGATGTTCTTCAGCTTGTAGCGGCATGAGCCAAACGCGCCGCCGGGCGTATGTATCAGGGCCTGGATGGCGTCGTCGGATTCCAGGCTGGTATCAATGAGCTCCTCTTTCAGGGCACCGATAATACCGTTACGACCGGCGTACACCTTGCCAATCTGGTCCGGGTGTTTGCGCGCTGTCTGGATAACACCGCAAGCACTGGCGTTAATAACAGCGGTGACACCGCCGGACTGAGCGTAAAATGCGTTTTTGATGGCCATTACGGGGTAAGCCTCCTGCTGGTTCGACAATGGCGCAGATGATACGCCAAACGTTCCGGTTTTTCATGATCAGATCATCGCCCTTGACCCGGTCAATGGGATGATGGAGGCTTTGCAGGTTTTCAATCAGGAGGCGGTACCTCAATGCACATTCATATTCTGGGAATCTGCGGCACCTTTATGGGGAGTCTGGCCGTCATTGCCCGTGAGCTGGGCCACAAGGTCACCGGCTCGGATCAAGGCGTGTATCCGCCCATGAGCACCCAGCTTGAAGCCCAGGGTATTGAGTTGATGGAGGGGTATGGCGCGGAAAACCTCAAGCCAAAGCCGGATCTGGTGTTGATCGGCAATGCCATGTCACGGGGCAACCCGGAAGTCGAGGCGGTGCTGAACCAGCACATTGATTACATGTCCGGTCCCGAATGGCTTTCCCGGGAAGTGCTGCGTCATCGTTGGGTGCTGGCCGTTGCTGGTACTCACGGAAAAACCACCACCACCGCCATGTTGTTGTGGATTCTGGATCAGGCCGGCTTCGAACCGGGTTACCTGGTGGGCGGCGTGCCCCAGGACTTTTCCGTCTCCGCCCGCCTGGGCAAAAGTGATTTCTTTGTCATCGAGGCCGACGAATACGACAGCGCGTTCTTCGACAAGCGCTCCAAGTTTGTCCACTACCGCCCCGATACCCTGATCCTGAATAACCTGGAGTATGACCACGCCGATATTTTCGAGAACGTGGAAGCCATTGAGCGCCAGTTCCACCACCTGGTGCGCACCGTGCCCTCCCAAGGCATGATTGTGCGGCCTGCCCGGGATGTTCACCTCGACAATGCCCTTGGCCTGGGTTGCTGGAGTTCCGTCCAGGACACCGCCATTGGAAGCGAAGTGGGGCACATGGCTGACTGGCGAGCTGAGTTGTTGTCAGAGGATGGCAGCCGGTTCATGGTGATTCACCACGAGCAACCGGTGGCGGCCCTGAGATGGAACCTCACCGGTACCCACAACGTGCGCAACGCGCTCTCCGCGATCGCGGCAGCCCGGCACATTGGCATCACCCCGGACCACGCCGTGGCGGCGTTGTGCCGGTTTGGTGGTGTGAAGCGTCGCATGGAGTTGATCGCCGAGATCGGTGGGGTTCGCGTGTATGACGATTTTGCCCATCATCCCACCGCCATCGCCTCCACCCTGGAAGGCTTGCGCAATCGTGTCGGCGATGAGCCGATCCTGGCCATTGTGGAGCCGCGCTCGAACACCATGAAACAGGGCGTGCACCAGCAGGCGCTGATTCCCAGTACGGATGCGGCCGATCGGGTGCTGTGGGGCAATCTGACGGATATGGCATGGCTGCCGGTGCTACTCGAAGGCTGGAAAGAAGGGCGGGGAGCTGGTGATCATCATCGAGTAGAGGATTCGGTGGAAGCGCTGATCGGCAGCGCCTTGGAGCAACTCCCGGAAACCTGCCATATTGTGATCATGAGTAACGGTGGCTTTGGTGGCATTCACCAGAAACTCGTGGCGGAACTGGAGAAAGTGCGTGGCTGAATCACCGGCGGTAGTTAATCTGGCATTCACCGGCGCCTCGGGCGCCCAGTACGGCCTGCGGCTGTTGCAGTGCCTGGTGGCGAATCAATGCCGGGTAAACGTCATGGTCAGCAGGGCGGCCCAGGTGGTGATCGCCACGGAAACCGATTTCCGGTTGCCGGGTTCGCCGCCGTCCATGAAAGAGGCGTTTACCGAATACACCGGTGCGGCTGATGGTCAGATCCAGGTTTTCGGTCGGGAAGAGTGGTTTTCACCGCCGGCCTCCGGCTCTGGAGAGAAAGCTCCGTTGGTGGTGTGCCCCTGTAGCACGGGTACTTTGTCAGCGCTTGCCACCGGCGCCAGTAACAACCTGATCGAACGGGCCGGGGATGTAGCGCTGAAAGAGCGCCGCCAGTTGATCCTGGTGTTGCGCGAATCGCCATACTCGGAAGTGCACCTGGAAAATATGCTCAAGCTCACCCGGATGGGTGCGGTGATTATGCCGGCCAGCCCGGGTTTCTACCACAAGCCGGAATCGGTCGACGATTTGGTGGACTTCATGGTGGCAAGGATTCTGGACCATCTGGGTCTGGAGCAGACCATGGTGCCGCGTTGGGGGGAGTCTAAGGGCTCAACGGTGCAAGAGTAAGCGGGTAGGTCTTTCCAAAACACGCTGTAAATACGTCCCTGTAGCGCTCGTCCTCCGCCATCCATGGCTCCGCACGGTTTTGGAAAGACCTACCCGCTTACTCCCAGAGTACGGGCGTAAACAAACAGACACAAAAATACAGCACAATAGCATCGCGCTGACGTGTGTAATCGTATGGGAGTTTTAATTAATCTGGGGAGTATCAAGGCCACTTCTTAGGGGGAAGAAGTGGTGCCGAGGAGAGGACTTGAACCTCCACGGGGTTGCCCCCACTAGCACCTGAAGCTAGCGCGTCTACCAATTTCGCCACCTCGGCAGATGACTTGTTGAGGTGAGCCCCTCAACCGATGGCGCGTACTTTAAGGATTCCTTCCGGGTCTGTCAAACACTTTTTTCAAAAAAGTTTTCAGAAACTTGCATAGGTAAAAACACGCTCTGGTTAGGCAGGTAAGACATCCCGACGTTATACTGGGGTAAATATGAATTTTGCCGCACTGTTGCGGCCAACCAAGAAGGATCCGAATGGTTTCCCGGAAGAAAGAAAACAAAGACCCGAATGCTGAGCTCGAGGCTCGCAAATACGAAAACCCGGTACAGAGCCGGGAGTATATTATCCAGCACCTGAAAGAGCGGGGGGCGCCAGCCACTCACGAGACGCTCTGCCAGGAGTTCGGGCAGACTGAGCCAGACAGTATTGAAGCCATCCGCCGTCGATTGATTGCCATGTGCCGCGACGGGCAGTTGATTTGCAACCGTCGGGGTGCTTATCTGCCACTGGATGAGGCTGAACTGGTTACGGGCCGCATTGTCGGTCACAAAGATGGGTTCGGTTTCCTGATCCCGGATGACAAAGGCTCCGATCTTTTCCTGACCGCCCGACAGATGCGCCAGGTGTTTCACGGTGACCGTGTTGCCGCCCGGGTGGACCGGGTGGATGACCGTGGCCGTCGGGAGGGCGTGATTGTCGAAGTACTGGAGCACAAGACCGAGCAGATCGTCGGGCGCTTCTTCAAGGAAAGCGGTATCGCCTTTGTGGTGCCGGAAAACGCCCGCATCAACCACGAGATCCTGATTCCCGATGAGCAGGCGGGTGGTGCCGTGCATGGCCAGTATGTGGTGGCCGATATCCTGCGCCAGCCAACCATTCGCACCCAGCCCACTGGCCAGATTGTCGAAATTCTGGGCGAGCACATGGCCCCGGGCATGGAAATCGACGTGGCCATCCGCTCCTACGACATTCCCCACAACTGGCCGACGGAAGTGGGCGAGCAGGCGGCTTCGATCCCTGAAGAAGTGGAAGAAAAGGACAAGCAGAACCGGGTGGATATCCGGAACATGCGTCTGGTCACCATTGATGGCGAAACTGCCCGGGATTTTGACGACGCCATCTATTGCGAGCCGCGCCCGCGCGGCGGTTACCGGCTGGTGGTGGCCATTGCCGATGTGTCCCATTACGTGCGTCCGGGCTCTCCCCTGGATGAAGAAGCGGTTCGCCGTGGTAACTCGGTTTACTTCCCGGACCACGTGGTGCCCATGCTGCCGGAGAAACTCTCCAACGGCCTGTGCTCCCTGAACCCGGGCGTGGATCGCCTGTGCATGGTGGCGGACATGACCATCAGCGCCGCCGGCAACCTCAGTGGCTACACCTTCTACCAGGCGGTGATGCGCAGCCACGCGCGACTGACTTACAACAAGGTCAGTGCCATGCTCGAGCACCCGGATACCGAGGAGGGTTACCGGTTGTGTGAGCATTACGCCGATCTGCTGCCGCATCTGCACAATCTTTACGATCTGTACAAGCAGTTCCGAAAGGCGCGCACCGAGCGCGGTGCCATTGATTTCGAAACCACCGAAACCCAAATAGTCTTCGATGCCAACCGCAAGATTGAAGAAATCGTGCCGGTGCATCGCAACGATGCCCACAAGATTGTGGAAGAGTGCATGTTGTGCGCCAACGTGGCCACGGCCCGGTTCCTGAAAAAGCACGAAGTGCCGGCGCTGTACCGTGTGCATGAAGGGCCGGGTGAGGAAAAGCTTCAGAACCTGCGTCTGTTCCTGGGTGAACTGGGTCTGCAGCTGGGCGGCGGAGACAAGCCGACTTCCGCCGATTACCAGCAATTGCTGGCCGAAGTGGCGGACCGGCCGGATGCCAATGTCATCCAGATGGTCATGCTGCGCTCGCTCAGTCAGGCGGTGTACAGTCCGGAGCAGAGTGGTCACTTTGGCCTGGGCTTCGCCAGCTATACCCACTTCACCTCACCGATTCGGCGCTACCCGGATTTGATTGTGCATCGCGCCATTAAATCCCGGATCCACAAGCCGGAAGTAAAGAAGGATGTGGTGACTCCGAAAGTGACCGATCCGGAGCTGGCGAAATATCCCTATGAGTATGCGGACATGGAGCGGCTCGGTGAGCAGTGCTCGATGACCGAGCGCCGCGCCGACGACGCCACCCGCGATGTGGAGGCCTGGCTCAAGTGTGAGTTTTTGCGGGATCACGTGGGCGACGAATTCGATGGGGTGATCGCGGCCGTGGTGCCCTTTGGGATTTTTGTGTCCCTGTCCGATATCTATATTGAAGGTCTGGTGCATGTGTCGTCCCTGAGTGGCGATTATTTCCACCATGACCCCATCAAGCATCGGTTGATTGGTGAACGAACCGCCGTGAGTTTCCGTCTGGGGGATGAGGTTCGTGTGCA
Organism: Marinobacter persicus; assembly: GCF_002934325.1. Classification (GTDB taxonomy): domain Bacteria; phylum Pseudomonadota; class Gammaproteobacteria; order Pseudomonadales; family Oleiphilaceae; genus Marinobacter; species Marinobacter persicus_A. Next base: position 74,906 of record NZ_PTIV01000005.1, read on the forward strand.
GGTTGCCCGTGTCGGCATGGAAGATCGCAAGATCGACCTGGAGCTGGTCAGCGAGCCGAAACACAGAGAAGGCGATCGGGAAGCGCTGGATATTGCCCGGCGTGATGTCAGTGACAAAGGCTCACGTGGCAAAAAAGGCAGTCGTGGCGGCAAGAAGAAAGCCGGCGGCTCCCCTGGCGGCCGCTCCGGGGCGAAGCCCGGTGGTCAGCCCAATGCCAAAGTGCCACCGTCCAGCGCCCGGGAAAAACTGGTGGCCGAAGCCGCTAAACAAGCCCGGAAACCCGCCAGGCGCGGTGGCCGTAAAGGCAAATCCGGGAAATAACGCAAGATTCAGCAACGCCAGATGCAGGAAAGTTCAGTGTCTCAGGAATACATTTTTGGCTGGCACGCCGTGGATGCCGTGCTCAAGCGCGAGCCGGAGCGGCTTCAGCGGGTGTGGATTCAGACCGGCCGCCAGGACAAGCGGGTCAAGACGGTCACCGGTGCCCTCGATGGTCTAGGTGTGCAGTGGCAGATTGTCCATCGTAAAGAACTGGACGAGCGGGTCTCCGGTGTTCATCAGGGTATTGTCGCGGCGGTGTCCGCCAGCAAGGAGTGGACTGAAGACGATCTGCTGGCTCAGTTGGCAAACAGTGACAAGCCGCCGTTCCTGCTGGTGCTGGACGGGGTGACCGATCCTCATAATCTGGGCGCCTGCATGCGCACCGCGGATGCCGCCGGCGTGCAGGCGGTGATTGTGCCCAAGGACAAATCCGCGAGTCTCACGCCGGTGGCCCGCAAAGTGGCCTGTGGCGCAGCGGAAACGGTGCCGTTTGTGCGGGTGACCAATCTGGCTCGCTTTCTGCGCGAAATCAAGGATCAGGGTGTCTGGTTGATTGGCACCGCCGGTGAGGCGGACGCTACCCTGTACCAGGCGGATTTCAAAGGCTCCGTGGCGCTGGTGATGGGTGCCGAGGGAAAGGGCATGCGCCGTTTGACCCGGGAGCACTGCGATCAGTTGATCAACATTCCCATGGCCGGGCACGTGGATAGCCTTAACGTGTCCGTAGCCACGGGTGTCTGCCTTTACGAAGCGGTGCGTCAGCGCCAGGGCTGAGGGCTGAGGGCTGATTAAGCCTTGCACAACCAGGCCTGGGCGCCTAGAATATGCCACCCCTATTTTTAGGGGTGGTTTTGTTTTGCCTGACTTACGGCAAACCGAATCCCGCTTTTGATCAAGCCTTTGTAATAAAGCCTTATCGTAAAAGCAGAAATAAAACGGACAGCCTGGCTGTCTACTCCTTGCCTTCATGCTCTGGCAGCGCTGCCGGGGAAGAAGGCTGTATAAACCGTAGGGAGAACTCATGCGTCACTACGAAATCGTATTTATGGTACATCCGGATCAGAGCGAGCAAGTGCCCGCGATGATCGAGCGTTATACCGGCGTCATCACTGAAGATGGCGGCAAGGTACATCGCCTGGAAGATTGGGGCCGTCGTCACCTGGCTTACCCGATCAACAAGATTCACAAGGCTCATTACGTGCTGATGAACGTTGAATGTTCCAAGCCGGCTATGGATGAGCTGACTCATAACTTCCGGTTCAACGATGCCATCATCCGCGAGATGATCCTGCGTCAGGACGAGGCTGTTACCGAGCCTTCCCCGATGAAAGCCGCGGAATCCCGCGAAGATCGTCGCGAAGAGCGTCCTCGTCGTTCTGCCGAGTCCGATTCTGGCCAGAAAGCCAAGAGTCAGGGCGAAGAAGAGTAATTAACCGGAGTTAAGGAGTTATCTAATGGCTCGTTTTTTCAGACGTCGTAAGTTCTGCCGCTTCACGGCAGAAGGTGTCAAGCAGATCGATTACAAGGATCTGGACACCCTGAAAGGCTACATCACTGAAACCGGCAAAATCGTGCCCAGCCGCATTACCGGCACCAAAGCACGTTATCAGCGTCAGCTGGCTACCGCTGTCAAGCGTGCCCGCTACCTGGCACTGCTGCCGTATACGGACAGCCACGACCACTAAGCACAGACAGGACTCGGGACCATGCGTGCACTGGCACAGTATGTAATGCGCGGTCCCCTTCAGGCCGGCGGGGTTGCAGCAGTCACCACTGCGGTACCTCTGTTGTTCTGGATTGGCGCGGCAGTTGTCGGCCTGGTTGTTCTTCGACTGGGCCTGCGTCAGGGGTTGAATATCGGCCTCTGGGCACTGCTTCCGGCATTGGGTTGGGCTCTTTATGGCCAGGACCCGACGGCCCTGGTGGTGGTGTTGCAGACAATGTTGATGGCGCTGATCCTCAGGACCTCAGGGACTTGGGAAAAAGCGCTGTTATCCGGCGCTTTCCTGGCAATACTGACCGGGCTGATGCTGCCTCTGATGTACCCGGCATTACTGAGCGATCTGGTTCAGTCGGGTATTGAGTTTTACAAGCAATACAACGCCGAGATTGCCCAGGAACTGGGCAGTGACCTGGAGCTGATTATCCGGGACACCATGACCGCCAGTATGGCGGGCACCTACTTCGCCACCGCAGTTGGTATGACCATGTTGGCGAGAGGGTGGCAGGCAGCCCTGTACAACCCGGGCGGATTCCGCAAGGAGTTTCACAGTCTGCGGTTGTCACCGGTCATCGCCGTGCTGTGCGCAGTCACAATGATGATCGGGCCGGTGTTGGGCCTCAACTCATTGTTGTTGGCCTGGGCCGCGGGAACGCCCCTGTTCCTGGCTGGCCTGGCGCTGGTTCACGGTGTGGTTGCTCGTAAGCAGTGGAGCGTGCAGTGGCTGGTCATGTTTTACATTGCCCTGTTGCTGTTGGGTCCGAGTCTGATGATGCTGTTGTTGGTTCTGGCTTTTGTGGATAGCTGGCTGGACATCCGCAGGCGTATCAAGCCTGACGGATCGGCTGAATAAAGCACGAAGAGGTTAACGAGATGGAAGTTATTCTGCTCGAGAAAGTAGCAAACCTTGGCTCACTGGGTGACAAGGTAAAGGTAAAGGCCGGTTACGGTCGTAATTTCCTGCTGCCGTACGGTAAGGCTGTGCCTGCCACGGAAGCGAACATCAAGGCGTTCGAAGAGCGTCGTGCCGAGCTGGAAAAAGCCGCTGCCGAGAAGCTGGCCGCTGCCCAGGCTCGCGCCGAAGCTCTGGAAGGCACTTCTGTAACCATCACCTCCAAGGCTGGTGAAGAAGGCAAGCTGTTCGGTTCCATTGGCGTGCGCGACATCGCAGACGCGATCACCGCCGCTGGCACCGAAGTTGAGAAGAGCGAAGTTCGTCTGCCGGAAGGCCCGATCCGGGTGACTGGCGAGTACGACATCGAGCTGCAGCTGCACACCGACGTGGAAGTAACCATCAAGCTGGCGGTTGTTGCCGGCTAACCGGTTGCTCCGCCTGATGGTGCTTGCATAGCCTGCTGAAACGTCCTGTTTTGGCAGGTATAAACGGGCCCGAACCGGAGACGGTTTCGGGCCCGTTGCTTTCTGGTATTCTTGTACCTTTCAATTTCATTCCGTGCCTTCCCGGCGATACCCTTGCCAGGCTGGCAGCACCTGAAGAAGTGTGTCCATGGCCAATCCAACCCTGAAAGCCGACGCTGTCGATCTCGAGACCAGCCGCATCAAAGTGCCTCCCCATTCGGTTGAAGCCGAACAGGCGGTGCTGGGCGGCCTGATGCTGGACAACCGCCGTTTTGACGAAGTGGCGGAAATGATCTCTGCCTCGGATTTCTATCGACAGGATCACCGGCTGATTTTCGGGGCCGTGGAGCGGCTGGCCAGCGAGAGTGAGCCGCTGGATGTGGTCACCCTGACCGAATTCCTGGAACGGGCCGGGGATATTGAAGACGCCGGCGGGCTTGAGTACCTGGCCCAGCTGGCGGAAAAAACCCCGGGCGCGTCCAACATCAAGGCTTATGCCGAGATCGTCAAGGAGCGCTCAATCCTTCGCCAGTTGTTGGAAGTGTCTGGCAAGATTTCCGATTCCGCGTTCAACCCCCTGGGTCGCAAGAGCAGCGAGATCCTGGATGAGGCCGAGCGCAGTGTGTTCCAGATTGCCGAATCCCGTACCAAGGAGGGCTCCGGGCCAAAGGCGATCAATCCCATTCTGGCCAATGCCCTGACTCGCATTGAAGAGCTGTTCGAATCCGGCGACAAGACCACCGGCCTGACCACCGGCTTCAAGGACCTGGACGAGCAGACCTCGGGCATGCAGCCGGCGGACCTGATCATTGTGGCGGGCCGCCCCTCCATGGGTAAGACCACCTTCGCCATGAACATTGTGGAGAACGCGCTCATCACCACCGGCACGCCGATCCTGGTGTTCAGTATGGAAATGCCCGCCGATGCCCTGGCCATGCGTATGCTCTCCTCGCTGGGGCGCATCGACCAGACCAAGGTCCGTAGTGGTAACCTGGAAGAAGACGACTGGCCGCGCCTGACCTCGGCCGTGAGCCTTTTGAAGGACAAGCCTCTGTATATCGACGACACCCCCGGCCTGAGCCCCACCGAGATGCGATCCCGTGCGCGCCGTATTGCCCGGGAGAACGACGGCAAGCTGGGCCTGATCATGGTCGATTACCTGCAGCTAATGCGTGTGCCGGGTAACACCGAGGGCCGGACGGCCGAGATCTCCGAAATTTCCCGGTCCCTGAAAGGTCTGGCCAAGGAACTGGCCTGCCCGGTGGTGGCCCTGTCGCAGCTGAACCGGAGCCTGGAGCAACGGCCCAACAAGCGCCCGGTGAACTCGGACCTGCGGGAATCGGGTGCCATCGAGCAGGACGCGGACGTGATCATGTTCGTCTACCGGGACGAGGTCTATAACGAAGACACTCCGGACAAGGGCATTGCCGAGATTATCATTGGTAAGCAGCGGAACGGCCCTATCGGCACCACCCGTCTGGCCTTCATTGGCAAGTTCACCAAGTTTGAAGACCTGGCTCATGGTGACTATGGCGATTACGGTGGGGATTACTGATGGCCCGCCCCACGGTTGCCCGAATCCATCTTGAGGCGATAAGCCACAACTACCGACTGGCAAGCCGGATGGCCGGTGACGCCCGGGCCATGGCGGTGGTCAAGGCTGATGGGTATGGCCACGGCATCCGGGCGGTGGCGCATGCCCTGGCTGAGGATGCCGGCAAGTATGCCGTAGCTTGCCTTGAAGAGGCCCGGGCGATTCGGGAGGCGGGTCTGACGCACCCCGTGGCACTGCTGCAGGGCGTGCACCAGCAGGCGGATCTGAAAGACTGTGTGCACGAGGATTTTGAACCGGTGTTGCACAGCCCGGCCCAATTGGCCTGGCTATCGGCAAGCACGGAGGTACCCCGGTTCTGGCTCAAGGTGAACACCGGCATGAACCGTCTGGGCTTTCGCCCGGAAGAACTTGCCGGTGTCTGGTCGGGTCTGAAGGCGGCCGGCCATGACAGTAACCTGCTGGGGTTTGTCACCCATTTCGCCTGTGCCGACCAGCCCGGTAATCCCATGACCGCCCAGCAGACCCAATGCTTTGAACAAGCCACGGCTCCGTGGCCGGAGCTGATGCGCAGCGTGGGTAATTCCGCCGCGCATTTCCTGGAAGGGCAGCCGCTGTACCAATGGAGCCGCCCGGGGATCATGCTGTACGGTGGTTCTCCGATGGAAGGAAAAACGGGGCTTGAGTTGGGTCTGAAGCCGGCCATGACCCTGGAGGCGCCATTGATTGCCACCCGTACCGTGCGGGCAGGAGAGTCGGTCGGCTATGGCGCCACCTGGACTGCCGACAAGGACACGCGAATGGGGATGGTGGCCATCGGGTACGGTGATGGTTACCCCCGTCATGCGGGAACCGATACGCCTGCGGCGATTGGTGGCCGCCGTATCCGGTTGTTGGGACGGGTATCCATGGACATGCTGGCAGTGGACCTGTCATCGGTGCCAGACGCCCGGGAAGGCGATACGGTGGAGCTCTGGGGCGACACTGTCAGCGTTGACGAAGTTGCCACTTGTGCCGGTACCATTGGTTATGAGTTGCTGACCGGCGTTACCGCGCGGGTTCCGAGAATTTATCAGTAAGCCGTATTTCACCACTATTCCGGAGGCATTGTTTCGGCGTGCATGTACTAGTTGTTCACGATTATGGCCCACTGGGGAAAGTGCTTCTGGAACGGTTGCGCAAAACCCATTTGCGGGTTAGCCCATTGCTGGTCAGTGACCCGGCCAAGGCCGGCACCGGCGCCCTGGATAACTGGGTGCCAAAAGATGTGGACCTGATCGTGAATGCCTTATGGCTGGATGATCCCGAGCAGGCTGAGCAAAACCGGGAGCAGACCCATCAGGCCGCGTTCGCTTTGCCGCTGGCGTTGGCGGAATACGCCCGTGAGCATGGCATGGCGCTGCTCCAGTTGTCGTCATGCTATGTGTTTGATGGTCGGAAGCAGGGTGCCTATATCTCATCCAATCCCGGGCAGCCTATAAACGAACTTGGCCGTTGGCAATGGGAGTGCGAGCAGGCGTTGCGCACGTCTTTGCCTCGTCACATCATTCTGCGAACGGGCTGGAGTCTGGCACGGGTGGTTCGCAAGGTGCATGATTGTGCGGTTGACTCCGGCGTTCTGGCTCTGCCCGGGCGCTGTCGAGGCCAGCCAGTGGCGGTATCTGACCTGGCTCGGGTGATGGCCGCCATTGTCCTGCAACTGGATTGTGGGGCGGAAGTGTGGGGTACCTACCAGTACGCCGGAGCTGAAGAAATCAATCTTTATGAGTTGGGGCTGGAAGTGGTTGGTATGCCTGGTATTCCCCAAAGCACCCGCGTGGTAGACGATATGCCGGAATGGGGGCACCTGGAGCCGGTGAATACCACCATAGTGTGCAGCAAAATCCGTAACACCTTCGGCATCAAACAGCTTCCGTGGCGCAACTGGCTAACGGAAGAGGTAAAGATGGTTTGTCAGGGGCAGTAGTGTTACTGACCCTGACGAGCGAAGTCTCTCGTCACCACTTGCAGTGCATCCACGTCCAGTAGCTCCACTTCCCGGCCACGGGCGCGGATGATGCCCTGGTTCTGGAAGCGGGTGAATACCCGACTGACGGTTTCCACGGCCAGGCCCAGGAAGTTGGCAATGTCGTTGCGGGCCATGGGCAGGCTGAAGTTGGTGGCCGACATGCGCCGACGGCGGAAACGGCTGGATAGCGACAGCAGCAGGGCAGCGATGCGCTCTTCTGCCGTATTCTTGCTCAGCAACATGGCCAACTGATGGCTGTTCTGGATTTCCTGGCTCATCATCCGGTACATGTGGTGCTGCAGTTCGGGCAGCTTGCCCGTCAGTTCTTCCAGCTTGTCGACCGGAAACTCACACACACTCGTACGCTCCAGCGCGCGGGCAGTGCAGGCATAGGTTTCACTGCTCATGCTGTCGAGCCCAACCAGTTCACCCGGCATGAAAAAGCCGGTGACCTGTTCTTCTCCACCCTCGGTAATGATCGAAGTCTTGATCGAGCCACTCTTCACCGCAAAGCACGACCGCACTGGCGTACTCTGGTCGAAGATATGCTCGCCCCGGTTATAGATCTTGCCCTGCTGGACGATGTCTTCAAGCCGGTCGAGATCGTTTTCTTCAATTGCCAGGGGGAGGCAGAGGTTGCTCAAGCTGCATTGATTGCAGGCCGCTTTGAGGGGAGATGCTTGCTGGAGTCGAATTGCCTGGGCCATATTTGATGAACCATCCGCGTTGATCCATATCACACCCGACGATTGGCGGTCAGGTGCGTCCACGTTCCTTGAGAGCCTGAGCTCGGTAATTTCTATCATCCCTGAGAGCTTCCGCTCTGTTTTCTATCATCCCTGTTACCTTGACCGAGATCAAGTATCTTGGAGTTCTTCCAGCTCCCTTTCCACCACTGCGGGTGTTTCCAGGGAAATGCGTCCGAGAGTGCCGGAACGGAACTCATTGAGCAACACTTCCGACACTTTGTGCAGGTTCGGTACCCCGCCGCGCCCCAGGAAGCGGCGTTTGACGGCGATGGCATCCATCAGCGACAGGCCGTCACGGGGCGTCTCATCGAGACCGTAGCGGTCCACAACCAGTTCCGGGTAATGGGCCACCAGAAAATCGGCCTCGAACAGGGCCACGTCTTCAAAATCGAGCACGGCGCTCCGGATGGCGCCGGTAATGGCCAGCCGATAACCACAAGCCTCTGGTGAGAGCTTGGGCCAGAGAAAGCCCGGGGTATCGTACAGCAGTATGTTGTTGGGCAGTTTGATGGCCTGCTGGGCGCGGGTAACGGCTGGCTCGTTTCCGGTTTTTGCCACCGGCCGTCCAGCCAGGGTATTGATCAGCGTTGATTTCCCGACATTGGGAATGCCCAGAATCATCACTCGCAGGGCGCTTTTCTCGCGGTCATGATCCGGCGTCATTTCCTGGGCCAGGTCCAGAATCGCCAGTGCTTCCCGGCGCTGGTTCTGGGTCAGGGTCAGGGCTCGCACGCCGCGCTCCCGCTCCAGCCATTCCAGCCACTGGCTGGTCACTTCCGGATCGGCCAGATCCCGTTTGTTCAGTACCTTGATCAACGGCGTGTCGCCACGCAGGGAAGGGACCAGCGGATTTTCGCTGCTGAACGGGATGCGGGCGTCAACGACCTCGATGATCAGATCCATCTGAGGCATGACTTTTTTGATCTCCTTTCGGGCCTTGTGCATGTGCCCGGGAAACCAGTTGATGGCCATGGTGGTGCTCCGCTGCCGGTGAAAAGCGCCATTATGCAGGGGAATGACTAAATTTTCACATTTATTGGAACCCGCCTGTGCTGCGGCCTGAAGCCAACTATCCGGGGAAGGAAGGGGCACGAAGGCCGAGGTTGGGATGAAATCACGTTCCGTAATGTTTTACGGTGTGCGTCTGACACTAATAAAGCCAATACACGGTGGTGCCTGCCACCCGAGTAAACGGAGATGAATATGAAACTAGTAAAGATCCTTGGTTCGGCCCTGGTTGCCCTGAGTCTGTCCACCGGTGTGGTTGCGCAGCAGTCTCAACAGCCGTCAGGTGGCCAGCCGGATCAGGTGTCCCAGTTGGCACAGATGGTCGGCTTGTCCGATGATCAGCAAACTGAAATTCGCGGCATCATGCAAGAGATGCAAGGTAAAATCCGCGAGCTGCGTAAGACTGCAAGAACCCTTCAGCAAGAGCTGCAGGGTGAAATCAAACAGGATTTTGATGCCAGTGCGATTCAGGAAAAAGCCGATGAGCTCGGTGAAGTGACTGGCAAAATCGCTGGCCTCTCCGCTCTTATGCAGGCAAGGGTAGACGCCGTATTTACCGAGGAGCAACGTAAAGAGCTGGATCGTCGAATGAAGCAAATGCAGCAGCAGATGCAGCAGCGCCGGCAGATGATGCAACAGCAACAGCAGTCACAGAAGCAGGGTAAGGGTAACGCCCAGTAATAAGTCGTGTTTGCCGAGAAACCCGCCAGAGCCCGGCTCCGGCGGGTTTTTTTATGAGCGGCCGAACGGTTTGATCAGCACGATCAGTCGCGGCAGCAACGTCAGCGCGCCCACCAGCGCCATGAACATGGCAAAGCTGGTGAACAGCCCGAAATAGATGGTCGGGATGAAGTTCGACAGCACCAGAATCGAGAAGCCGGTAATGATGGTCAGGGAGGTGAAGAACATGGCCTGACCGATGCTCCGGTGACAGCGGTGCATGGTAGCCAGGTAGTCCCGGTCTTTGGCGAACTCGGTCTTGAAACGATGGATGTAGTGGATGGTGTCGTCCACCGCGATGCCGACGGTGATGGCCGCCACGGTGATGGTCATCATATCCAGGGGGATGCCCAGCCAGCCCATCAGGCCCAGTACCGAGCCGGCCGCAATCAGGTTGGGCGCCAGCCCAATCAGTGCCAGGGTGAGGGAACGGAACAGGATCAGGAACATCACCAGGATGGCGCCGAATACCACCCCAATGGTCTTGATCTGGGAATCGAACAGGCTTTGCAGCATGTTGTTGTACATGACGGTCATGCCGGACAACAGTACGCGATCCTCGTCATAGCCCAGTTTTTGGGTGAGATGATGACGGATCTTGTCGAGCAGTTCCTGACGCTTGAGATCAGGGTTGGTCTCGAGGATCCGGATGCTGAATCGTGCCTTATCGTGTTCTTCGGAAATGTAGGGCGTCAGCAGAATGTCTTTCAGGTCTTCTGGCACGGCAGCGGGCACGAAGGCCAGCTCCAGTGCGTCCAGCGGCTCGCCCTGGTTAACCTGTGCCAACAGGGCCAGGGTGGTGTCGATTGACAGAACCTTGCCGGTTTCCGGCAGGCTGTCCAGATACTCGTGCACCTCTTCCAACTGCTGCATTTTCTGATAGGTGTACCAGGTATCACGGTACTCTTCACCACTGCCGCAGTCCTGAACAAATGGATCGCAGTCACTGGCAAAGGGGTCTCCACCACCATTTTCCGGGGCCGGTTTGTCGGTGATCACTACATCCAGCGGTGTGGTGCCCCCCAGGTGGTTATCAATGGTGATCATGCCCTGATGGATTTCCGTGGAAGGCTTGAAGTAATCGATAAAACTGTTTTCCACGGTAAGGCGGCTCAGGCCGATCACACAAAGCACTGCCAATATCCCGGAGCCAACGAGCACCGTTCCGCCAAAACGCTCTGTAAAGCGCGCGAAAGCGTCTGTGAAGGGTATCCGGTTGGAGGCCACCCGTTCATCAACAGGTGGCGGCATCAACCGTAGCAGGGCTGGAAAGACCAGGAACGTGATCAGGAAGGCCACAGTCAGGCCCAGGGTCATCATCCAGCCAAAATCAATCACCGGTCGAATGCCGCTGAAGGTCAGGGAACCGAAGGCCACGATGGTGGTGATCGCCATGTAGAAACAGGGCTTGATCATGGCCATCAGGGTGCGGTGCAGGATGTCCCGGGGGGCGGCTTCCGGTTCGTCATGCTGAAACTCCCGATAGCGCACGATCAGGTGGATGGTCAGCGACAGGGTCATGATCAGCAACAGCGAGATGAAGTTGGATGAGATAACCGTGACCGGCCACTGCGCCCAACCCAGGAACCCCACCATCAGCCACACGGTAAAGCCACAGCACAACAACGGCACCAGCACCCAGCGCCACTGGCGGAAGATGATCGCCAGGGTCAGCAGTAAAAACGCCAGCACGCCAACACCAAAGGTGGACAGGTCGTTTTTGATAAAGCGGATCATGTCGGCGACGATCATGGGTACACCGCCCAGGTGGATGGTGGCCTGATCGCGATACCGGTCGAGGATATCTCGCACCTGGCCGATGGTCTGGTCGCGCTCATTGCCCATCTGTTCGGTGAACTGGATGAATTCGCTGCTGATGCGCTTCAGTTCCGCCTGCTCAGCGGCACTGGCACTGCCCGCCTGCACCTTGTCCCGAAGGTCGTTACGCTGGTTCAGCAGTTCAAAGTATTGCTTCGGGGTGGGAAGATTGACCTGAATGGCTGTTGTCTCGGCGTTTTCACCAATCAGCAGGTTGGGGTAGAGCGGGTTGTTCAGCAACGCCTGGCGAGCGGTTTCCGGCGGCACATCGTCGGTGTCGATGGTTTTGATTTCACTGTCGACCGAGTCCAGGTTGAGATCGGGGCTGTGCAGCAGTGGCACGTTAAGAATGCTGTTGGTGGAGCTCACCGCATCCAGTGCGGCCAGCTCATCCCGCAGGGCTGCCAGGCGCTCCAGGCCCGAGCGGGTAAACAGCTCCTGGTCTGGCGTGTAAGTCACCACCAGGAAGTCGTCGGAGCTGGTAAATATGCGGTTTACCCGGCGGTATTGCTCCAGTGACCGGTCGTTTTCCAGGACCAATGACTCGGCGGAGGCGTCAAGCCGGAACTGGCCAAAGCCAAGGGCGGTGCCGGCCAGTAGCAGGCCGAGCAGAATCAGTACGAGCCAGGGATGGGCGAGGATAACACGGTCGTAAAAGGCGCCAAGGCGATCCATGAACAAGGTCTCTGCGGGTGGAACGAGGTGCAGAGTTTGCCACAATCTTTAGTTAACTGTGACCTTTGACGACGCATTATCCAGGGATTCGATCAGTTGTTTCAGGCGCCGGGCCATATCCGCGCTCTCGGACAGCTCGGTGACCATGCTCTGGGTGGTCTCCCGGATACCCTGGATATTGGCCAGGACTTCGTCGGTACCGGAAGTCTGTTCGGACGACAGGTTGGCGATTTCCTGATTGGTCTGGTTGATGCGACTGACTACCTCATTGATGGCTTCGAGGGCTTTCCGGCCTTGCTCGGATTCCTCGACACAGCGGTTGGCGTCTTCAGAACTGCCGGTCATCTGGTCCACGGCATCGTTCATCGCGGTGAGCAATCGGTCCAGGGTGGTCTGGATCTGGTCGGTGGAATCCTGCACCCGGCGCGCCAGGTTGCGGACTTCGTCTGCGACCACGGCGAAGCCACGACCCTGCTCACCGGCCCGGGCGGCCTCGATGGCGGCATTCAGTGCCAGCAGGTTGGTCTGCTCGGCAATGCCTTGAATTTCGGTGATGGCGTGGCCGATTTCCTGGCTGTTCTCGGCCAGTGATTCCACGCTGCTGGCGGAACTGCGCACCACATCGGCGAGTTTCCGGATGCTGTCCGCACTCTGGCTGACGCGCTCGCCGCCGGAGATAGCGGTTTCCCGGGCTTCATGGGACAGGGTATTGGCAATGCCTGCCTGTTCGGCGATGCCGACGAAGCTCTGCAGCATGGTTTCAATGACTTCGGCGGATCGGTCCGCGCCTTCCTGCTGTCGGCCCAGGTCGTCACGACGGGCCTCGGCGGCCTCGGTCAGGGCCTGAACCTCCTGGTGCAGCCGCTCGGTGGCCTGCTTCATGCTCTTGACCACCTCTTCAGTGCGATCCTGCATGGCGTTGAAGGCTGTGGCCATCTGGCCGATTTCATCATTGGAGTCGACATGGGCGCGCTGGCTCAGGTTGCCGCTGGCCTGGACTGACACCATGGTGTCTTTCAGTCGGTTAACGTGCCGTTCAATAAAGGAGATCAGCAGTTGTGAGCCGGCCATCTCCAGGCCCATCAGGATGGCGATCACCACCGCGAAACCCGGCAGGGTGTCGGCCACGACCGTCATCCAGGGGCGTCCCGTGTAATCAGCCATGACATAGGTGGCATAGAGGGCCAGCAGGCAGAGCACCGCCAGGACCACAATATTCAGCAACCAGAACTTGTACTTCAGCCGGATATTTCGCAGCAGAGACAGCATTAACTCGCCTTATTATTCTATGGCCTTGACCGGAATCTGCATGGCATTGGAAGACTCAGGGACTTCCGGTACGGCCAGGCCGAGATTGTTTTTATCAAAGACTTTATCAGCCCGGTAACTGGAGCGCACCATGGGGCCGGAGGGCACTTCCATGAAGCCTTTTTCCAGGCCTATGTCACGGAGGCGGTTGAATTCTTCCGGGGTGACGTAACGCTCCACCGGAAGGTGATTGGCAGTGGGCCTCAGGTATTGACCCAGGGTCAGAATATCCACGCCGATGGCGCGCAGATCATCCATCGTTTGCAGGATTTCTTCTTCGGTTTCACCCAGCCCCAGCATCAGGCTGGTCTTGGTGAGTACGTCCGGCCGGTGCTTCTTGGCGTGGGCCAGCACGTCCAGGGTTTTCTGGTAGCCGGCGCGCGGGTCGCGCACGCGGCGGGTCAGCCGCTCGACAGTTTCCACGTTCTGGGCAAACACATCCAGGCCGGAGTCCACCACCTGTTCGACCAGCGGCATCACGGCATCAAAGTCCGGGGTGAGTGCTTCCACGGCCACTTCAGGAGTGCGCTTTTTGATGGCAGCCACGCAGGCGGCGTAATGGCCAGCGCCGAAGTCTTCCAGATCGTCCCGGTCCACCGAGGTTAGTACGATGTAGCGCAGACCCATGAGTTCCACGGACTTGGCGGTGTTCTCTGGCTCTTCGTGATCCAGCCAGCCCTTCGGGTTGCCGGTGTCCACCGCGCAGAATTTGCAGGCACGGGTACACACCGAGCCCATCACCATGATGGTGGCGGTGCCGGCGGTCCAGCATTCGCCAATGTTCGGGCAGTGGGATTCCTGGCACACGGTGCTCAGCCGGTGTTCGCTGACGTTTTTCTTGACGGCATCGTAGCGTTCGCCGCCCGGCATGCGCGCCCTCAGCCATTTCGGCTTGCGCTCCAGGGGCTTGTCTTCCGTGCTGCCTTTTTGCTTGACGCCGTCCTTGATGGCGGAGAAGCCGTGCTCGTTACGGAATTTGGAACCACTGGTAATGCGGGGCTTTGCGCTGTCGCTCATTGGCCAGACACTCTCGGGTTAAAGCATGGAGGACTTTAAAGATTAATCGTCGGGCAGGGCAGTTACAAGACAGGTAAGGATAATCACGGGGAAACCGGGCGCTACATTGGTCGCACCCGGTGTTATTTGGTTGTGGGCTCAATCAGGCCTGGGACTTGTCCAGGGCCTGGGTGATGTCGGCAATGATGTCGTCCACATGCTCAATGCCGATCGACAGGCGCACCAGGTCTTCACTCACGCCGGCGCTCTTGAGCTCGTCGGCATCCAGCTGGCGGTGGGTGGTGGTGGCTGGGTGGCAGGCCAGGGATTTGGCATCACCGATGTTGACCAGACGCAGGATCATGTCCAGGGCGTCGATGAACTTGGCGCCAGCCTCGCGGCCACCTTTAATACCGAAGCTAAGAATGCCCGAGGCCTTGCCGCCACAGATCTTTTCGCAAGTCGCCTTGTAGGGGCTGTTGGCGAGGGCGGCGTAATTCACCCATTCCACGGCCGGGTGGTCCTGCAGGAACTGGGCAACCTTCTCGCTGTTCTCGCAGTGACGCTCCATGCGCAGGGCGAGGGTTTCCAGGCCCTGCATGATCAGGAAGGAGTTGAACGGCGACAGCGCAGAACCGGTGTTACGCAGCGGCACCACGCGGCAGCGGCCGATGAAGGCGGCTTCGCCCAGGGCTTCGGTTTAGACCACGCCATGGTAGGAGGGGTCCGGCTCGTTGAGCATCGGGAACTTCTCGGCGCTGGCTTTCCAGTCGAATTTGCCGGAGTCCACCACCACGCCGGCCACAGTGGTGCCGTGACCACCGATGTATTTGGTCAGTGAGTGGATCACGATATCGGCGCCGTGCTCGAACGGGCGGCACAGGAAGGGCGTGGCCACGGTGTTATCGACAATCAGCGGGATGCCGTGCTTGTGGGCGATGTCGGCCCATTTCTGGATGTCCACTACATTGCCGGCCGGGTTGCCGATGGACTCGCAGAACAGGGCGCGGGTCTGGTCGTCGATGGCTTTTTCCACGGCGTCGTAGTCGTCGTGGGTGACCATGCGGCACTCGATGCCCTGGTTGGGCAGGGAGTGGGCGAACAGGTTGTAGGTGCCGCCGTACAACTGGCTGGTACTGACGATGTTGTTGCCCACTTTGCAGATAGTCTGCAGGGCGTAGGTGATGGCGGCCATGCCGGAGGCCACGGCCAGGGCGCCCACACCACCTTCCAGTGCGGCCATGCGTTCTTCGAGCACACTGTTGGTGGGGTTCATGATGCGGGTGTAGATGTTGCCCTGCACCTTGAGGTCAAACAGGTCGGCACCGTGCTGGGTGTCGTCGAAGGTGTAGGAGGTGGTCTGGTAAATCGGCGTGGTGGCGGCCTTGGTGGTGGGGTCGCTCTTGAAGCCGGCGTGCAGCGCGAGGGTTTCCGCTTTCATGTCAACAATCCTTGCTGGTGATCTTCTTGGTAGTTGTAAGTAGAACTACGAAGTATGCCACAGGGAGCGGAAAGCACCCATAGTTTCAGGGGGTATCAGGATGTAAGTCGAAGTCTGTGCGTGGTGAGACGCAAGTAGGCGGGTAGGCCTTTCCAAAACACGCTGTAAATACGTCCCTGTAACGCTCGAGCTCCGCCATCCATGGCTCCGCACGGTTTTGGAAAGGCCTACCCGCCTGCTTGCTGGCTTTTAGTTACACCAAAGCTCCGTACGCCAGCGCTCTTAATTCCTGGCGCACCGGATAAGCCCGCGAGGGAATCAACTGGGTCATGAAGATCAGCACCAGGTCTTCGCTTGGGTCCACCATAAAGTGGGTGCCGGCCAGGCCGCCCCAGCCGTATTCGCCTTCCGAGCCAATGGTGTGGGACGCCGGTACGTCGGTTTTGACGGAAAAGCCGAGGCCAAAACCGGTGCCTTCGTAAGGAGTCTCGCTGAAGCCGCCAATGGACATTGTCGGGAGATCCTGGCCGCCGGGCAGGTGGTTGCGGCACATGAATTCCAGGGTTTTGCGGCCAATGATGCGGGCGCCCTGGTATTCGCCGCCCTGATTCAGGGCCTGGGCGAAGCGGAAGTAGTCGTCGATGGTGGAGACCAGGCCACCGCCGCCGGAATGGAAACGAGGGGGCTTCAGGTAACGGGAGCGTTCCGGATCGTCCTGCAGCTTCATGGTGTCGCCTTGCTGGTACAGGTAGCAGGCGGCAAAGCGGTCCTGCTGGTCCGGGCGCACGTGGAAGCCGGTCTCGGTCATGCCCAGGGGCTCGAAAATGTGCTGATGGAAGTACTCGTTCAGCGGCTGGCCGGAGAGCTGTTGCACCAGGTAGCCAAGTACATCGGTGGAGACCGAATAGTTCCAGGCGGTGCCAGGGTTGAACTCCAGCGGCAGTTCGGCCAGGCGATCCACCAGCTTGTCCAGAGTCAGTATCGGACTGCCATCCAGCTTCAGCTTGCGGTAAGCCGCATCCACTGGGGTGCGCTCGGTGAAGCCGTAGGTGAGCCCCGAGGTGTGGGTGAACAGGTCCCGAATGGTCATGGTGGTGGTCGCCGGCTCGGTCTCGAAGTCCGGGTAATGGCCACTTTTGTACACCCGCAGGTTCTTCCAGTAAGGGATGTACTTATGCACGGGGTCGTTGAGCAGGAACTTGCCCTGCTCGTACAGCTGCATCATGGCGATGGCGGTGACGGGCTTGGTCATGGAATACACGCGAAAGACGGTGTCGCGCTCCATGGGCCTGCCGCGTTCCACGTCCCGTTGGCCCTGGGCCTGGCACCAGACCACCTCGCCGTGTCGTGCCAGCAGCGTGACCGCCCCTGGAAGTTTTCCGGGTTGCACGTACTGTTCGTTCAGGTGCCGGTGTATACGACTCAGCCGATTGATGGATAACCCCGCCTGGACATCGGGGGCGGGGCGGTTGGTTTTGTCGTGAGAGCTGGTTGGGGTCATGGTGAAATTAATTATGGTTGTAGCTTAAAGGTTTTTAATAAAATGCCGGTATAATTGATCTGGATCACATCATCAAGAGAGTTTGCCAATGGCAGTGCTGAATAACCTGTCCCTGAAACTACGCCTGACCGTTCTGGTATTGATTCCTTTATCAGCGATAGCCGGCCTTTCCATCTATGCGCTGGTCGTTTTCGCGGATATCAACCGTGGTGTCTCCAGCATCTACAATGATCGCGTTGTGCCTCTGAAAGATTTGAAGATCATTTCTGACGAGTACGCGGTAAACGTAGTCGATGCGATTAATAAGGTGAATGCAGGGCTGCTCACCCCCGAAGCCGCAGTGGCGCTGCTGACAGACGCACAGGGTGTGGTTGAGAGGCGCTGGAACGACTATACAGGTACGCTCCTGACGGCAAAAGAGCAAACGCTGGTGAATGAGGTGGAAGCCCTGTTTGCGGATGCCGATCAGGCGATTGCCAAAGCCATTACTTTGTTGGAAAGAGCCCCAGCCAATGCGCGGGGCCAACTGGACGCCATTGACGGCCCTCTTTACACGTCGATTGATCCGGTGACTTCAAAAATTGCCGAGTTGATTGATTTGCAACTGGAGGTGGCTGCAGAGGCGCATCAGGACGTCAGCTCGCTCTATGACTTCAGTAAAGTGTTGTATCCGGTTGTTGCGGTTCTGGTGGGGCTGGTCGCTCTGATTGCCAGTGTGCTAATTATTATGTCCATTACTCGGCCTCTGGGCGCGATGAGGCAGTTGATGGCCAAGGTTACAGCGGAATCGGACGTGTCTGCCCGGGTAGTGGTGCAGGGCAGGGATGAGCTGGCCGAGCTGGGGCACTCGCTCAATACCATGCTCGGAGAGTTTGACGATATTATCGTCCGTTTTTCGGCGATATCCGAGGAAGTGGCAACGGCCTCTGAGGAGTTGTCTTCCATTAATGCCGATACGGAAAA
Organism: Marinobacter persicus; assembly: GCF_002934325.1. GTDB lineage: Bacteria > Pseudomonadota > Gammaproteobacteria > Pseudomonadales > Oleiphilaceae > Marinobacter > Marinobacter persicus_A. Next base: position 93,046 of record NZ_PTIV01000005.1, read on the forward strand.
GAATGTCGAGGCGCAATCCGAACAGACGGACCAGGTCGCAACGGCGATGCATCAGATGAGCGCGGCATCCTCCGATGTGGCGCGAAGCGCGGATGAGGCGCAATCGGCCGCTTTGGAGGCCAAAAACCTTGGTGGTGAAGGGCGCGAGGCCGGTAATCGAGGTCGTGAAGCACTTGAACGTTTGTCCGCTGACATCCGGCGAGTGTCCGATCGGATCAATGCGCTTGAGACCAAAAGCGGAGACATCCAACGTGTGACTCAGGTGATCAATGACATCGCCGATCAGACCAATTTGCTGGCGCTCAATGCCGCGATCGAGGCGGCCCGGGCGGGTGAGCATGGCCGAGGGTTCTCGGTGGTGGCCGACGAGGTTCGGTCGTTGGCGCGGCGGACTCAGTCTTCTACGGCCGAGATTTCCGAGGTGATCAATGGGCTGACTGAAGAAAGCAAGGCGGCGGTGGCGGTCATGCAGTCTGGCCTGGAGCAGGTGGAAGACAACCGGATGTTGATCGAAGAGATTGCTCAGACGATTAATTCGATGAGTGATGCCATCGAGCGAATTTCCCAGATGGGCGAACAGATTGCCAGCGCCTCGGAAGAACAGTCTGTGGCGGCGGAACAGGTGAGTGGCAATCTTACCCACATCGTGGACTTTTCGAGCCAGAACCTGACGGGGGCGCGCCAGTCCTCCGAAGCCAGCCAGGAGCTGGCCAGGTTGTCGGCGGAGATGCAGGAACGCTTCTCGGTTTTCAAGACATCGGCTTGACCTGAACCTAAACGACAAAAGCCCGGCTCCAAAGCCGGGCTTTTTTGATCGCGCATATTCTGGGCCTCGTAATGGCCCGAATCAGTAATCTGATTCCCGGGGGCGGGGAATTATCGGACATTTATCGTAGGCCTCAACCCTATTGCTGCCATTTCTGTTTTTGTAGGGGCCAAAACAGTCCTGAGCTTTTCGATAGCGCTCCATTGCCTGTTCGTACCGTTTTTTGCGCTCCATGGGTGTGGCAGGTGATGTCAAAGGCGGCCGTTCGGATGTTTTTGCATTCTCAGGTTTGGGGAGCGCTTCCTTGTGGTTTTCGGGCGCTCTGTCGGGGCTGTTCGCTTCGGCAGTGCTTTCTGCAGCATCGCGTATTCGCTCGGCCCTGGCATGAGCAGCTTCGACTTCTTCTTTACTGGGGGGCTTCGCTGAGAGTTCCACAGGGTTTGCCTCATCGCGGTGCTGGACCGGAACCCTGTCAGAAAAATGGACCTTCCCGTTTGAATCTGTCCACTGGTAGATTTCGGCATTGGTTGTCGGCGAGGAAAGAAGTAGTGCAGATATCAGGACACCTATCCATATGGAATCGAGCGGTTGTAGTTCCATTACGTCCCCCCCTGTTTTCAACCGATAAGCCTGGCAGGCGATTATTCCGTTAATAGGCTTGTATAAAGAATAAGCAGGATGCGTAAGGATAGCAAAGGCAAGGTCGGGCGGGATATTGCGCGTTAGGGGCTGCTGCGCCCCTCAGCGATTGTTTGATCAATCGTCCATGTTGTAGGCAATTTGTAGACACCCAATAAAAAAGGGTTACAGCGTGAACTGTAACCCTTTGAAATCTGGTAGCAAGGGGCGGAGTCGAACCGCCGACCCCGGCATTATGAGTGCCGTGCTCTAACCAACTGAGCTACCTTGCCATTTCGCTTTGGGCATCGCCCCAAACGAGGCGCGTATTTTCGACATTTGGCCTCAAGGTGTCAAGGCTTTGAGGCCAAAAAATCCCGAATTATTAAACGTTAAACCGGAAGTGGATGATGTCGCCGTCCTGGACGATGTAGTCCTTACCTTCCAGGCGCCATTTGCCCGCGTCCTTGGCGCCCTGTTCGCCATTATTGGCGACGAAATCTTCGTAGCCCACCACTTCGGCACGGATGAAGCCGCGCTCGAAATCGGTGTGGATCACGCCCGCAGCCTGCGGGGCGGTGGCGCCGATGCGCACGGTCCAGGCGCGAACTTCTTTTACGCCGGCGGTGAAGTAGGTCTGCAGGCCCAGCAGGTTGTAGCCGGCGCGGATAACGCGGTCCAGGCCCGGTTCTTCAATGCCCATTTCATCCAGGAACATGGATTTCTCGTCGTCTTCCAGTTCGGAGATTTCCGCCTCAAGCTTGTTGCAGATAGGTACCACGACGGCGTTCTCTTCGTCGGCAATGGCCTTCACTTGGTCCAGGTACGGATTGTTCTCGAAGCCATCTTCGTTAACGTTGGCGATGTACATGGTGGGCTTGACGGTCAGCAGGCACAGCTCACGGATCAGGGCCATCTGGTCTTTGTCCAGGCCCATGCTGCGTACGGGCTTGCCTTCATTCAGTACCGGCAGCAGCTGCTCGAACATGGCCAGTTGGGCCTTGGCATCCTTGTCGCCGCTCTTGGCCACCCGCTGGACGCGCTTGATGGCTTTTTCCACGGTGTCCAGGTCGGCCAGGGCCAGCTCGGTGTTGATTACTTCAATGTCGGCGGCCGGGTCCACTTTGTTGGACACGTGAATCACGTTGCCGTCGTCAAAGCAGCGCACCACGTGGGCGATGGCGTCGGTCTGGCGAATGTTCGCGAGGAACTGGTTACCCAGGCCTTCGCCCTTGGAGGCGCCTTCCACCAGGCCTGCAATGTCGACAAACTCCATGGCGGTGGGGATCACCTTCTGGGGTTTGACGATTTCTTCCAGTTTGTCGAGCCGTGGGTCCGGCATGGGTACCACACCGGCGTTGGGTTCGATGGTGCAGAAGGGGAAGTTTTCCGCGCCGATGCCGGATTTGGTCAATGCATTGAACAAGGTGGATTTGCCGACGTTGGGAAGGCCGACAATGCCGCAGTTAAATCCCATGGAATGCCTCTGCTGGTGCTGAAAATTTGCGCGGATTATACCGGGCTAATGGTAAGGGTGCGAGTAGGGCTGGCCGCTATGCTCAGGCGACGGGCTTGAAGCTGTGCAGGCGGTTCATGGCCGCTGCCAGGTTGCCGCCGGCTGCCTGGGGCAATACGCGGGTAATCTCGTCAAACACGGCGTGCAGGTCTTCGGTTTCGCGTTTGCCCAACCGGCCCAGTACGTAACCGGTCACTTTCCGGCTGTCGCCAGGGTGGCCGATGCCGATGCGTAAACGCTGGAAATTGTTGGTGCCCAGGTGAGCGATGGTGTCCCGCAGACCATTATGGCCGCCATGGCCGCCGCCTTTTTTCAGCTTAGCCGTGCCGGGCGGGAGGTCGAGCTCATCATGAGCGACCAGGATCTGTTCGGGAGAAATCTTGAAGAAGTCCGCCAGGGCCTTGATGGCAAGTCCGCTGCGGTTCATGAAGGTGCTCGGGTTGAGCAGGTGCAGGTCCAGGCCCTGCCAGTGGATGCGGGCGTAGAGCCCGTGGTACTTCTTGTCCGGACGGAGCGTCTGGCCCGCTTCACGGGCCAGCGCTTCGACGAACAGGGCACCGGCGTTATGGCGGGTATTCTCGTAGTCGGGGCCCGGGTTGCCCAGGCCGACGATCATGACAATATCCTGTGCCATTGCTCAGTGCCCCCGGAGGATTACTCCTCGCCGCCTTCTTCGCCTTCGGCTTCTTCGCTGTCGTCAGCCTTGGCGCCTTTCGGCTTGTGCACAGACACAACCGGCTGGTCGTGGTCTTCACCCTGCATCAGGGCGGCGGAGCGAACGCCTTCCGGCAGCTTCAGGTCGCTCAGGTGAACAACCTGGTCCATCTTGACGTCGTTCAGGTCAACTTCGATGAACTCAGGCAGGTTCTGCGGCAGACACACAACTTCCACTTCGGTCATGTTGTGGGAGGCAACGCCACCTTCAAGCTTGATAACCGGTGCAGACTCTTCGTTCAGGAAGTGCAGCGGTACCTGGACGTGGATTTCGTGGTCCTTGTCAACGCGCTGGAAGTCAGCGTGAGTCAGGATTGGCTTGTACGGGTGACGCTGCAGGTCCTTCAGGATCACGCTTTCTTTCTTGCCGTCCAGTTCGATGGTCAGAACGTGGGAAAAGAAGGCTTCGTTTTCCAGGGACTTCTTCAGCTCGTTGTGCCAGATGGCAACCGGAGTTGCATCTTTGCCGCCACCGTAGATGATGGCCGGGATTTTACGCTCTTCGCGACGCAGGCGGCGGCTCGCACCCTTCCCCTGGTCGTCACGAGGAAATGCTTCAATTACGAATTCCTGAGACATGATACTTACCTCGTTGTTCATTCAGGTGGCCCGCGACCAGGCGTCTTCCTGAATGAGTTTCTGAAAAGGCCGAGTTTTTCGGCCGACTAAAACAATCGGGAGCCCTGCAGGGCTCCCGATCGGAAATTTGCTTTTACGTCTGATACTTGGGCTGTGCCCAGATCACTCGTTTTCAAACATGGCGCTGATAGATTCCTCGTTGCTCACGCGACGAATGGATTCGGCGAGCAGCCCGGCCATGCTGACGGGGCGGATTCTATCACACTTTTTCACCTTGTCACCCAGCGGGATGGTATCGCAGACCACCAGCTCGTCGAGATCGGAATTGCTGATGTTCTCGATAGCCGGGCCAGACAGCACCGGGTGGGTGATGTAAGCGACAACGCGGGAGGCGCCGTGCTCTTTCAGTGCGTTGGCGGCCTTGCACAGGGTGCCTGCGGTATCGACGATGTCGTCCACCAGGATGCAGGTTTTGTCTCTGACGTCACCGATGATATGCATAACCTGGGACACGTTCGCCTTCGGGCGGCGCTTGTCGATAATGGCCAGGTCGGCGTCGTCGAGGCGCTTGGCTACGGCGCGGGCACGGACAACGCCGCCAACGTCGGGTGAAACCACCACGAAGTTGTCAAAGCGCTGGCGTTCGATGTCTTCGAGCAGTACCGGTGTGGCGTAGATGTTGTCCACGGGAATGTCGAAGAAGCCCTGAATCTGATCCGCGTGCAAATCAACGGTCAGTACACGATCCACGCCGATGCTGGAGATCATGTCCGCAACAACCTTCGCACTGATGGCAACCCGGGTCGAGCGTACCCGACGATCCTGGCGGGCGTATCCGTAATAGGGGATAACGGCGGTGATTCGTGTGGCGGAGGCGCGGCGCAGGGCGTCGGCCATCACGATCAGTTCCATCAGGTTGTCGTTGGTCGGGTAGCAGGTCGGCTGAATAATGAAGACGTCGTGACCACGAACGTTCTCGTCGATTTCGACGGTGGTTTCGCCATCACTGAAACGGCCAACGGTGGCCTGACCCATGGGGATGTGAAGTTTCTTGGCAATATCCTGGGCAAGTTCAGGATTGGCATTGCCCGCGAAGATCATCAATTTGGACACGTCTGTATCCTTCTCGGTATCGGCGTTGGATTCAGAAGAACTCGAAGAAAGGTGGCTGGGGTGGCAGGATTCGAACCTGCGCATGACGGGATCAAAACCCGTTGCCTTACCACTTGGCGACACCCCAGTATCGTGCTTCTTTGGCATCATGTCAGCTCTGTCAGCTTCTGGTGTAGCGGTGAATAGTTCACCCCTTTAGCTACGAACCCCGTGATGCCGGAGGGTTTGCTTTCCCAGATGATCCGCGCTGCGGATTCTGTCGGGAAACGTCCAAAAATGCAAGCCCCGGTTCCGGTTAATCTTGCAGGTCCGAATTGTGAAAGCCATTCAAGGCCTTGGCGTACCTCCGGATACAGTTTTTGAACTACATCCTCACAGTCGTTTCGGTACCTCGAGGCGTCTCCCTCAAAAGCGGGGCGTATTGTGATTTTCGGGGTGTCTCTTGTCAACCCTTCGTGTGAAAAAATCTTTCCTGTGTTGATGTCACAGTCTGGTTTGAGCACCACAAACCAGTCCTCCGGCGGTTCCGCGGGGGTCAGTTTTTCGCCCACGCCTTCGGCAAAGGCCGCTCGGCCGCGGACAAAAACCGGCACATCGGCACCTAGCCCCAGGCCGATTTCCGCCAGCTCATCTTCACCGAGGTTCAATTGCCAGAGCCAGTTCAGGCCCACCAGGGTGGTGGCGGCGTTGGAGCTGCCACCGCCAAGTCCGCCGCCCATAGGTAGGCGTTTGTCGATGCTGATGGTGACGCCTGGCAATGGCTTGCCGGCTCGTGCGGCCAGTGCCCGGGCCGCACGGATAATCAGGTTGTCTTCGTCTGCCACGCCGGGGATGGGTTGCGCCAGGCGAATGTCGGGGCTGTCCGGTGTCAGGGTGAAGGTGAGTTCGTCGCCATAGTCCAGGAACTGAAACAGGGTCTGCAGTTCGTGATAGCCGTCAGGGCGTTTGCCAACGATATGCAGGAACAGGTTCAGTTTTGCCGGTGAGGGCAGGGTAATGCTGGGGTGCAAGGATTACTTCTCCTCTCGCCAGTCTGCGATGACCACTCGAACGCGTTTGTCCCCTTTGAGGGCGGTAATGCGTGCTGGCAGCTCCGGTTTGTCGGCCACGAATCGACGCCATCGATCGTAGCGGATTTCCCAGCCGTTCTGTTCGATGATGGCCAGTTGGTTGTTCTGGTCGAACAGTAGTCGATGCTCTGTGTCCGGTGCCGGCAGGCCCCGGAGCCACCACACCAGGCTGTCTACCGGAAGTTGCCAGCCCGTGGCGTCGTTCAACAGCTGTTCCGGATTGGCGGAGCGGTAGGTATCGCCGTTGCTCAGGGTCAGCTCGATAAACCCGGGGGCGCCTTTGATGCGTGTAGAGCCCATGCCGAGGAATGAGGAAGACAGGCTCAGGTCATAGTGGTTGCCGTATTGCTGCCAGCGGTTGATGACGGCGCTGCCGCTGTCTGACGGCTGTTTGACGGCCATTTTCCCTGACAGCACCCAGCGGTCAAACTCACGCAGCTCCCGCGCTTGCTCCTCCCAGTTGGGTGGCTGCTGGTCTGTCATTCCCTCGGGCAGCGGTTCCAGCTGTATGCTGGTGCAGCCGGCCAGGGTGGTGATGGCAAACAGAAGGGCCAGCGCCAGGTTGTGTCGGACTGTCATTCCTCGCCCCCGGCGCTGGTTAGCCGGTTGATGGTTTCCAGCAGGATGTCGTGGTCCGGATTTTCGTCCAGGGCTTCATCCCACACGATGCGTGCCTGATCCTGATTGCCGGTTACCCAAAGCACTTCGCCGTAGTGGGCAGCCACTTCCGGGTCCGGGAATGCCGCCCATGCCTGCGCCAGGTACTCCAGTGCGCCCTGGTAATCCCCCTGGCGGTAGAGCACCCAGCCCATGCTGTCGAGAATGGCCGGGTTTTCCGGGTCAAGGCTCAGGGCCCGTTCTATATACTGCCGGGCCTCTTCAAGGCGTTCGGTTCGAACGGTCAGGATGTAGCCCAGGGCGTTAAGCGCAGCGGCGTTATCGGGTTCCAGTTCCAGAACCCGGGTCAGATCCTGTACCGCCTTGTCAGTGTTGCCCTCGGTATCCAGCAGCATTGCTCTGGAGTAGCGTATGTCGATGTTATCGGGGTACTCCTGCAAGGCTGCATCCGCCGCTTCCAGTGCCTGGCTGGGGCTGCCGTGTTCCAGCAGAAGGTTTACCTCCACCAGCCAGAAGCGTTCGGCAAAATCAGGATGCCGGTCCCGCAGCGAACGGATGTGGCTCCGGGCTTCCTCCAGGTTGCCGTTTTGGGCTTGCAGGCTGCTGGCCCGTGCCAGCGATGGGAAGAAGAAGTTGCCCTGTTCCACGCTCTGGTAATAGTTGATCGCCTGCTCGGTGTTGCCGGCTTCTTCTTCGATGCGTCCCAGGTAGTAGCTGGCCTGGTCGGCGTAGTGGTCCTGCTCGATCAGGCGGGTGAGTTCTTCCCTGGCGACGTCGGGTTCATTGTTTTCCAGGGCGACCAGGCCAAGTGAGAGGCGCAGGTCGGGGTTGTTTGGATAGCGGTCCACCAAGCGCTGAAACTCATCCTGGGCCGCTTGCAGTTGGTCTTCATTCAACAGCATTCGGCCATAGAGTGTGCCCATCGGCTGGCTGGCCGGGAATCGCCGGGTGTTGGTTGTCAGGTAATTAAGCGCTTCGCGTTTGCGGCCCACCTGGTAGAGCAGGTCGGCCTTGAGAATGATGGCTGGTTGAAAGTTGCGGTGCCGGTTCAGTAGTTGGTTAAGGCTTTCCAGTGCCTGCTCGGGACTGCCGGTGATTTTCTGTAGCAAGGCAATGCTGTAGTCCAGCTCCGGGGTGTCCGGGTGGCGTTCGGCCAGTTGCTGGTAAAGCGACAGCATTTCCTGTTGCTCTTCGTAGGGCAGGGACGCGGACATCGCGGCCAGGCTATCAAAGTTGGCATCCTCGCCCTGGTCCATAAGCTTTTCCATGTGGGAAAGGGCGGCTTTCATGTCGTTCTGTTTCAGGGCCTGGATGGCGGCCAGGCGGTGGGCATCAACGCTTTGTGGTGCCACTTCCAGCCACAGGTCTGCCAGTTCCTGCTGGGCGGAGTCGGCACCCAGGGATTGGGCGATGCGTGCGGCGCGGGCAATCACGCCTGTGTCCCGGGATGTGCGGGCGGCCTGCAGATAGTTCGCCAGGGTGACATCGTAACGACCACGTTGGCCGGCGATCTCAGCGGTTAGCAACTGGTACAGTACTTCGGGTTCAAACTCCGCGTAGTCCGGTTCCCCGGGAGGGTTGCCTGCCGGTTTTTGAGAGTGCACCTCGTTGGCCACGATCGGTTCCTGTTCATCGCCGGAGAGGCTTGCGCAGCCGGGCAGGGTCGCCAGGGCTGCGCCCAGAAGGCAGGTGGCCAGATAAGGGGAGAACTTGTGCATGCAGTGTCCCGTCAGTGGTTGGCAGGCCCCGAATCTGCCCTGGAGTTGAGGTAGATCGGGTTGGGTTGAATATCAGGCTTCTATAATGGCATAAGGATGTGAGCTTGCCCAACCTGTCCGCACTTGCCGAAGTAGCTGGGTTTTCGGGTGGCAGCTGACTCCGCTCACCGGTAGAATACGGGTGAATGTCCATGACTGGCACAGGATTTTCCGACCGCAAGATGGCTTTGCTGACACTGGGAATCAATCATAAAACTGCACCCGTGGAAATCCGCGAGCGTGTGGCCTTCACACCGGAACGGTTAGGCGAAGCCTTCTCCGAACTCCGGGCAGCCTCTGGTGCCAGTGAGGCTGCCATTCTGTCTACCTGTAACCGCACCGAGCTCTACCTGGCGGGGGATGACGACTGCGCCCCGGCGGTACTGCGCTGGATGGCGGGTTTCCATGACCTGGACGCGGCCGATCTTGAAAGTGTGGTTTACGTGCACCGGGATTCGGATTCCGTTCGGCACATGATGCGTGTGGCCGCTGGTCTGGATTCCATGGTGCTGGGTGAGCCCCAGATCTTCGGCCAGTTGAAGGACGCCTACGCGGCGGCGCGGGAACACGGTGCCACGGGCAAGTTCCTCTCGCGCCTGTTCGAGCAGACCTTCTCCGTGGCCAAGCGCATTCGTACCCAGACCGCGATTGGGGAAAACCCGGTCTCGGTGGCCTATGCCTCGGTCAGCATGGCGCACCACATCTTTGCCGACCTGTCACACAACAAGGCGCTGCTGGTAGGCGCTGGGCAAACCATTGAGCTGGTGGCCCGGCACCTCTCGGAAGCTGGCGTCAAGGATTTTGTGGTGGCCAATCGCACCCTGGAGCGGGCGCAGGGGTTGGCCGAGCAATATAATGGCAAAGGCATTCTGCTGTCCGAGATTCCCGACCACCTGGCCGATGTGGATATTGTGATTTCCTCCACCGCCAGCCCGCTGCCCATTCTGGGTAAAGGTGCCGTGGAACGAGCCTTGAAAAAGCGCAAGCACCGGCCTTATTTCATGGTGGACATCGCCGTGCCCAGGGATATTGAGCCAGAAGTGGGTTCACTCGCTGACGTCTACCTTTATACGGTGGACGATCTGCGCCAGGTGATTGAAGAGAACCTGCGTTCCCGCCAGGGCGCCGCGCGCGAGGCGGAAAACCTGGTAACCAGTGGTGTTCAGGACTTCCTGGACCAGCTACGCGCCCTGGATGCGGTCTCCACTCTCAAACTGTTTCGCCAGCGGGCGGAAATCCTGCGGGACATCGAAACCGAAAAAGCCCTCAAAGCATTGCGCAACGGCAGCGATCCTGAAACCGTGCTGCGCGCCATGGCGCGGGGCCTCACCAACAAACTTCTGCATCAGCCTTCCGTGCAGGTGCGCAAGGCCATGTCCGAAGGTCGCTCGGAAGTGACCGAATGCCTGCGTGAGCTGTATCAGTTGGACGCCCTGGAAGCCGACGAGCCCACCACCACGGAAAAATTATGAAGTCTTCCATACAATACCGCCTCGAACAGTTGGTTGACCGGTTCGAGGAGGTCAGCGCGCTATTGTCCGATCCGGCCACCATTGCCGACCAGAACAAATTTCGCGACCTTTCCCGGGAATTCGCCGAAATCGAGCCGGTGGTCAAGTGCTTCCAGGCCTGGCGTCAATCGCTGGCCGACATCGAGGCCGCCGAGGAACTGACCAGAGACGGTGATGTCGAGATGCGCGAAATGGCCGAGGAAGAGCTGGCCAGCGCCCGTGGCCGCAGTGAGGAGCTGGATGAGGAACTCCAGCGCCTGATGCTGCCCAAGGACCCCAACGACGGCAAGAACGTATTCCTGGAAATTCGCGCCGGGACCGGCGGTGATGAAGCCGCGATTTTTGCCGGCGATCTGTTCCGCATGTATTCCCGTTACGCCGAAAAGCACCGCTGGCAGATCGAAATCCTGAGCGAAAGCGAAGGCGAGCACGGCGGCTATAAAGAGCTGATCGCCCGAGTGGTGGGTGACGGCGTATACGGCACACTGAAGTTTGAATCTGGCGCCCACCGCGTTCAGCGCGTGCCGGAAACCGAATCCCAGGGCCGCATCCACACCTCGGCCTGCACGGTGGCGGTGATGCCCGAGGCCGATGAAACCGAAGCCGTGGAAATCAACAAGGCGGATCTGCGGGTGGATACCTTCCGGGCGTCCGGCGCCGGCGGCCAGCACGTCAACAAGACCGATTCGGCCATCCGGATCACCCACCTGCCGACCGGGCTTGTGGTGGAATGCCAGGAAGAACGCTCCCAGCACAAGAACCGGGCCAAGGCCATGAGCCTGCTGGCGTCCCGCCTTCGCAATATTGAGCAGGAAAAGCAGCAGAAAAACATGGCGGAAACCCGCAAAAGCCTGGTGGGCAGTGGCGACCGCTCCGAGCGCATTCGCACCTACAACTTCCCCCAGGGCCGGGTGACCGACCACCGCATCAACCTGACGCTGTACAAGCTGGACGAAGTGATCGCCGGTGATCTGGACGCCGTGGTGGTGCCCTTGCAACAGGAACACCAGGCCGAACTGCTGGCTGAACTGGCCAATGAGCAGTGAGTCCCGACTAACCTGCCAGGCCCTGATAAAGGCAGCCATGGCAAAGATCGGCGGTGATTCTCCCAAGCTGGACGCCGAGCTGCTGTTGGCCCGTGCCACCGGCCTGACCCGGACCAGTTTTATTACCTGGCCGGAGCGTGAAATCTCCGAAGCCCAGGCCCAGGATTTTCAGGCCCTGGTGGACCAGCGCGCCGAAGGCCAGCCCATTGCCTACCTGCTGGGCGAACAGGAATTCTGGTCATTGCCCCTGAAAGTCAGCCCCACGACCCTGATCCCGCGCCCGGATACCGAATGCCTGGTGGAAACCGCTCTCGATCTCGCCTTGCCGGCAGATGCCCGGGTTCTGGACCTGGGCACTGGCACCGGTGCCATCGCCCTGGCCCTGGCCAGTGAGCGCCGGCAATGGCAGATCATGGCCACGGATCGTGTGGCCGAGGCAGTCGAACTGGCCCGCCAGAACAGCGAACGGCTTGGGCTGCCCGTCAGCGTTTTACAAAGCGACTGGTTTGCACAGCTCCCGCCCGAAAGCCGGTTTGATCTCCTGATCTCCAATCCGCCGTACATCCCGGCAAGCGACCGCCATCTTGGCGAAGGCGATGTGCGTTTTGAGCCGACCTCTGCCCTGGTATCGGGCGACGATGGGCTTGACGATATTCGCACTCTGATCCAGAACGCGCCCGGGTGGCTGACAGACAACGGTTGGCTAATGCTGGAGCACGGCTATGATCAGGGTGAGGCGGTTCGCAAACTGTTTTCGGCCGCCGGCTGGCGGGCCGTTGAAACCCGGCGGGACTACGGTGGCAACGAACGCCTGACCCTGGCTATGAAACCGGCGGATAACGGAACGGAGGCAAACCCATGCTGAGCGACGAAGAACTGCTGCGCTATAGCCGCCAGATTCTGATGCCCGAATTCGACATTGCCGGCCAGGAGAAATTGAAAGCCGCCCGAGTGCTGGTTGTTGGCGCCGGCGGCCTGGGCTGCCCCGTGGCGCTCTACCTGGGCGCTGCCGGTGTGGGGCACCTGACCCTGGTGGATGATGACACCATCGAGTTGGCCAACCTGCAGCGCCAGATTGCCTTCGAGCAGCATTGGCTGGGTGAATCAAAAGCCGAGCGCCTGGCCGGCCGGGTGCGTGAACTGAACCCGGAAGTGTCAGTAACGCCGGTCAACCAGCGTGTGGCAGGCTCCGAACTGCAGCGTCTGGTACAGGATGCCTCCCTGGTGCTCGACTGCACCGACAACTTCGCCACCCGCTTCTCCCTGAGTCGCGCCTGTGTCGCCGCCAGAGTACCGCTGGTCTCCGGCGCGGCCATTCGTGGGGAAGGGCAGCTGTCGGTTTATGACACACGCCAGCCAAAAAGTCCCTGTTACCACTGTCTGTATGAAGAGGAAGGCAGCGAAGAGCTGACCTGTTCAGAGGCCGGTGTTATCGCCCCCTTGGTGGGCATGATTGGCGCCGCCCAGGCCATGGAGGCCATCAAGGTGATCAGCGGCGTCGGCGAGCCGTTGGTGGGTCGCCTGTTGATTCTTGATGCCTGGCAGATGCGTTGGCGTGAGATGAAACTGGCCAAAGATCCTGGCTGTCCGGTTTGTTCAAGTTCTGAGTAGCGTTCCCAAAGCGGAACCTTTATTAATGGTGGAGACGGGGTTGGGAATGCCTTTCCAAAAAGCGCTCCTTGCGGCACATCCATGTGGCGCTTGTGTTCCGCCATCCATGGCTCCACAAATTTTTGGAAAGGCATTCCCAACCCCGTCGACCAGACTAATGCAGATGGCCGTCTCTAGTGATCGTCTGGAAAAACATATAGGCCAGCATTGAGTAGGGGCATGTCAGGAAGGACTGTCCAAAAATTTTGAGGGCCAAGGATGGCCCGAAATAAGCGCACATGGATGTGCTCGTAGCGGTTTTTGGACAGTCCTTCCTGACATGCCCCGGCAATCCGTAGCAACAAGTTAACCGTCTTTCAAAGCCTGAAAGCGCGCAATAGCTTCCTTCCGACTTTCTTTCAGGTCCACAATGGGCCGTGGATATCCCTTCGGAATCACACCACCTTTACGCGAAGGCTCGTGAATCCGCTTGCTGTCCAGCTTCGCCAGCTCTGGCACCCACCGGCGGATGAATTCGCCGTCGGGGTCAAAGCGCTCGCTCTGGGTGACCGGGTTGAATACCCGGAAGTAAGGCGCGGCATCGGTGCCGGTGGAGGCGCTCCACTGCCAGCCGCCGTTGTTCGACGCCAGGAAACCATCCACCAGGTTCTGCATGAACCACGCCTCCCCCAAACGCCAGTCGATGAACAGATTCTTGGTCAGGAACATGGCCGTCACCATGCGCAGGCGGTTGTGCATCCAGCCGGTGGCTTTCAACTGGCGCATGGCCGCATCGACAATAGGGATGCCAGTTCGCCCCTCCTTCCACGCCTCGAAATGCTCCCCGGGGCTGTTCCATTCCAGTGCCTCCGTTTCCGGCTTGAAGGCCCGGTGCATGCTCACCCGGGGGTAGTGGTAAAGGATATGAATGTAGAAATCCCGCCAGGCAATCTCATTGATCCAGGTTTCAATGCCTTTGCCCGAGCCGCCGGCCTGGCGGGCGGCGACCAGACATTGGCGGCCGGAGAGTATGCCGTTGGCCAGGTAGGGTGAGAGCAGGCTGGTGCCGTCCAGCGCTGGAAAGTCCCGGTCGTCTTTGTAGCGGGCCGCTTTTTTGGCCACGAAATGTTCCAGTTGATCGTGCGCGGCCCACTCGCCAATGGCCACCAGTGGCTCGGGCGCCTCTTGGAATGGCGCGGGCCGGGCGTTGGTCTGGTTGGCTTTGAGCGCAGGCCCGATTGCCTTGGGCGCGGGGTAGACCGTGGGCTGACTTTCCTCGATCCAGGCGCGCCATCGCCGGGAGAAAGGGGTGAACACCGAATAGGGCTCGTTTTGCTGAGTCAGGATATGCCCCGCCGGCGCCACGGTCTGGTCCCGGTACTTGTGGCATTCGATGCCTCGTTCGGCCAGCCGGGCATGGGCCTGCTTGTCGCGCTGGCGCTCGTTTACGCCGTATTCTTCATTGAAGTGAACCTGTTGTATGCCGTGTTGGCTGCACAGGCTTTCCAACAGCCCCAGGCTGTCATCGAACCGCTGGCCGGTCTCGAAATGCAATGGAATACCCAGTTGTGCCAGCTCCCGGGCCAAGGCGTTGGCATGCTTCAGCACAAACTGCACCCGCGCTGCAGACCAATCATGTTCCTGCCATTGTCCGGGAGTAATCAGGAAAGTGGCGCGCACTGGCTCGCCAGTGGCACAGGCGGCGGTGAGTGCGGGGTTATCGGCAATTCGCAGGTCATTCCGGAACCAGACCAGTTGTGTCATCGGGTCATCCTGGTGTCGTAAGAGTGGTAATACGGGTAATTACAGTTCAAAAATCATTGGCTTATATATTCGCTGGAACCACCGGATTGGATTATAGTTCAACGAAAGGGCCTGAACTGAAGAGGAGACTTTCCCCAGGCATGACTGAACAATCCGAAGGCCAGCGCGACGGTGTCTGGGCACATCGCTATCAACTGGCTTCCGGCCAGACACAGCGGCATCAACTGGGGCAGATCCGCCTGTGGGTCACGCTGCTGGACATGGAATGGCAGGTGCGCCAGGAACCACTGGCCCCGGATGCAGACCCTCTGACCTGGCACGAGACTGTTGGTTCTGGCATGCCATCGTCTGATCTTCCCGAGCAGCGTTTTATCAGATCGTCGGGCGACGAGGGCCTGGTGCGGTACCTGCCGGCCATGGCGCCACTGCCCACGGTGATCCGTCCCTACCAGCCGCTGACCATTCCGGCGGACGGTCGCTGTGTCTTGTATGTGGGCAACCTGCTCTGGATGCAAATCTTCCTGGGTGAGCAACAACAGGCGCTCACCGAATTTCCCCTGGCCACACCGTCCAAAACCTGGCTGGGGGCTAACACCATGCAGGGAGAAATCTGCTACGCCTCAGCCACCTATGGCCGCCTGGTGCTGGAGGCGGTACCCATACGACCCTGGCGAGCGGTAACGCCAGTCACCATCAATAACCGGCGGACGAAACCGCTATTGCTGGAGCGCTTCAACCTGCCCACACCGTTATTGTCACTGCACCGCAATGAAAGGGGACAGCTGTGGACCCCGGGTGTTGTGGTGGAATGTGAGACGGATATGAGTTCGGCCAGCTTGCGTATAGAGCCCAGGGTAACTGCGGCGGCCGGTGACTGTGAGCTCATCGCTCCGGCCCGTGAAAAGCTGGCCAAGGGACGAAGTCTGGTAAGGGCCTTTGACCACATATTTGGATAATAGCCGGGAGCAATGGCCGTGTTTGATGAACTCCAGAATACGTTGATGCAGATTGTCGGCAGCATTGCCTGGGGGCAATGGCTGGCGGCCGGCTTTCTATTGCTGTTGGGGATTGTACTGGGCACCCTGGTGGCCCGCAGCGCCGGAAAACTGGCCGAGAATCGCATCTCCCGGCACCACCAGGTGATGATCCGGCGCCTGGTGTTTTATCTGGTCTTCATCATCTTTGCCATGGCGGCCTTGCGTGAGGTCGGCTTCTCCCTGCAGGTGTTGCTGGGCGCTGCCGGTATCCTGACGGTCGCCATTGGCTTTGCTTCCCAGACATCGGCTTCCAATATCATCAGTGGCCTGTTTCTGGTCATGGAAAAGCCGTTCGAGATTGGGGATCTTATTGAAGTTGACGCCACCGTCGGGGAAGTGGTGGCGATCGACCTGTTGAGCGTGAAGCTGAGAACGCGTGACAACCTGTACGTGCGTATTCCCAACGAGACCCTGATCAAGACCCGGGTTGTTAACCGTTCACGCTTTCCAATCCGTCGGGTCGATCTGTTGATCGGTATCGCCTACGCCGAAGATGTGGAGCGGGTGAAAGAGCTGTTATTGTCTCTGGCAGAACAGAACACGGTGTGCCTGGAAGAACCCAAACCCTTTGTGTTGGTGACCGGTTTCGGAGCCTCTTCCGTGGACTTGCAGTTTTCCTTTTGGGTGGTGCAAGAAGAGTTTCTGGAAGGCCGGGGAGCCATGATGATAGAAATCAAAAAAGCCCTGGACGAAGCAGGCATTGAAATTCCGTTCCCTCATACCAGTGTCTACGCTGGCAGCCATTCGGCGCCATTCCGTATCCAACTGGTGGACCCGGAACCCACGCAAAACAAGGATCGACTGGATGCCGACCAAAAAAACTGAAACCATAAAAACCGTCTACCCTGATCGGACCAAAACCAAAGCCGCATTGGGTTGGCGTGAATGGGTGGCTTTGCCGGACCTCGGCATTAATCGCATCAAGGCGAAAGTGGACACCGGGGCAAGGACTTCCTGTTTGCACGCCTACCGCACCGAGCCCTACACCGAGAACGGCGAGCGCCGGGTGAGGTTCTGGGTTCACCCCGTACAGAACGACCTGCACCAGTCCATCGAGTGCGATGCCAAGGTGCTGGATGAACGTACTGTGTCGGATTCCGGCGGCCACAAAGAACAGCGCCTGGTGATTGAGACCACTTTGGTGGTCGGTGATTTGAGCTGGCCGGTTGAAATGACCCTCACCAACCGTGACACCATGCGCTTTCGTATGCTGCTGGGGCGAACCGCCATGTCCGGGCGCTCCGAAATTTACCCTGAAGCTTCGTATCTTGCCGGCGAACCGGTACTGAGGACCTGATCTATGAAAATTGCCGTACTGTCCCGAAACAAGCACCTGTACTCGACCCGTCGTTTGATGGAAGAGGGCGTCAACCGGGGCCATGAGGTTCGGGTGATTGACTGTTTGCACTGTTCCATGAACATTACCTCGGCTGACCCGCGGATCAGCTACCACGAGGAATACCTGGAAGATTACGACGTGGTGATTCCCCGAATCGGTGCATCGGTTACGTTTTACGGGACGGCGGTATTGCGCCAGTTCGAGATGATGGGCGTGTTTCCGGTGAACGAATCGGTGGCCATCACCCGCTCCCGGGACAAGCTGCGTTCCCTGCAGCTGCTCGCCCGCAAGGGCGTCGGCATGCCGGTCACCGGCTTCGCCAACAAGCCGGACAACGTGCCCGAACTTTTGCAGATGGTGGGCGGCGCGCCGGTGGTGATCAAGCTGCTTCAGGGCACCCAGGGCATTGGCGTGGTGCTGGCGGAAACCCGCAAGGCCGCCGAAAGCGTGATCGAGGCCTTCATGGGCCTGAAAGCCGACATCCTGGTGCAGGAATTCATCAAGGAAGCCGGCGGTGCCGACATCCGCTGTTTCGTGATTGGCGGCAAAGTGATTGCCGCCATGAAGCGCCAGGGCGCTGAAGGCGAATTCCGCTCCAACCTGCATCGTGGCGGCTCGGCTTCGCTGATTCGCATTACCCCGGAAGAGCGCCGCACCGCCATTACCGCCGCTAAGTCCATGGGCCTGAACGTGGCGGGCGTGGATCTACTGCGTTCCAGCCGGGGCCCACTGGTGATGGAAGTAAATTCCTCGCCGGGCCTTGAAGGCATTGAGACTGCCACTGGCAAGAACGTCGCGGGCATGATCATCGACTGGACCGAGAAAAACTACAAACCGTGGAAGACCCGCACCAAGGGCGGTAGAGGTTAATTAGCATGGCCAGAGCGCCTTTTGAGATTGCCGGCACCCAGATCAAGGCCGGCACCCGGCAAACGGTCGAAGTGCCCGTGGCCAAGCTGTACACCCACACGCCGCTGCACATTCCGGTGGAAGTAGTGCATGGCCGGCGCAGTGGCCCGGTAATGATGGTGTGTGGCGCCATTCATGGCGATGAAATCAACGGCGTGGAAATTATCCGCCGCGTGCTGAAGAACTCAGCCTTGCGCCACTTGCGTGGCACCCTGCTGGCGGTGCCTATCGTCAATATTTTCGGTTTTGTGCAGCGCACCCGCTACCTGCCCGACCGGCGCGACCTGAACCGCTGCTTCCCGGGTTCCGAAAGTGGCTCGCTGGGCGGGCGCATTGCCTACCTGATCCGTAGCCAGATCATGGAGCAGGTCACCCACATTATCGACTTGCACACCGGCGCCATTCACCGCTTCAACCTGCCGCAGATCCGGGCCGAGCTGAAAAAGCCGGAAACCGCCCGCATGGCGGAAGCCTTTGGTGCGCCCATTATCATCAATGCCGGTCTTCGTGAGGGTAGCCTGCGGGCCTACGCGGACTCTCAGGATATTCCGGTAATTACCTTCGAAGGGGGTGAAGCCCTGCGTTTCGACCAGGTGGTGATATCGAGTGGGGTGAAAGGGGTGGTTCGAGTGATGCGCGCCCTGGAAATGATTCCCGCCAGAAGAGGCCCGAAAGCTCCGAAAAAACGCTCGGAAACGGCCGCCAGTTCCCAATGGGTGAGGGCGGATATCGACGGCATCATGCGCCCGGTGGCCCGGCTGGGCCAGAAAGTGAGCAAGGGCCAGCGCCTGGCCATGGTGGCCGACCCCTTTGGTGAGACTGAGGTTGCGGTGACGTCGCCCTGCGCCGGCATCGTGATCTGCGTGAACAACCTGCCGCTGGTGAACGAGGGCGAGGCCATCTACCACATTGCCCGCTTCGATGAGCTGTCCGAAGCGGAAAAAGCCATGGACTACTTCCGGAGCTCTTATGAAAACCAGCTGGATGAAGACACGGTCGTACCGGCCCATCCGTGGGATGAAGGCTAGAATTGAGGAGATGCCATGATCTGGCACCAGAACACCATTGAACTGGCCCCGCGTTCCCGGGGCTTCCACCTGATTACCCGGGATATCCTGAACCAGGTGGACATCGCCAACTGCGAGGTGGGCGTGCTGCACCTGTTTATCCAGCACACCTCTGCCTCCCTGGCAATCAACGAAAATGCCGACCCGGACGTTCGCGGCGACCTGGAGCGCCATTTCAACGTGATGGTGCCCGAAGACGCCGACTACTACGAACACACCCTCGAAGGCCCGGACGACACCTCCCACATCAAGAACGTGATCATCGGCCCGTCCCTGACCATCCCCGTGACTCACGGCGAGCTGGCGCTGGGTACCTGGCAGGGCATTTACCTGTGCGAACACCGGAACAGCTCGGGCAGCCGGCGGGTGGTGGCGACCTTGCAGGGAAGGTGGTGAGACTTGATCTGAATGCTGGTAACAGCCGTGATGTGTAGTTAGTCTGTACCTATCAGATTTCGCCCGGGAAGGTCGTGCTGGTGTTTGGCGGTACCGACATTCACGTCCATCGCGAACAGCCCGGAAAGGTCTTTAATGCCTAATACAATCACCACTTCAGGGTTAAATCATGGGGGCAGGTTTCGGAGCTGGAACCGTATTCAACGCCGATCTGTTAGCAGTGGCGGTTGACGGCATTATCATTACTGACAGGCGCGGCATTATCTTGCAGGCCAATCAGGCAGCGGAAGCGATGTTTCGCTACGCGCCCGGATCACTGGTGGGTTCTCCCATCACCGTTTTAATGCCTGACCCCGAATGCTATCGCCATCCAGACCATGTGGCGGAATATTTTGAGCATGGCCCGCGTTACATGGTCGGTGCTACCCGTGAAGTAGAAGGCCTCGACCGCGCGGGCAACAAGATACCCCTGTTGATATCGGTGAGCAGCTTCGAGGAAAACAATGAGCCACGTTTGGCTGCCTTCCTGCATGATTTCAGCGAACGCAAACGCGTCGAGCGAGTCCTCAAAGACGTTAACTCGGAACTTGAAAGACGAGTACACGAACGTACAGCCCAACTGGAAAAAGAAGTCGAGCGCCATCGGCAGACAATTAACCGCCTTGATCTCGTCAATAGGGTTGTTGAACGCGCTTCGCATGCCGTTGTTATCACCGATGCAGACAACCGAATCCTTTATGTGAATCCTGCCTACGAGCAAATGACGGGCTTCAAAAGAAAGAACGTCATTGGCAGAAAGCCCTCGCTTTCCAAGTCAGGCCGGCATGACTCCGAGTTCTATCGAAGAATGTGGGCGGCTTTGGACAAAGACCTGCACTGGGAGGGTGAAATCTGGGACCGTAGTGAAGATGGTGCCGTGTTCCCGAAATTTCTGAGTATCGACCGGCTGGCGGATGAACATGGCAACACAAAGAACTTCATTGCCATGTTCCACGACCTTTCCCAGCAAAAAGCGTCGGAAGCGGAAATTGAACGGCTGCAGTATTACGACTCTCTCACCACGCTGCCTAACCGCTCCCTGTTTCGTCATCGTCTGCAACATGAGTTCGAGGTCTCCCGCCGACAGGGCACACGGGTTGGCGTCATGCTGATAAACCTGGACCGCTTCAAGCAGGCCAACGATACCTTTGGTTTTCCCGCCGGGGATCAGCTGCTGGTGGAGGTGGCGGAGCGTTTGGCGGTCGCTGTTCGTCGGACAGACCTTGTTGCACGTCAACAAAGCCGCCGGGAGCGCGGTCCTGATATTGTATCTCGTGTGGGAGGCGACGGGTTTGCGGTTATCCTCAATGACCTCAAGAAGCCTGAGAATGCGACCGTTGTGGCATCGCGAATACTCAAAGTGATGAGTAGGCCTTTTAGCGTCCAGACCAAGACGGAGAGCATTGACGATATTTTTCTTCAGGCCAGTATCGGTATCGGTATCTTTCCCGACAATGCCTCGGACATTGACGAACTTGTAAAAGTGGCAGAAACGGCCCTGAGGCAGGCCAAAGCGTACGGGGGAGGCGAGTTTCGTTTTTTCTCCAAGAGCATGAACGAGGACAGCGCTGCACGTGCACGCATGGAAAGCGATTTGCGCCGGGCCGTGGCGGAAGAAGCCTTCACCCTGTATTACCAGCCCAAGCTCAATCTGGATACAAACCGTTTCTGCAGCATGGAGGCGCTCATTCGCTGGCCTCGTGGTGATGAAATGGTGTCACCCGCCGAGTTTATTCCTTTGGCTGAGGAAACCAACCTGATTGTACCGCTGGGAGCCTGGGTATTGCGCCGCGCCTGCCTGGATGCCGTGGCGCTGAGCGAGCGTACTGGCCGAGTGCCGGGCATTGCCATTAATCTCTCCGCACGCCAGTTTCGTCAGCCGGGCCTTATTGATGCCGTGCGATCAGCACTTGAAGAAAGCGCTATTCCGCCGGAAAAGGTGGAGCTGGAAATTACCGAAAGCATGGTGATGGATGACGTTGAAACTGCCATAGAGACTATGCAGGCACTGCGTGATCTCGGCGTGCGACTGGCCATCGATGATTTCGGCACAGGCTACTCTTCGCTAAGTTATCTCAAGCGCTTCCCGGTCAACACCCTAAAGCTTGATCGTGCCTTCATTCGTGACCTCCCACATGGCACCGAGGATGCCGCCATCACCGAAGCGGTAATCGTGCTTGCCAAGGCACTGAAGCTGGAAGTGGTAGCCGAAGGCGTGGAAACCCCGGATCAGCTGGCGTTTCTGGGGCAACGGAACTGCGCCTATGTGCAAGGTTTTCTCTTGGCGCGGCCGGGGCCTCTTGAAGTTATGCCGGATATCTTTTTAAGTGAGTTCGTTTAAAGCAGGCATTGTTGCGCTACAGGGGCAAGAGGCTTTACGAGGAGGCTGGCAGACATGGAAATATGCAGTTAGCCTGAACAAAATTAGTTATCTACGGCAAAGGAGTGCTAGTGAGCCGGTTTGACCGCATTTACAAGATTCACGACCTTCTCAGAAATGCCCGAAAACCCGTTCCCATGCGGGTTTTCACTGAAACGCTGGAAACCAGCCGCAATACCGTCACCCGCGATTTTGAGTACCTGCGTGATTCCCTGGGCGCACCGCTGGAATACTGCCGCGAACAAAATGGCCACCGCTACAATCCGAGTGCCCCGGTATTCGAGCTTCCCGGTTTCTGGATGAATCCCGCCGAGCTTTACGCCCTGCTTGCCTGTGAGTATTTGCTTGAAAACGTACAGCCCGGCCTGGTGGCTACTCGTCTGGCGCCGCTGAAACAGAAGATTCAGCAGTTATTGGGCGAATCCGGCCACGATGCCGTGAAAATCAGCGAGCGCATCCGTATTCAGCCAATCCAGACCCGAAACGCCACCAGCCAGACCTTCGATCCCGTGGCCCAGGCAACCTTGTCTGGTTATTGCCTTCAGTTCCGTTACCTCGCCCGAAGTGGCGGTGGTGAAAAAACGCGACAGGTACACCCGCAACGGCTGCTTCACTATCGCTCCAACTGGTATTTGCTGGCCCTGTGTGCGAGAGCCAACGAGCTACGCCTGTTTTCACTGGACCGCATAATCGCGCCTGAAATACAGAACACCCCCGCAAGCCCTATGTCTCCAGGGCAGTTGGATACCTTCACCAGTGCCGGTTTTGGCATCTTTGGCGGAACTCCAGAAGCCACCGCTCATTTGCGCTTTTCCGAACACGCGGCCCAATGGGTAGCAGAAGAAACCTGGCACCCGGACCAGGCCGGCGAATGGCGTGATGATGGCTTTCACTTGCAGGTTCCCTATGCCGATTCCCGGGAGTTGGTGATGGATGTATTGCGCTATGGACCGGATGTGGAGGTGCTGGCGCCAGAGGAGTTGAGGGCGGAAGTGGCTGAGCGGGTTCGGAGGATGGCGGGGATTTATTGATTAGTTTTGAGGTGGTGCAGTATTTGGGGCAGTGGGTGATGTAGGGTGTTTTCAGATTGCTCCATTATGATTAGGGACAGGTTCAAGTGAAGCAAAACGAGTACATTGCTCATGCCAGGCAAGATGCCGAAGGTAACTGGTTGGCTCCGCATGCGCTGGAAGATCATCTTCAGAAAGTTGCACGTCTCTGTGAGGAGTTTGCAGAGGCCTTTGATTCGTCGGGATGGGCCTCAACCGCAGGCTTGTGGCACGATCTTGGTAAGTACCGTGCACCCTTTCAGGAATACATCCGCCAGGCATCAGGCTTTGAGCGCGAGAATGCCCACGTTGAGCAAGATAAGAGCCCGGCACGGGTAACGCACTCAACGGCCGGTGCGAAGCATGCAATCGAGCAATGGCCTTCGGTTCCCGGTTATATCCTGGCGTATTTAATCAGTGGTCACCATGCAGGCCTTCCGGATTGGTCGGGTGGACGCGGGGCATTGCAGTTCAGGCTTGCCGAAGCGGAACTGGAATATCATCAGTCGCTGGCCTCTCTTCCTCCAGTTCACATCTTGTCAGCGCAGCAACCCCCAGTGCCGAGGATGGCACAAAACCAAGACTCGATTGCCTTGTGGATGCGGGTGCTTTTTTCCTGCCTCGTGGACGCTGATTTTCTGGATACCGAGAGCTACATGTCTCCGGAGAAAAGTGGCAACCGGGGAGTGTATCCATCGCTTGATAAGCTGTATCACACATTCTTCGACAAGATGGCTCGGTTGCAGGACAAGGCCGATAGAACCGAGTTGAATGAAATCCGAAAAACCATCTTCCAATCCTGCCAGCAAATGGCGGATAAACCTGCCGGTATATTCAGCCTGACAGTTCCCACCGGCGGCGGTAAGACTCTAGCCAGCCTCGGGTTTGGGCTAGAGCATGCCAGGGCGCATGGTAAACGTAGGATTATCTACGCCATTCCGTTTACCAGCATTATTGAACAAAACGCCAGTGTCTTTAGGAGTTTTCTTGGGGAGGATGCCGTCGTTGAACACCATAGTAGCCTGGACGTGGACCCTAACTCGGAAAATGCTGTGTCCCGCCTCGCCACGGAGAATTGGGATGCGCCGGTTGTTGTCACGACCAATGTGCAGCTATTTGAATCCCTGTTTGCCAGCAGGACCAGCCGCTGTCGCAAATTGCATAACCTGGTAAACAGTATCGTTGTTCTCGATGAGGCCCAGCAAATCCCACGAGATTTTCACGAGCCGATAACAAGGGCTATGCAGCAGATGAGCGACTATCTAGGCGTGACCTGGGTGTTGTGTACTGCCACACAGCCCGAGCTCGGCGAGCAGAAAGACGCTTTTGGCCGAGAGCTTCATAAAGGGTTACGAGATGTCCGGGAGATTATTGACGATCCGCACGAGCTTGCCCAAAAACTCAAGCGTGTAACGGTCGAAATGCCGGCTGACCCTGAACACCCAACACCTTGGAGTGACCTGGCCGAAAAGGTGGCGTCAGAGGATTGTTGCCTGGTCGTCGTTAACAAGCGCCAGGATGCCCGAACCCTGTATGAGTGTTTACCTGACGACGGGTATACCTACCACCTATCGGCCAACATGTGTGCTGAGCATCGCTCCGCAATATTACGAGATGTTCGCACGCGGCTGGAAGCCCGTCGTGCGGGAGATCCTGCGCCCTTGCGTGTGATCAGCACACAGTTAATAGAAGCCGGGGTGGATGTGGATTTTCCGGTGGTATTTCGTGCAATGGCGGGGTTGGATTCGATAGCCCAGGCTGCGGGACGGTGCAACCGAGAAGGCAAAATGGAGCAGACTGGTCGAGTCATTGTCTTTCAGCCGGAAGAACTGCCACCTCCGGGGTTTCTGCGCCAGGCCGCTCAGACGACGTTGGCGCTACTGAAAAGTGGGCAACTGGATGATCCGCTGAGTCCTCGGGCAATACAGTCTTTTTTTAGCAAGCTGAACAGTCAGGGAAATCGCGATGCCCATAACATTGGTGAGCTTTTGACGGCCAAATCAAGCCCTGATGCGCCTCTGGAAATTCAGTTCCGTGAAGCAGCCGGGAAGTTCCGTCTGATTGATAACAAAGGTATTGGCGTCATCGTTCCATTTTGCCCGGAGGGCGTGGAAGAAAGCCCGGTTCATACCTGGCTGGCAACGCTGGAAAAAGACGGTTCTGCCAAGTGGGTTTACCGCAAATTGCAGCGTTACAGCGTAACGTTGCCAGAAACATTCGCCCAAAAGCTATTGGGTATTGGTGCGCTATACCAGCAAGCCGGCCAGTTCGTGGTGGAAAGCAGTCATTACCACCCAACCTGGGGCGTGCAGGCACCGGACAGCCTGCTAACGGCTGAAGCAAGCGTGATATAGGAGGGAACATGGGATTTTGTCTGGAAGTCAGTGGTGAGTTCGCCTGTTTTACCCGACCAGAAATGAAAGTGGAGAGGGTGAGTTACGATGTCATAACGCCCTCGGCAGCCAGGGCGATATTTGAGGCCATTCTCTGGAAACCCGCCATCGAGTGGCACATTACCGAGATTGAAGTGCTCAACCCCATCAGGTGGATGAACCTCCGCCGTAACGAGGTGGAGTCAATCGCCTCCTCCCGAACGGCTAAAACCGCCATGAAAGAAGGTTCCGGCCTATTGGGGGTCTATGCGGACGAACAGCGCCAACAACGAGCCAGCTTGCTCCTCAAAGACGTGCGTTACCGAATTCATGGTGAGTTCAGCATAACCGGCAAAGCCGGACCTCAAGACAACGCTGCCAAGTTCGCCGACATGTTTCGCCGTCGGGCAGAGAAAGGGCAGTGCTTCAATCAGCCGTATCTCGGTTGCCGGGAATTCAGTTGTGATTTTGCACTGGCGGACGAGGATGGTGGCGCGCCTGCGATCGATGAAAACCGTGATCTGGGTTTCATGCTCTACGATCTCGATTATTCCGACCCTACCGCTCCAACCCCTTTGTTCTTTCGCGCCAGAATGGACAAAGGTCGAATCGTTGTTCCGGCAAAAGACAGCCACGAGGTGCGAGGATGATTCTTCAGGCTTTGTGCGAATACTATGACCGAAAAGCGGACGCTGGTGACCCGTTACCACCGGTTGGCTTTGAAGAAAAAGCCATTCCTTTCGTCCTCGTACTGGATACGGCGGGTAATTTTGTTCAGCTTCGGGATACTCGAGAGATTCCTGAAAAAGGGAAGCCTGTGCCGAGGAGCTTTCTGGTTCCGCAGGGGGTAAAACGAAGCGGCGCTAAAGCTTACGAAACAGCTTACTGCCTTTGGGACCACTACGGATATGTCTTGAGCCAACCTAAGGTTGCGAAGCCGGATAGTGAACCGTCGGAGAAAGAGATCGACATGGCTGCCAAGCAGCATCAAGCGTTTGTTGAGCTTGTTGATCGGCTGGCAGAGGAAATTCCCGATGATCAGGGCGTTCAGGCGGTTCGAGCTTTTCTGCACAACGAAAGTGAAAAGGAAAAAGTCAGGCAGTCGTCTGAATTTCGTGAATGTCTGAAAATATCCGGTTGCAACCTGACCTTTCAGTTGAGCACCGAAACCGACCTCGTTTGCCAGTCGCCGCATATTCAGCAGTGGATTCGTGAGCAGCCTCTGGACGATGAGAACAAAGAGGGCGTTTGTTTGGTAACCGGTGAGCGCTCCAAGATCGCACGCCTGCACCCACCGGTGAAAGGTGTTTGGGGGGCACAAATGGCCGGTGCCAATATTGTTTCCTTTAATATCGACTCTTTTAATTCCTGGGGCAAAGAGAAGGGCAATAACGCACCGGTTAGCGAAGACGTGGCATTCAAATACACCACCGCCCTGAATCAACTACTGCGCACCAATAGCCCACAGCGGATGCAGCTGAACGAAATCTCGGTAGTCTGGTGGTCGACCGGTGAAAACCAGTTTGAACAAAACTTTTCCTCTTTCTTTAATGATTCTCCAAAGGATGACCCCGATCAGAGTGTAAGGGCCGTCCGTCAATTGTTTGAAAGCCTGCAGGATGGCTCGTTTCTCCACTCCGAGGGAACAGAGCGCTTCTATCTGCTGGGCTTATCACCTAATGCAGCCCGGATTGCCATTCGGTTCTGGCAAGTGGGAACCGTGGCAGAGTTCGGTACTCGCATCGCGGAATGGTTTCAGGATATTGAATTGGCAGACCGCTATGTTTCATGCCCGCCCCTGAAACCTCTGCTGCGTTCTACGGCACTATTGCGAAAGGAAGAGAACGTACCTCCAAACCTTCAAGGCGAAACGATTCGCAATATTCTGATGGGGCTCCCCTTGCCAGCGAGCCTGTTGCAGGCTGCGATCAAACGAATCAAGGCAGAAAAGGGCGATGTTAGCCCTTACCGCGCCAGCCTTATCAAGGCCTATCTGAACCGTCTCTACCGCCACCAGAAAACCAGTAACAAGGAAATTACCATGGCTTTCAATCCTGAAGAAAAGCGGATTGGCTATCGGCTGGGCTGTTTATTCGCGGTCCTCGAGAAGTTGCAAGCCGATGCCAATCCAGGTCTCAACGCGACCATTCGTGACCGTTATTACAGCAGTGCCAGTTGTACGCCCAAAGCCGTTTTCGGCACGCTGATGCGCCTGCATGCGCACCACCTGAAGAAACTGCAGCATCAGGGCCAACGTGTTAATGCAGAAAAACGCATTGCAGAAATTATGTCGGATATTAACGACTTTCCCGCGCACCTGAACCTGGAAGAGCAGGGCCTTTTCGCCATTGGTTATTACCATCAGCGCCAGGCTTTATTCACGAAAAAAGAAACCGCGTCATCCAAGGAAGAACCCGAAGGAGCTGAAGCATGAGCCTAGACAACCGTTACGAATTCGTATTTCTGTTTGATGTAAAAGACGGCAATCCAAATGGTGACCCGGATGCCGGTAATCTGCCGCGAGTGGATGCGGAAACGGGGCAGGGGCTGGTGACCGACGTATGCCTCAAACGTAAGGTGCGTAATTATGTCGGCTTGGTCAAAGAAGAGACTCCACCCTTTGAGATTTATATCAAAGAAAAGGCCGTTCTGAATCGTAATAACCTGCGAGCATACGAAGAGCTTGGACTGAAGCATGAGTCCAAGAAGCTTCCAAAAAAAGAAGAAGACGCCCGGAATGTGACCCAGTGGATGTGTCAGAACTTTTTTGATATCCGCACTTTTGGGGCCGTAATGTCAACGGATGTGAATACCGGACAGGTACGTGGGCCTGTGCAAATGAACTTTGCTCGTAGTATTGAACCGGTGGTCAGCGCGGAACACAGCATTACCCGGATGGCGGTTACCACAGAAAAAGAAGCAGAGCAGCAAAGCGGCGATAACCGCACGATGGGCCGTAAATTCACCATCCCTTATGGTCTTTATCGTTCCCATGGATTTATCTCCGCCAACCTGGCTAAACAAACCGGTTTTGGTGAAGAGGATCTCGAGCTTCTGTGGGACGCACTAATCAACATGCTGGATCATGATCGCTCAGCCAGCCGGGGTGAAATGTCTCCCTGTGCACTCTACGTTTTCAAGCACGAGTCGCCGCTGGGTAATGCGCCTGCTCGGAAGCTGTTTGATCTGATTGATGTAAATCGGGTTTCGGATGGTCCGGCCAGAGACTTCAAGGATTACCAGGTGAGTATTCGTGAAGATCAGTTGCCGTCGGGCGTCCAGTTGATCAAATATTTGGAATGAAAACTTGATGGGGTCGAGCCAGTCGGCTGAAAGCATATAAGGTAAATAATGGGGAGTTGAGTCAGGGATGATGCACTGTACGTCGGTAACCTACACCAGCCACGCCCTTCGACGAATGTTTGAAAGGCAACTGTCGAGTGAAGAGGTTGTCTACACTCTACAAACGGGTGATCTGGTGATGGATTATCCTGATGATCGTCCGTATCCCAGCCAGCTGCTGCTTGGCTGGGTGAAGGGTAGGGCGATACATGTTGTTGTATCGAAGAACCCGGCAAGCGGCGAATGTTATGTGGTGACGGCTTATTATCCGTCTCTGGAGATCTGGAATGATGATTTCAAAACCAGGAGGTCGTAAATGAAATGTGTCATCTGCAAGCAAGGTGAAACCCGGCCGGGTACCACCACCGTCACGCTAACCCGAGGTGAAAGCACCGTTGTCGTTAAAAACGTCCCGGCGGACATTTGCGAGAACTGTGGCGAGTACTATTTAAACGAAGAAATTTCCAGTCAGATTATGACGATGGCGGAAGAAGCGGTGCGTTTGAACCATGAGGTTGAGGTGATTCAGTACGCTGCGTGAAAACTGAGCGAGTCAATATGGATGAAAAACTCATTCCGCTTTCGGCGCTGCAGCATTACGCGTTTTGTCCCCGCCAGTGCGCGCTCATTCATAACGAACAGCTCTGGGCGGAGAACTGGCTGACAGCTCAGGGAAAGGTATTGCATCAAAGAGTGGATCACGGAGCTCCGGAAACACGTAAAGGCGTGCGCTTTGAGCGCGGCGTTTTGGTCAGCGCTGAGCGGCTGGGGCTGACCGGCAAACTCGATCTGGTGGAAGTTCATCAATCCACTGGCGAAATGAAACCGGTGGAGTATAAGCGGGGTAAGCCTAAAAAGGATAGCTGGGACCGCATACAGTTATGTGCCCAGGGGTTGTGCCTTGAGGAAATGTTGGAACATCCTGTGACCTCGGGTGCTCTCTGGTACTGGCAAACCCGGCACCGGGATGAAATTTTTTTCTCCGACGAACTGAGAGAGGAAACCCGGCAGGTTATCGAAAAAGTGCGGCAACTGTTGATTAGTGGCCAGACCCCAAAAATCAGCTATGCCAAGAAGTGTGACTCCTGCTCTCTATATGACCTGTGCAACCCGAAACTGTTGACCCGAGATGACAGTGAGCGTTATGTCGAAGGCATTTTCGACGAGGGAGAGGTCGATTGAAAAAGTTGCAGAATAGCCTGTATGTCACTCGCCAGGGTGCCTATATCCACAAAGAACGAGAAACCATTGTGATCGAGCAGGAGCGCAAGAAATTGATGCAGGTTCCGATCCACTCGATCTCTGGTGTTTTTTGTTTTGGCAATGTTCTGGTTTCGCCAGCATTAATGGGCTTTTGTGGCGAAAAGGGCGTAAACCTAGCCTTTTTCACCGAGTATGGACGGTTTTATGGCCGTCTTCAAGGCGAGAAATCAGGAAATGTCTTGCTCCGGCGGGCGCAGTATCATGCTGATGACGTCCACGTTCTGGAGATTGCACGGTCCTGTGTGGCGGCCAAGCTTGTGGGAGCCCGAAATGTGCTACTTCGTCATAAACGTAACCACGGTTCCGAGGAAACGGTGGAACAGGCGATAAAGCGCCTGGCGTCATCCGTTCGCCTGGCACGCAGTGTTGATAATCTGGATTCACTTCGAGGCATCGAAGGGGATGGTGCTGCTACCTATTTCTCGGTCTTTGAGAAATTGATCAATGAAAAGTTACGGATTGATTTTCCTTTTGCAGGCCGCAACCGCCGTCCACCCAGAGATCCGGTGAACGCCTTGCTGTCGTTCGTATATTCCATTTTGGGTCAGGATATTGGGGCGGCATTAAATGGAGTGGGGCTGGATCCGCAAATTGGTTTTTTGCATGCTGACCGGCCTGGCCGGGACAGCCTTGCTCAGGACTTGCTTGAAGAATTTCGCCCCTGGTTAGCTGACAGGCTGGTATTAAGCCTGATCAATCGACGACAACTTAAGGCTTCGGATTTTATCGAGGAGTCATCTGGCGCTGTCAGGCTCAGTGCTGAAGGGCGAAAGCAGTTGTTAGTCGCTTATCAGGAAAGGAAACAACAAGAAATTACTCACCCGTTTTTGAAAGAAAAAGTCCCCATCGGGATTGTGCCTCATATCCAGGCGATGTTGCTTGCGCGGCACCTGAGGGGCGATTTAAAACGCTACCCGCCCTGTGTATTGCGATAGGAATCAAACAGCCATGATGGTTTTGGTCACCTATGACATTTCCCTCGAAGATCCTGCTGGTCCTGGTCGTTTGAGACGAGTAGCCAAGGTCTGTCTTGATTACGGCGTCCGGGTTCAATATTCGGTTTTTGAATGTGAAGTGGACCCAGCTCAGTGGGTAGTTTTCAGAGATCAGTTGCTCAACATCTATGACGAGGAGCAGGACAGCCTTCGTTTTTATAAGCTGGGTAAGAACTGGAAGAATCGAATCGAACACCACGGGGCGAAACCCGCCCCGGACATTTTCCGGGACTCGATGATTTTGTGAACGCTAACCGGTAGTGCTCATTAAAAATGCGGGATGTTAGCGGAAAGCTGGAGCCCTTGGGTGGCCCGGCTTTTTTCGTTTTTGGCTATGACCACTGTAGCCAGCGGCTTGCGATGACATTGAGGATAGCGATTCCAGTGGGATAGCTGTCGTCATTTCAATTGGTTACGATAGAGCGGTCGCGCCCCTCGCGGGCGCGTGGATTGAAACAGGTTATGGGGCTTGGGTACGTAGAGATTACGCCGTCGCGCCCCTCGCGGGCGCGTGGATTGAAACAGGACGACCTTTCGTGTTACCAGATTGCCCCGGTTGTCGCGCCCCTCGCGGGCGCGTGGATTGAAACATCCGTTAGCTGGCCGTACTCACGCCGCAACCCGGTCGCGCCCCTCGCGGGCGCGTGGATTGAAACATGCGCTGGTTGTTTACGCCCTCATGGCTGCGGGGGTCGCGCCCCTCGCGGGCGCGTGGATTGAAACTTTTTCGAGCGCAAATTGCTTAACCGCAAGCAGATGGTCGCGCCCCTCGCGGGCGCGTGGATTGAAACGAAGCCGCCCAGCGCCTGGCAGACACCGAAACCAATCGTCGCGCCCCTCGCGGGCGCGTGGATTGAAACGATTAACAGCGCCCAGCAGGCGCCACAGCAGCCGGTCGCGCCCCTCGCGGGCGCGTGGATTGAAACGTGAACGCCAACGTCTGCCTTGCCGTGGATCTGGGGTCGCGCCCCTCGCGGGCGCGTGGATTGAAACAGTGGTTCCACCACGGCGACAGCATCGATCTGTATGTCGCGCCCCTCGCGGGCGCGTGGATTGAAACGATTCCTGCAGAACGACCGCCAGCGCATCGAAGGCGTCGCGCCCCTCGCGGGCGCGTGGATTGAAACAGTCTTGGGCCTATGGCCCGGCGCACGATACCGCCGTCGCGCCCCTCGCGGGCGCGTGGATTGAAACCCTTCACTGCCCGGGGCGCTCTGGAATCTGTGGATGTCGCGCCCCTCGCGGGCGCGTGGATTGAAACACGCCCGTTGAAGAACCGTTGCAACGCACCGCCAAGTCGCGCCCCTCGCGGGCGCGTGGATTGAAACTGGCCTATGCCGTGTCCGCCACACTGCAGCTGCGGTCGCGCCCCTCGCGGGCGCGTGGATTGAAACCGCGTAGCCTGCATGGGCGTAGTGTTCGCAGCTGGTCGCGCCCCTCGCGGGCGCGTGGATTGAAACCGGGAGAACACTGAAGAAATCGAGCTCCCGAGAGGGTCGCGCCCCTCGCGGGCGCGTGGATTGAAACAACCATGTATTCGGGTAGCTCTTGCTCTGCCATGTCGCGCCCCTCGCGGGCGCGTGGATTGAAACATGTTGGCGGCGCCTTCGATCTCGTATTCCTCGGGTCGCGCCCCTCGCGGGCGCGTGGATTGAAACCTGATTTCCTACTACGGGAACACCAAAACAGGCGTCGCGCCCCTCGCGGGCGCGTGGATTGAAACAATGCTGTCAGTGAACACGATGGCATCCGCCTTGTCGCGCCCCTCGCGGGCGCGTGGATTGAAACTCCAATACCTCAGTCAAATGATCACCGACACAGCAGTCGCGCCCCTCGCGGGCGCGTGGATTGAAACATTGAGAACATCCGAATACCCTTTCAACAGCACAAGTCGCGCCCCTCGCGGGCGCGTGGATTGAAACGCGTGTCAGTGCAAACCAGACAAGACGGAAATGAGTCGCGCCCCTCGCGGGCGCGTGGATTGAAACAAGACCTAGTTAAGCAAGGTTATGTTGTGTCCAAGGTCGCGCCCCTCGCGGGCGCGTGGATTGAAACGCGCCATTGGCCTTGCCAGTTTGACTGATACCGAGTCGCGCCCCTCGCGGGCGCGTGGATTGAAACAGGTACATGGCCTTGTTATAAACGCCCCGCACCCGTCGCGCCCCTCGCGGGCGCGTGGATTGAAACAGCGAAACCCGCGACACCGCCGGCGGCCCGCCACTGGTCGCGCCCCTCGCGGGCGCGTGGATTGAAACTGGGATGAGTGGCGCTCCGAGATCCGCGAAAGCTGTCGCGCCCCTCGCGGGCGCGTGGATTGAAACTTCATTCCTCAACCTCGCCAATGTCGCTCGGATGTCGCGCCCCTCGCGGGCGCGTGGATTGAAACTGACACAGTATGGAAGGACTCATCAAAAGATGGTGTCGCGCCCCTCGCGGGCGCGTGGATTGAAACCAGGTGATCCCTGCCTATCTTCCATTTAAGCGGGTCGCGCCCCTCGCGGGCGCGTGGATTGAAACCACAGCGGGAGGGTGGGGCTGTAGATTAATGGGCGTCGCGCCCCTCGCGGGCGCGTGGATTGAAACGTAGACTCCCGTGCCTTGGCCAGACTCTCCGACAAGTCGCGCCCCTCGCGGGCGCGTGGATTGAAACAGGACAGGGCGGGCAAATGTCCAGAGCCGTTGGCAGGAGGTCGCGCCCCTCGCGGGCGCGTGGATTGAAACTTCTTGTGGCGTGTCGCCGTCAACATGCACAGCGGGTCGCGCCCCTCGCGGGCGCGTGGATTGAAACTAATGGTTGAGTCGGCCTTCTCCGGAGGGCTGCGTCGCGCCCCTCGCGGGCGCGTGGATTGAAACAGCGAAACCCGCGACACCGCCGGCGGCCCGCCACTGGTCGCGCCCCTCGCGGGCGCGTGGATTGAAACACGGCGGTACAGTTGGGTCAAACCACCATCCCGGGTCGCGCCCCTCGCGGGCGCGTGGATTGAAACAGTCGTCTGCATGCTCCGGCTCTTCCTCTTCCAGCGTCGCGCCCCTCGCGGGCGCGTGGATTGAAACCAGGTAACGGGCGTTGATCGCCTCATAGGCCACGGTCGCGCCCCTCGCGGGCGCGTGGATTGAAACAAGATGGCGCTGCTGGCGGGCCGACTGAATCTGGTCGCGCCCCTCGCGGGCGCGTGGATTGAAACGATGTAGGCGTCTGCGTAGCCGGCGGCGCGCAGCGGTCGCGCCCCTCGCGGGCGCGTGGATTGAAACGACCAATACCCAGGTAGCCCTGCTCCAGAATGTGGGGTCGCGCCCCTCGCGGGCGCGTGGATTGAAACTATGAGAAAGGCCAGCACTCCTCGGGCTTTCACGGCTGCTGATAGCTGGGATGGGCTGGCAGGAAATGTTCAGCAGGCCGTTGAACTGTACTGCGCACATGAAGACATGGTGGTGCCCGCTCCAGGCAAGCTGAAAGCTTGATGGCAAGTCCCGATTACTAGGGTGGAATATGGATGTTGGTTGATGTTCGCGTAAGCAGGCTGAAGGGATGCTGAGTCCTCTGGCTTTCAGATATCTCTATCCCTACCCATTTGCCATCAAAGATGGGTGAGTTTCCACCCAAATCAGCCCTCACGCCTCCATCCGCATAGAAGTAAGTGCCTGTTACGTAAGTACTTACCGAAGCTGGCCCGCTCCTTGCTTTTGTCTGTGCAAGCCGTCTCAGGACGGTTTCGTTGAGCACCCGACAACCAAAATCACATGGGAGCACACTTCTATGACACTCAAGACCATTTTGGCAGCGGCCGTTGCCACTACTGTGATCGCCAGCCCGGCGATGGCCCAGGACAAATCTGACTGGCCGGACAACTTTACCGTGGGCACCGCCAGCCAGGGCGGCACTTACTTCGCTTATGGCTCCGGCTGGGCCAACTACATGTCCGAGGTTCTGGGCATCTCTGGCGGTGCGGAAATCACCGGTGGGCCGATGCAGAACATGGCGCTGGTACACACCGGTGACCTGAAGTTTGGTCTGACCACCATGGGCCCCGCTCGTGAATCGATGGAGGGCAACAGTCCGCTGGCGCCGGGCATGAAGATGGACAACGTGTGTGCCATGTTCCCCATGTACCAGACGCCGTTCTCCATCACCACCCTGAGCAGCTCTGGCATCGATAGCATCTCTGACATCCCGGATGGTGCCACCATCGGCTTTGGCCCGGCAGGTTCCACCTCTGATACCTATTTTCCGCGCATGATGGAAACTCTGGGTGTGGACTTTGAGCGCCGTAACGGTAGCTGGTCCGACCTGGGGACTCAGCTGCAGGATGGTCTGATCGATGTTATTGCTTTCGCTGCCGGTATCCCCATCCCTGCGGTTAGCCAGTTGGAAGTCCAGACTGACGTGAACATCATTGGGATGACCGATGCCCAGATCGAGACAATTACCGAAAAATTCCCGGTCTCGCAGTTCACTATTCCGGCCAGCACTTACCAGTCTCTGGAAAAACCGTCACAGGTGGTTTCCATGTGGAACTTCGCCATCGCCAACTGCGATGTGCCAGACAGCATGGTCTATGAAATGGTGAAGGCCACCATGGAGAACAACGACAAGATGGTCTCCATCCACAAGGCCGCCACCACTTCCGTTCCGGAAAACTATGACAAGAACAACGTTCTGCCCTGGCATCCGGGCGCAGCGCGCTGGTTCAATGAAAATGGTTATGAAATTCCCGAAGACAAGATCCACAACTGATCATTGTGTGATTGCATAAAAGGAGACCGCCTGCGGGGCGGTCTCTGTATTTTGCCGGTGCAGGCCGGCGCAGCTTTTTTATCTGGCAGGTTGCAACATGTCTATTGAACGCGAAGTCCATGAGCCCCGGATAACCGAGGATGAAGACCACATTCTTGCCCACGATGTCGACGAAGAGCCGGTTGAGGCCAATCGTCGCTTGTTTGATGGGTGGTTGCTGAAGTTTGTCACGCTTCTAACCATTGGTTATTCGACGTTCCACTTGTATACGCTGAACATTGCGCCACTGGAAACCTGGTCTTTCCGGATTTTGCACGTAGCCGGCGCCCTGATTCTTGGCTTTACCCTTTACGCCGGTGCCCGTTTTGCGACGGCCGAAGAAGGTTGGGTTCGCCACCGCTGGACCACCTGGGTCGCCGGTGTGGCGATGCTGCCAGCACTGTATGCGTTGTACCAGAGCTTTGTGTTCCTGCAGATCATAAATGGCGGCGCCATGCGTATTGCGCCCGAGCTGGAAACCTGGCACTACGGTTGGCCGTTGTTGGCAGCAACCACGCTGGGTATTGTGGTCTCCTGGTTCCATCAGCGTGATCGTGCCCGCTTCAGCGTGCCTGATCTTGTGTTGATTGTGTGTTCGGCGGCTGTGGCTAGCTATCTGCTGGTGGTTTTCAACACGCCGATACGTATGTCTACCGGCACCTCATTTGCGCCTGTGGGCATTTCTTTTGCGGCCGTTGCCGGTACGGCCCTGATTCTTGAGATGACCCGACGCGTTGCTGGTATGGCGCTGGTGGTTATTGGCCTGGTTTTCCTGGCTTACGTATTCGCCGGCCCGTATCTTCCTGGCTTCCTCGGCTATCCCGGGCTTTCCGTGCAGCGCTTCTTCAGCCAGGTCTACACCGACGCCGGTATTCTTGGGCCGACCACCGCTGTGTCGTCCACCTACATCATTCTGTTCATCATCTTCGCCGCTTTCCTGCAGGCTTCGAAGGTGGGTGACTATTTCGTAAACTTTGCGTTTGCTGCTGCCGGTCGTTCCCGGGGTGGCCCGGCGAAGGTATCGATTTTCGCCTCCGGCCTGATGGGTATGATCAACGGGACCAGCGCTGGTAACGTGGTGTCCACCGGCTCCCTGACTATCCCGCTGATGAAGAAGGTGGGCTACAAGAAAACCTCCGCTGGTGCGGTGGAAGCGGCCGCTTCCACTGGGGGTCAGATCATGCCACCGATCATGGGCGCCGGTGCGTTCATCATGGCGGAAATCACCGGTATTCCCTATACCGAGATTGCCATTGCCGCCATCATTCCGGCCATTCTGTACTTCGCTTCCGTGTACTTCATGGTGGATCTGGAAGCTGCCAAGACCGGCATGCGCGGCATGCGCGAGGACGAACTGCCCAAGCTCAAGCGCCTGCTGAAACAGGTGTACCTGTTCATTCCCATCATTATCCTGATTGTGGCGCTGTTCCAGGGCTACTCGGTGATTCGTGCTGGTACACTGGCCACCGTATCGGCCGCAGTGGTGAGCTGGCTGTCTCCCAACAAGATGGGCATTCGCCAGATTCTGCACGCTCTGGATATTGCCGCCATGATGTCCATCCAGATCATCGTGGTATGTGCCGCAGCCGGTATCATTGTGGGTGTGATTTCACTCACTGGTGTGGGCGCGCGTTTCTCAGTTCTGCTGCTGGATGTGGCCCAGGCCAGCCACTTGTTGGCGCTGGTGTTCGCGATGTTCATCTCCATCCTGCTGGGTATGGGCATGCCGACAACCGCAGCCTATGCGGTGGCCGCCTCTGTAGTGGCGCCGGGTCTGGTTCAGCTGGGTATTGAACCGCTGACCGCGCACTTCTTCGTGTTCTACTTCGCAGTGGTCTCTGCAATCACTCCGCCGGTGGCCCTGGCCTCCTACGCGGCGGCGGGTATTTCCGGCGCCAACGCCATGTCCACGTCGGTGGCCTCGTTCCGGATCGGTATCGCGGCGTTCATCGTGCCCTTCATGTTCTTCTACAACGGTGCCCTGTTGATGGAAGGCAACTGGTTCGAGATTGCCCGTGCGCTGGTGACCGCTACCTTCGGGGTTTACCTGTTGTCTGGCGGTGTGATGGGCTGGATGTTCAGGGTCCCGGCTGCCTGGCCGGTTCGGCTGCTGCTGATTTTGGCCGCCCTGTTGATGATCGAAGGCGGGTTGATCACCGATGGCGCCGGTATTGGCGCTGCTGTGGTGGCCTACCTGATCCAGCGTCAGCGTCGGGCCAGGCTGGCTCCGGCGGAGGCCTGACCAGCACGCCCCGGCAGGTCGGCTTGTGTCGGTCTGTCGGGAGCGCTAGTCTGGCGCTTTTTCCGGAAATCCTGCCATGCCTTTGAGATTTGGTGCCTTTGTACTGTTTGTTGCAACCCTGGCGGTGTCCTGGGTTCTGGGCGGTTATGTAGGCTACCGTCAGGTGGAGCAGGAAAGCCTGGAAGAATCCTTCCGGTATCGGCAGCTGGTGGCCAACGAGCTGAACCGATACCTTCCCATTCCCGAATTGATGGCCGAGCATCCCGTTATGGAGCAGGCCCTTCTGAATCCGGACGATCACCAACTGATTCTCGCCGCCAACCGGGAAATGCAGCGGATGGCCACGATTGTTGGCAGCTCGGATGTCTATCTGATGAATGCCCGGGGGCTGACTATTGCCGCCAACAATTATCAGGACCGCGACAACTTTGTCGGCCGCCGCTTTGATTTTCGCCCCTACTTTTACGAAGCCATGGCAACCGGTGATTCGGCGGTCTATTTCGCTCTGGGAACTACATCGGGTGTTCGCGGCCTGTACTTTTCCCACCCCGTCCGGGCGGCCAGTGGTGACCTGGTCGGGGTTGTAGCGGTTAAAGTGTTGGTGCACGAGCTTGAATCCCAGTGGCATCGGCCGGCGGCCAAGAGGGATGCCGAAATGGTGGTGCTGGACAGGGCGGGTGTCAGTTTCCTTTCCAGCCGTGAAGGCTGGCTTTACCGTGACTTTTCCGGTGGGCATAACGGTGCCTTACCCCTGGAAACCCGCCAGCGATACCCCGACAGGGAACTGCGTCCCATGAGGATTGAACAGCAGGCGCGCCCCTGGGGGCTTTCGGAGCAGTCGGAACTCATTCGCCTGATGACTCCGAAAGGATCGGAGGCGTACTTGAGCACGGAAACACCATTGCCGAGGCTGGACTGGACCCTCCGGGTGATGGTGTCCACGGATCCGGTTCTGGTATCCCGTGTGGGCTTTATGCTGGCCGGCACCGCTTTGTTTTTCGGTGTGTTGCTGGCGTGGCTATATGTTCGCGAACGTTCGCGGCGGGAGGCCGAGCTGGCGCTTCGGGGAGAACAGTTGGAGCAGAGCGTGGCTGCGCGTACCCGTGACCTTGAACACTCCAACCAGCAGCTGCTTGAAGAAATCCGCGAGCGGGAGCGAGCGCAGAGTGAATTGCGTGAAACCCAGCAGGAGCTGGTCCAGGCCGCCAAGCTGGCCGTGCTGGGCCAGATGTCTGCCGGGCTGAACCATGAAATGAATCAGCCGCTCACGGCCATCCAGACCTACGCCCGCAACAGCCGCCGTTTCCTTGAGAAAGGCGCCACCGAGATGGTGGATGCCAACCTGGCGGAAATCGTGATGCTGTGCGACAAGCTGGCGGAGCTGACCCGCCAGTTCAAGGTATTTGCCCGCAAATCCGAGGGCCCGCCCACACTGGTGGATTTGCGCCAGTCGGTGGATGCGGCCCTTAAGATCATTTCTGCCCAGAAGAGCAGTGAGGGTGTTGATATTGAATGGCGTCGCCCGAAGGCCCCGGTGTGGTGCCACGGAGACCTGATCCGCATCGAACAGGTGTTGATCAACCTGTTGGCCAACGCGGTTCAGGCGGTTGAAGGCCAGGCAGAGCCCGCGATTACGATTGATATTGAGCCCCTGGATGGTTTCTGGCGCTGTTCGGTACGCGATAATGGGCCAGGGTTGCCCGCCAACACCGAACAGCTGTTCGAGCCCTTCTTCACCACCAAATCGGTGAAGCAGGGGTTGGGCCTGGGATTGTCCATCTCCCGGCAGATCGTCGATGCCCTGGGTGGCAGTCTCACCGGCCATAACCGTTCCGACGGATCGGGAGCGGAATTCGTACTTACCTTGCCCAAGCGGGAGACAGAGTAATGACACAAGCGTCCGTCATTTTTGTGGATGATGATCCCCATATTCTCCAGGCGCTGGCCCAGAGTCTGACGTTGGAGGATCTGCCGGTCGCCTGTTTTGAAGACGCGCCTTCGGCGCTCAGGACCATTACGCCCGAATACTCCGGGGTGATCCTGTGCGATTACAACATGCCGGAAATGGATGGGCTGGAGATGCTGGAGAAGGTGCGGGCTGTGGATGACAGCATCCCGGTGATCCTCCTGACCGGCCAGGGCGACATCAGCACCGCCGTATCGGCCATGCAGAAAGGCGCGTACGACTTTATCGAAAAGCCGTTTGATCATGACGAGTTGATTGAACTTCTGCGCCACGCCCTGGAAAAACGCCACCTGGCGCTGGAGAACCGGCGCCTGAAAGCGCAGTTGCGGCAAATGGCCCGGCCGGGCCCGCGTATTTTTGGCGAATCCCGTCCCATGCAGCAGATGATGGCAACCGTGCAGTCGGTGCTGGACATATCCGCCAATATCCTGCTGCACGGTGAGACCGGCTCCGGTAAGGATGCGTTGGCCCGTTATATCCACGAGAGCAGCCCCCGCAGTGCCCATAACTTTGTCGCGATTAACTGCGGTGCGGTGCCTGAAAACCTGATTGAGAGTGAGCTTTTCGGCCATGAACCAGGGGCCTTCACCGGTGCCGAGAAGCGCCGGATTGGCAAGATCGAGCATGCCCATAAGGGCACTCTGTTCCTGGACGAAGTTGAGAGCATGCCGCTGTCGCTGCAGATCAAGCTGCTGCGGGTGCTCGAAGAACAGAAAGTGGAGCGGCTGGGCAGCAACCAGGTGCAGGAAGTGGACGTGCGCATCATTGCCGCCACCAAGGCGGACCTGAAAAAGCTCAGCGATGAAGGCGAGTTCCGGGCCGACCTGTACTACCGCTTGAACGTGGTAAAAGTGAACATACCGCCCCTGCGTGAGCGCAAGGAGGATATCCCGCTGTTGTTTCACCACTTCGTGCTGGTGGCTGCCGCCCGTTATGACAGGGAAAGCGTGCCGCTGGATGCGGGGCAGGCCAGTCGTCTGATGGAGCGGCCCTGGCCGGGCAACGTGCGGGAGCTGCGCAACCTGGCCGAACGCTACGTGCTGCTGGGGCCAGCTGCCCTGAGGGAAGGTGAGTCTGCCGATGGCGCCAGCATCACCAGCCGACAGACGCTATCGGAGATGATGGACAGCTTTGAGCGCTCGGCCATCATCAGCGCCCTCAATGCTTGCCAGGGCAGTATCAAGGACACCATGGTGCAGTTGGGTATTGCCCGCAAGACCCTGTATGACAAGATGAAAAAGCACGGGCTGGATAAGGCTCAGTTCAAGGACTGAGCCTGTCCACGATTTCCCGTTAGAGATTGGCCTCCGCGTACTCCGCCAGGATAGACCGGGGAACGCCCTGCAGATGAATGTGCCCACCGTGCTGGAAGCCCTTGAAGCGTTCGGTCATGTAGGTCAGCCCTGAACTCAGCGGGCCGAGGTAGGGGGTGTCGATCTGTGCCAGGTTGCCCAGGCAGATGACTTTTGAGCCGGTGCCGGCCCGGGTGATGATGGTTTTGACCTGGTGCGGGGTCAGGTTCTGGCATTCGTCGATGATCAGCAACGTGTGCTGGAAGCTGCGCCCGCGCAGGTAGTTCATGGACTTGAAGTGCAGCGGTACCTTGCTGAGGATGTAATCCACGCTGGCGGTCATGTTCTCGTCGTCCTCGTGCAGGGCCTCAAGGTTGTCGACAATGGCGCCCAGCCAGGGCTCCATCTTTTCCGCCTCGGTACCCGGCAGGAAGCCGATGTCTTCGTCCAGCCCCTGGGTGGAGCGAGTGGCGATGATGCGCTTGTAAGCCTTGCTGGCCACGGTCATTTCAATGCAGGCGGCGAGCGCCAGGATGGTCTTGCCGGAGCCGGCGGAGCCGGTGAGGTTGATCAGGTGAATGTCTGGGTCCATCAGCAGGTGCAGGGCCATGGCCTGGTAGATATCCCGCGGCATCAGGCCCCAGACTTCCGCGTTCAGCAGGTCGTGCTGGTGCAGATCCTTGATCACCAGTTGGTCCGGTGACACATCGGCCACTTGGCCGATGAAGCCCTGCTCATCCAGGACAAACTCGTTCACGTTC
Source organism: Marinobacter persicus (assembly GCF_002934325.1). Taxonomy (GTDB): domain Bacteria; phylum Pseudomonadota; class Gammaproteobacteria; order Pseudomonadales; family Oleiphilaceae; genus Marinobacter; species Marinobacter persicus_A. Next base: position 134,931 of record NZ_PTIV01000005.1, read on the forward strand.
ATCTTGGCCAGCTCACCTTCGCGCTTGAGCAGGTGCTCGGTGATGCCTTCGCGCTGGACGGTTTCCACTTTCTCGATGCCGTCCCAGAACGAGCCGGGAAATTCCTTGTAGCCCTTGGGCAGCAGATCAATGTCGTCCAGCAGCTGGTCGTTGGTGTAATCCTGGGCTTCCACGCCAAAACCACGGGCCTTCAGGCGCATGTTGATGTCCTTGCTCACCAGGATGATGTCCCGCGACTTGTGCTTGTTCTGCAGTGAGGCCAGGGTGTTGATGATCTTGTTGTCGTTCAGGTGCTCGGGCAGGGCATGGTGCACGCTGTGATCGGTGTTCATGATGATCGAGAGCTTGCCCAGCGGTTCGGCCTTCTTGCCCCGCAGGATCGGCACGCCTTTCTCGATTTCCCCCGGCGTGGCATCGCCCAGCAGGCGGTCAATGGTGCGAATGGCCTGGCGACAGTCGGCAGCCACGGCCTGCTTGCCGGATTTCAGGTTGTCGAGCTCTTCCAGGACCGTCATCGGAATGATGACTTCGTGTTCTTCGAAATTCAGGAGGGCGTTGGGATCGTGGATCAGGACGTTGGTGTCGAGGACATACATCTTACGGCGAGCTTGCGGTGCTCTTGGCATTGGCGGCGCTACCTCTTTCCCTGTCTGTTGAATAAAAGCTTAGCCATTCCCTGGCTGATCGTCATCCTTGACATCAGCATAGGGGGTTATTTTTCCGGGAGTGTGACATTCAGCTCAAGCACGGAGCAGTGGTCGTTGCGGTCGACGTCCACCTGAACCATGTCGTCGCTAATCTGCACGTATTTGCGGATCACTTCCACCAGTTCCTGTTGTAGCTGGGGCAGGTAGTCCGGCTGTGCCCGCTGGCCCCGTTCGTGGGCCACGATGATCTGCAGGCGTTCCTTGGCCACACTGGCGGATTTGGGCTTCTTGCCTTTGAAATAGTTCAGAAAACTCATGCCTAGGCCCCTTTGAACATGCGGCTGAAGAAGCCTTTTCTCTGGGCGGTGAGGAAACGATGCTCGCGCTCTTCACCCAGCAGGCGGGCTACTGCATCCTCGTAGGCCTGACCGGCGTCGCTGTCTTCCTCCAGGATCACGGGCAGGCCCTGGTTGGAGGCGTTCAGTACCACCTGGCTTTCCGGAATCACTCCCAGCAGCGGAATCGCCAGGATTTCCTCCACGTCCTGTACTGAGAGCATTTCACCCTTGTCCACACGCTCGGGATTGTAACGGGTCAGCAGCAGGTGTTCCTTGGCCGGCTCCAGGCCATTTTCCGCGCGCTTGGACTTGCTTTGCAGGATGCCCAGGATACGATCGGAATCGCGCACCGAGGACACTTCCGGGTTGGTCACCACGATGGCTTCATCGGCGTGGTACAGGGCCATCAGGGCGCCATGTTCGATGCCGGCGGGAGAGTCGCAGACGATGTAGTCGAAGGTTCCGGACAGCTCGTTGATGACCTTCTCAACGCCTTCTTTGGTGAGGGCTTCTTTTTCCCGGGTTTGCGAGGCCGGCAGGATGTACAGGCCGTCCACCCGCTTGTCTTTGATCAGCGCCTGGTTGAGAGTGGCCTCGCCCTGGATCACGTTAACGAAGTCATACACCACACGGCGTTCGCAGTTCATGATCAGGTCCAGGTTGCGAAGGCCCACGTCGAAGTCGATCACGACGGTTTTCTGGCCGTGCTTGGCCAGGCCGGTGCTGATCGAGGCGCTGGTGGTGGTCTTGCCCACGCCGCCTTTTCCCGAAGTTACGACAATGATTCTAGCCAAGGTTAAATTCCTGTTTCGCGGTGGATTTTGTGTATCTTCACATGTTGTGGGCGGTACAACATCAGGCCTTGTCCAGTGGCTTTACCACCAGCAGGTCGTCCTTGAGCTGGATGTGCACGGCGCCTTTCCAGCCGTTGTCCTGAAGATCCTCGGAGATTTTATAGTGTCCGGCGATGGACACAAGCTCTGCTTCCAGGGATTGGCAAAAAATCCGGGCGCCCTCGGTGCCGTGGATACCGGCCAGGGCCCGGCCACGCAGCGGGCCGTAAATGTGGATGTCGCCTGCGGCCAGCACTTCCGCACCGGCCTGCACCGGCGCCAGGATCACCAAATCGCCCTCGGGCGCGGTGATTTGCTGCCCGGAACGCACCGGCTGGGTGATGACTTTTGCCGGTGCCGGTTGCGCCAGGGTTGGCGATGGCTCCGGGGCGGCCTCCGGCTGTTGGGCCGGAGCTTCCGATTTGGTTTCGCGCAGGCTGCCACCGGGCAATACCGGTAACTCGGCGCTACGGGCCAGCCGGCGCTGGTCATCGGTGGCGGCGCGTACGCCAATCACATGGATGTTGTAACGGCGACAGGTGCCAATGATCTTGAAGAAATCCAGCTCCCGGTCGGGCCCTTCGTACTTATCCAGACTGATCACCAGGGGGATATCCTTGAAAAAGCCCGGCGCCTGACTGATTTTCTCACGCAGGTTGGCTTCGAATTCGGTGTCGTCGAAATAATAAAGCTCAAGGGCGGTCAGTGAGACGCTTGCGCTTTTCAGCTGGAAGCTCTGGCTGACGCCAGTGGTGGCGGTGTCGCTCATGTGGTGCTCTTTCCCTGGATCAGGAATCTGTTGAAGGCCCGTGAGCCTTTAATCGGCGGGTCGGGCGTTGGAACTCCTGACATTTTCGGCATGTTGGCTTAAGATACAAGGCTGTATAAATGTACACTAGTCGGAACCGGTTAGTAAGCGGGCAGGCCTTTCCAAAACACGCTGTAAATACATCCCTGTAGCGCTCGAGCTCCGCCCTTCAGCGCTCAATGCTCCTGCGTCGCGCTGAAGGTCCGGGGCAGGCCGTCCCTGGCCAGCCCGTGAAGAGCTGCTCGCTCTTCACCCATGGCTCCGCACGGTTTTGGAAAGGCCTGCCCGCTTACTAACCTACGAGTAATCCCCGTATGCACCAGCGAAAAATCATCCACGTGGACTGCGACTGCTTCTACGCTGCGGTCGAAATGCGGGACGACCCGAGCCTCCGGGACGTGCCGCTGGCGGTGGGTGGTGCCGAAGGCCGGGGCGTGGTGACTACCTGTAACTACCGCGCCCGGGCCTTTGGGGTGCGTTCGGCCATGCCCGGTAGCGAGGCCCGGCGCCTGTGCCCGGGGCTGGTGACCGTGCCCGCCGACTTTTCCCGATACCGGGTGGCGTCGCAGCAGGTGATGGCCATATTGCGTGAGATGACCGACTTGGTGGAGCCGCTGTCGCTGGATGAAGCTTTCCTGGATGTCTCCGATGTTACCGACCACAAGGGCAGCGCCACACTGATGGCCCGTTACCTGCGGGAACGGGTGCAGCGGGAGGTGGGCATCACCATTTCCGCCGGCGTGGCGCCCAACAAATTCCTCGCCAAAATCGCCAGTGACTGGCAAAAGCCGGACGGCCTGTTTGTGATTACCCCTGAAGAAGTGCCCGCCTTCGTGCAAACGCTGGCGGTGGAAAAACTGTTCGGGGTGGGGCGGGTCACCGCTGGCAAGCTTCATGACCTCGGCGTGCAGACCTGCGGTGACATGCAGGCGCTGGGAGCGGAGGTGCTGATCGACAAATTCGGCAAGCAGGGCTACCGGCTTTATGAAATGGCCCACGGCCGGGATGAGCGCCCGGTGGTGGTCACCCGCATTGCCAAGTCGGTGAGTGTGGAGCGCACGTTTTCCCGGGATCTGCCGGACAAGACCGCCTGTCAGGGGGTATTGCCGGATCTGCTGGACGACCTGAACCGGCGCTTGTCCCGCAAGACGCAGAAAAAGCCCATTCACAAGCTGTTCGTGAAAGTTCGTTACAGTGATTTTTCCACCCATACCCTGGAGCGGGTGCGTGAGAGCGTGATTGAGCCGGTGGTGGCCGATTTCCAGCCGTTGCTGGATGAACTCATCACAAAGGAAGACCGTCCTGTCCGGTTGCTGGGGCTGGGGGTGCGTTTTCGGAATGACGAGGCCCCGGTCACCCAGTTGCGCCTGTTTGAGTGAAGGAGGTTCGCTCAGGCCAGCCAGTGACTGAAGATCTCCAGAGAAGCCCAGCCCATGCTGCCGCCAATCAGGGCTCCGGCCATGACATCGGTGGGGTAGTGCAGGCCCAAAACCACCCGGGAGGCAGCCACTGACAATGTGAATGGCAGAATGGCCCAGGCGAGGGCGGGCGTGATGGCAAACAACATGGTTTGAAAGCAGACGGCGTGCAGGGTGTGACCGGAGGGAAAGCTGTAGCGGTCCAGTGGGGGCGTGGCGCAGTCGATGGCGGGGAAGGAGATGAAGGGGCGTTCGCGAATCAGTTGGTGTTTCAGGGCTTTGTAGGTCAGGGTGCAGGTCAGGCCGGTGAAGGTCATGAGCAGGGCGAAGGGTAAACCCCGGTCCGGCTCCAGTATCGGTAGCAGTAAGATCACCGCGTACCAGAACCAGCCGTCGCCCAATCGGCTGGCAAGCCTGAAATAACCGCGTATGGGGCGAAACTGCACGCTGCGGTTAATGGCCTGGCAGAGGGCGACTTCCCGCTGGTCGGCCAGGCTAAAGAATCGGGATGCTTTGCTTATCGGTGGCATTGTACGGGCCTCGTTCCGATTGGTTTAGTACCAGTTGTTCGAAGATCTCGATCTGGTTGGTCCAGGTCAGGTCCAGGGCGTCCAGGCGAGCCCGGGTGCGTATCTGGTTGAGCTGGGAAGGCTGGTCCATCAGCCTGAGGGCGTGGGTGATGAAGGCTTCATCGTCGCTCAGGGGAGCCTTCATTCCGTTTTCGTTCTGGCGGATGTGTTCGGCGGCTGCGGCATCGTCAAAGGCAACCACGCCCAGCCCGCTGGCCATGGCTTCGAGCACGACGTTGCCGAAGGTGTCGGTTTTGCTGGGAAACAGGAACAGGTCGGCCGAGGCGTAGTGTCGGGCCAGGTCGTCGCCCCGCTGGCTGCCACAGAAAATGTAGTCCGGGTGGCGGGCTTCCAGCTGCTGTCGCAGTGGGCCGTCGCCCACCAGGATGAAGCGCGCCGTGGGGTGCAGGCAACGAATGCGCTCGAAACAGGACACCGCCAGTTTCACGTTCTTCTCGGCGGCGAGTCGGCCTACATAGACCACGGCCCGATCGGAGTCCGACAGCCCCCAGCTTTGGCGCAAGAGGGAGCATCGTTTGTGCGGGGTGAAAGTCTGGCAATCCACGCCCCGGCTCCAGAGCCGGGCGTTGTGGATGCCCATGCGCTCAACCGTGGCCTGCATCTTCCGGGTGGGTACCAGGGTCTGGTGTGTGCGGTTGTGGAACCAGCGGCCATAGCCGCGCAGCAGCCATTCCAGGGCGCCCAGGCCATAGTAGCCCGAGTAGCTGTGAAAGTTGGTGTGAAAGCCCGAGCAAACGGGAATGCCCAGTCGTTTGGCCGCCTTCACCGCTGCGAGTCCCAGCGGGCCCTGGGTCGCGACATAGATGGATTCCGGCCGGCACTGTTCCCAGAAAGCGACCAACTGAGCGGACCGGGCCAGGCCGAATTGCAATTCACTGTAACCGGGTATGGGAACGCCGGTCACAACCAGTTCACCGGAACACAGACTGTTTGCCTGGTAGGGGCGAGGGCCCTTGGGTTCTCCGGGTTGTGCCGGTCGTACCACGGTTATCTGGCGTCCGCGTTGCTTTAACCCCTGGCACAGGTGCTTGAGCGTATTGGCAACACCATTGATTTCCGGCGGAAAGGTCTCGGAAACAATGCTAATGTGATGGCGCTGAAGATGGCTCATAAGGGGTGTGGTCACGATGCTTCCTGCAGGGTTTCTGGTCATGTTTTGACTCTAGAGCCCCGCCGTGACAGCTATGCGACAGCTTCATGACGTTCCTGTTACACCGTTTTTCTGAAATTTATCGCCACAATTGATTGCCACAAGGAGATTCCATGCAGACACGCAAACTGGGGAATACTGATATTGATGTGAGCCTGATTGGCCTGGGCACCATGACTTGGGGCGAGCAGAACAGTGAGCAGGAAGCGTTTGAGCAGCTGGATTATGCCACCGCCCATGGCGTGAACTTTATTGATGCGGCGGAGATGTACCCGGTGCCGCCCAAGGCCGATACCCAGGGGCTGACCGAGACTTACCTCGGCAACTGGCTGGCCAGTCGGGGCCAGCGCGACAAGCTGGTCATTGCTTCTAAAGTGGCCGGGCCGGGCAATGGCCTGAGTTATCTGCGCGGCGGTCCGCGCCTGACCCGCGAGCATATTCGCCAGGCCTGTGAAGACAGCCTCAAGAGGCTGCAGACCGATTACCTGGACCTGTACCAGGTGCATTGGCCGGATCGCAGTACCAATTTCTTTGGCAAACTGGGTTACCAACGCACCGCCAATGAGCAATTCACCCCGATTGAGGAAACCCTCGGTGCCCTTCACGAGTTGGTTCAGGAAGGCAAGATTCGCCATATCGGCCTGTCCAACGAGACACCGTGGGGCACCATGGAGTACCTGCGCCTGGCCCGGGAGAACAACTGGCCGCGTGTGGTGTCTATCCAGAACCCCTACAACCTGTTGAATCGGTCCTTCGAAATGGGGTTGGCCGAATTTGCCCACCGCGAGGCCACTGGCCTGTTGGCCTATTCTCCGCTGGCGTTCGGCATGCTTACCGGCAAGTACCTGGGTGGCAAATGGCCGGAAAAGGCACGGCTGACCCTGTACGAGCGCTTCAGCCGCTATACCAGCGAGCACGCCCAGGACGCCACCAGCGCCTATGTGGACCTGGCGCACCAGCACGGCTTGAGCCCGGCACAGCTGGCGCTGGCCTGGGTGAACAGCCGGGAGTTTGTGACCAGCAATATCATCGGTGCCACCACCATGGAACAGCTGCGGGAGAACATGGGTTCCGTTGGGGTGACATTGAGCCAGGACCTGGTGGAGGCCATTGAAGCGATTCATGCGGAGTTTACCTACCCCTGCCCCTGATGCTGACCAGACCGGCCATGGTAGAATGGCCGGCTTTCAATGACCGCAACGAATGACAGGACCCGGAATCGCTGATGCAAGCTGATACTGAGCAATCAACGCCGCAAGTTTATACCGTTCACTACGTTCTCAAGAACAAGATTGGCGAGCTGGTGGATACCTCCGAAGGCAGCGAGCCGCTGCACTTCCTGTACGGCACCCCGGAAATCATCGAGGGCATCCAGAGGGCGGTAAAAGATCGCAACGTGGGTGATTGCCTCGAGGTGACCATTCCACCGGAGATGGCCTACGGCGAATACCGTGAAGAGCTGGTGCGCAAGGTGCCCAAATCGCTGTTCGAGGGCGTGGAAAAGCTGGAAGTGGGTATGAAATTCCAGACCAACTCCGGCGATGAAACCCAGGTGGTGCAGGTAGTGGGCATCGACGGCAACCTGATTCGTGTGGATGCCAACCACCCACTGGCTGGTTTTACCCTGTATTTTGATCTGGAAATTGTGGGTCGCCGGGACGCCACTGAAGACGAAATCACCCAGGGCCGGCCATTGTTCTGATTCCGCTTTGGGGTGACGTGTCGAGTTGCCCCGAGTGAATAGCGGCCAACCCTGAATCGAGGGTCTGGTGCAGCTTTGACGCCAACGCCTTGGTGGACTCGGCGCTGCCCGCTGCCACCGGAGCATGGAAAAGCACTTCGACATGAGTTGGTGGTTGTTTGAGCAGTCGTATCAGGTGCCCCAGGAAGTCGTCGTCACCAACGAACGGAGCTAGATCATCCGGGCGACCCTGGCGTCGATAGCCGATAGAGACTGGCTGGATCAAGGCGTTGGCATCGCTGGCGGCGCCCAGCAGTCGGCCATGGATGGGCAAGACACTCCGGCCGGAACTGGTGGTGCCTTCGGGAAAGATCATGACCGGTTCCGCCCGCTGCAGCACGCCCGCTATTTCGCGCCGGATGCCGCCGGAACGACCACTCCCCCGGTTGATGAACAGGGTCCCCCCCTGTCTGGCGAGCCAGCCTATGAGGGGCCAGCGGCCAACCTCGGCTTTCGATAGAAAGCGGGTTGGCATCACGCTGCCCAGTGCCGGAATATCCACCCAACTGATGTGATTGGCCACCATTAGCACTCGCCCACCGCTTGGCGGCTGTCCATGAACCCGAATCTGCCAGCCCAGGCAGTGACACATCAGTCGAAAACACCGGCTGGCCCATCGGGGCCGATCCACCGGTTGCTGCCGGACACCGCTGATGATGCCAATTGCTACTGCGGCCAGGCTGGTGGTCAGCAGTACCAGCATGAACGCCGCGAGTCGCCATGGGAGTCTGATCCAGACCAAGGGTCGCCTCCCGCTCACTGCTTCTCTTTTAGAAAGTGGCGGCTGTAGCGGCCGGCCATGAGGCTGACATCCAGCAGCACCAGCATGTCGGCACAACGGAATTCGGGGTCCCAGCAGGGTTCACCGCAGACCTTTGCCCCCAGGCGCATGTAAGCGCGGATCAGAGGTGGGATTTCTTCCCGACGTTGGTGATCAGGGAAGGCCAGGTGGGGCAGGGCGCGCCGGGGTATAACCCGGCAATCCGGGCCGGTCAGGTGGTCGCGCTGGAGGGACTGGGCAATGCGCCAGGCCCGGGAGCCGCCGTCAGCCATCGATATGCTGGCACAGCCAATCAGGTAGTCCACCTTGCGATCCAGCAGCCAGGAGGCAAGTTCGGTCCACAGCAGGCTGATGGTGCCGCCGTTACGGTAGTCCGGGTGTACGCAAGTGCGGCCAAGCTCGGCCATGGTGCCCGGCAGTCGGGTCAGGGCGCCCAAATCGAACTCCTCGGCCGAATAGAAACCATCAATGGTTTCGGCGGCGCTCTGGTGAAGGATGCGGGAGGTGGCCACCAATTCGCCGGTATCGACATCGGTCACCAGCAGATGGTCACAGGCCAGGTCAAAACGGTCAGCGTCGATGCCTGGCGTTTCGGCCCCCAGATCACTGCCATACTCTTCAGAGAAGACCCGGTAACGCAGACGTTGTGCTGCTTCAAGCTCTGCCGGGCTCTGGGCAAGCCCGGTTTTGAGATTGCGTCCCGGCCGTGATTGCCGTTGTACGGATTGTGCGGTCATGACATAGCCTCTGTGTTCACCTGTTTGCATTTGAGGCTATGAAGTCGGTGTGACAGGCGGGTGACCTACTCGTGACTTGTCTGTGACAAGGCAGTGCGACATTGATCGGTGACAGGCTGTAACCCGATGGTGGTTACATGTATATTTCTGAATAGCATGTATAATTGCTGTAACTAAAAGTTATGTGTACCTTTGGGTAAAACCCGCAACCGGATTACAAGAATTCAATATGGACGGCATGGAACAGACAAACGAGAGTTGGCGGATTCTGATTGTCGAGGACGACGAGCGTCTGGCGGAGCTGACCCGGGAATACCTGGAAAGCAACGGCTTGGTGGTGTCACTGGAGAGCAATGGCGCGGCCGCCGTGGACCGCATCTGTAACGAACAGCCGGACCTGGTTGTGCTGGATCTCATGCTGCCTGGCGAGGATGGCCTTTCAATCTGTCGCCGCGTACGCCCATTCTATTCCGGCCCCATTATTATGCTTACCGCCCGTACCGACGATCTGGATCAGGTCCTGGGCCTGGAAATGGGTGCCGATGATTACGTTGGCAAGCCGGTTCAGCCGCGCGTCTTGCTGGCGCGGGTCCGTGCCCTGCTTCGTCGTATTGAAAGCCCGTCCCGGTCCATGCCGGCGGGGCAGGAAAGCGATGAGCCGGTCCGGTTGCAGTTCAATGACCTGGTCGTGGACCGGACCATGCGTGAGGCCTGGCTTGGGGATGAAAGCATTGACCTGACCAGTGCCGAATTCGATTTGCTCTGGCTGCTGGCCAACAACGCCGGCCGGGTACTCAGCCGCGAAGAAATCTTTACCGCTTTGCGTGGTATTCAGTACGACGGTCAGGATCGGTCGATTGATGTCCGGGTGTCCCGGATTCGTCCGAAAATCGGCGATGATCCCATCCATCCACGCCGTATCAAAACGGTCCGCAGCAAGGGATACCTGTTCGTCAAGGAGCCTTGACTGCTTCCCTGAGGCTGGAAGCCCATGTCTGTGACGCTTTTCCTCAAGCTCTATGCCCGCCTTGCCGCCGTTGCAGTGGCAGTGATCGTTGTCTGTGTGCTGCTGTTTTCACTGATGAACCCCATCCGGAAACAGATCTGGCTAGAAACCACCGCCGAGCCACTGATGCAGTGGCTGGCCACGGTGCCGGATGCCGCGTCCCAATATCATTGGATGTCGCCCCTGTTTGATTTGGAGGTGGGCAATCCCGGCAGCTTCGAACTCTCTGCGGTCAATGCTGAACGCCTGATGTACGGCCAGGTGGTGGCCGAGAAAGTGGACGCCGGGTACCGGTTTTACGTTCTGGCCCATGATGGCCAGGTTAATCGCCTCGCCCTTGAAGACCCATACTCGGAACTTGCCCGCGCCACGGCACTCATCGCCCGCTGGCACCTGGAAACCGCGAACGGAAAGCAACGCGTTGCCATGGGGCTGCAGTTGGGCGAATCCCTGGGCGTCAACATCGCGCCGGTTCAGGATGCTTCGCAATTGCCGGACCAATCCGTCCTCGATGGGCTGAGTCGCCATGGGTTGGTGTCGTTTAACGGAGCGGATGGGAACCTGAGGGTTTTGTTCCAGCTATCCACGGGAGATCTGTGGGCTCTGGATATGGCATCACGGTTTAATCCCTGGAGTTGGACGGTCATCGCCCTGTTTGTACTTTTCCTCGGCGGTGTGCTGGCGTTGGCGCTGTTCCTGGGGCTCCGGTTTATGGACGGGCAGATGCGTAAGGTGGAATCCGTGGCCGTGCGCATGGCCCGGGGTGAAATGGGCGCCCGGGTCGAGGCGGGAGAGGGAACGGTGGTCTCCCGACTGGCCGCTTCTTTCAACAGTATGGCCGAGCAGATCCAGCGGCTGGTGGAAGTGCAGCGGGAAATGATCCATGCCGTTTCCCATGAATTGCGTACGCCGGTGGCCCGCATTCGCTTTGGGGTGCAGATGATCGAGTCGGCCAACAGCCCCGAGACGCTGCATAAGCAGCTGCAGGGGATTGATGGCGATATCCAGGAGCTGGATGAGCTGATTGATGAAATCCTTACCTATGCCCGTCTGGAGCAGGGAGGGCCGGCATTCACACTGCGTCAGTCTTCGGTGCCGGAGATTGTGCAGCAGGTGGTGGATGAGCAGGCCATGATCCATGACAGCATCGACATCCGGTGTCAGATAGACGAATCATCCCAGCATTACGCCATGGCGGACATTGAACCGCGTTATATCCATCGGGCGATCCAGAATCTGGTGGGTAATGCGGCTCGCCACGCCAGGGGTAAGGTGCTGGTGACCTGCCAGCTGGACGAAAATAACTGCCGGGTTGATGTGGAAGACGACGGCGCAGGCATTCCGGAAGATCACTGGGAGAAGGTTTTCAGTGCCTTTGCCCGGCTGGACGACAGCCGAACCCGAACCTCCGGCGGCTACGGCCTGGGGCTTTCCATCGTACGGCGTATTCTCTACTGGCACGGCGGCCAGGCATTTGTCGGGCGTAGCGATGAACTGGGCGGTGCCCGTTTCAGCCTGGTTTGGCCGCGGGTCCAGTGAGTTGGGTCAGGCGGTCCGCTCAAAGGCAATGAGATGATCGGCCTCTACCCGCACCGGTACCTGTTCCCCCAGATGGAAGTCGAGGTGGCTGCGGAACAGGGCCTCGAAATCCGTGTCCTCCGAGCAGCGGAAGCGGTACAGCGTTGAGGTGCCCGCGAAGGTCTTCTCGACCACCTTGGGTTTGAGCTCCGAGGTTTCATCGTAAACGATGTCGTCTGGACGGATCAGGATATCGACCAGTGTCCCCGGCTCCCAGTTGTAGGCCCGGTTGCCGTGAATGATCCCCAGCTCGGATTCGATGGTGTCGGGTCCCAGGACCTGTCCGGGAATGAACCCGCCCTGACCCACGAAACTGGCCACGAAGCGGTTGGCCGGTTCGTGATACAGGTTGTAGGGCACATCCCACTGCTGGATGGAACCATTTTTCAGCACGGCGACCTGATCGCACATGGCGAAGGCTTCCTGCTGGTCGTGGGTCACCAGAATGGCGCTGATGCCCAGGGTTTTGAGGATCTCCCGGACATCCAGGCTGAGCCGGCGGCGCAGGTCGGTATCGAGGTTCGAGAAAGGCTCATCCAGCAGGATTAGGGTGGGCTCCGGTGCCAGGGCCCGGGCAAGGGCCACCCGTTGTTGCTGACCGCCAGACAGCTGATGCGGATAGTTGTCGGCCAGGTCCTGCAGGTGGACCAGATCCAGCAGTTCCGCCACTTTTTGCCGTTTCTCGGCTTTGCCCAGATTCTTCAGGCCAAAACCCACGTTATCGGCAATGGTCATGTGGGGAAACAGGGCGTAATCCTGGAACACCATGCCAATCTTGCGTTTCTCCGGCGCCAGCGACCGACCCGGAAGGCTGATGGCCTGTGACTGCAGGCGGATCTCGCCCTGGTTGATGGGCAGAAAGCCGGCCAGTGCCCGTAAAATCGTGCTTTTGCCGCAGCCACTAGGACCCAGCAGACAGCCAATGTCTCCCTGGCTCAGCGCGAAGTTGATATCCCGCACCACTGAATCGCCGCCGTAGCCGCAAGACAGGTTGTGTACTTCAAGGAGCCAGTCGCTCGCTGCCGCAGTGTAATCCATGACTTAGTCCAGGCGGTTCAGAATAAGGAACTCAAGCAGGGCTTTCTGGGCGTGCAGACGGTTTTCCGCTTCGTGCCAGACAACCGAGCCCGGGTGCTCCATCATGTCGGTGGAGATTTCTTCACCACGGTGGGCGGGCAGGCAGTGCATAAACAAAGCGTCCTTGTCGGCGACGGCCATCAGTTCCGGGTTGATCTGGTAGTCCTGGAAAGCCCGCTCCCGGGCTTTCTGCTCGTCTTCCTGGCCCATGGAGGCCCAGACGTCGGTGACCAGCAGGTTGGAGCCCTTGGCGGCTTCTTCGGGGGAGCGCATGATGCTTACCCGCTCCCCGTATTGTTCCAGCAGCTTCGCATCCGGCTCATAACCTTCCGGGCAGGCGACGTTCAGGTGGAAATCGAACTGGGCGGCGGCGTTGATGTAGGAGTTGCACATGTTGTTGCCATCGCCGACCCAGGTCACCGTTGCGCCCTTGATGCTGCCCCGATACTCACGGTAGGTCTGCATGTCGGCCAGCAGCTGACACGGGTGGAATTCGTCGGTCAGGGCATTGATGACCGGTTTGCTGGAAGCGGAAGCAAAACGCTCCACGGTTTCGTGGCCAAAGGTCCGGATCATGACGGCGTCCACCATACTGGAAATCACGATGGCGGAGTCTTCGATGGGCTCGCCACGGCCCAGTTGGGTGTCCCGTGGCGACAGGAACATGGCAGAGCCGCCCAGTTGCGTCATACCTGCTTCGAAAGAGACCCGGGTGCGGGTGGATGACTTCTCGAAAACCATTGCCAGTACCCTGTTTTTCAGGGAATCTCGCACTTTACCGGCATGCCACTCCTGGCGGAGCTTGCTTGCGTGGTCGAGCAGCGCTTCCAGTTCGTTGGTGGTCAGGTCGTTAAGTGTCAGAAAATGTCTTGCTGCCATGAAAGGCCCCTTGCCGGAAACTCGGGATCGGTTTGGTGTAGAAAAAGGGTTCCAAGTCTAGCCCTTCGAACTGGTGAAGACAATGTCACGGCCGGTGGTTGGTACGGGGTATCCGTAATGCATTGGTTGAGGCTTGCGCAGGCGTGTACAATGTGGCCTCAGAGCCGGTAAGCGGCCCCGTAATTTTGTCAGAGGTGTATGTTCATGGACATCAATGAAAGCATCAAGAGCCAACTCGAAGAGAACCCCATCATTCTTTACATGAAGGGTACTCCCCAGGCTCCCCAGTGCGGCTTTTCCGCCAAGACTGTGCAGGCACTGATGGCCTGTGGCGAGCGTTTTGCGTTCGTGAATATTCTGGACAACCAGGAACTGCGTGAGGCTCTGAAGGTGTACTCAAGCTGGCCGACCTACCCGCAGCTGTACATCAACGGTGAGCTGGTTGGCGGTTGTGACATCATCATGGAGATGTCCGAAAGCGGCGAACTGGAAAAAGTGGTCAAGGAAGCGGCAGGTCAGGCAGAAGCCTGATTGTGTCCCGCAGGTTGCCCGGAGCTGTGTTCCGGGTAACCTGACCGATTATCCCCCGGGAGTTTTCAGGCGGTTTTAGTGCGCAGGTTGCCCACTACCGCGTTCAGGGCCCGGTCAATCAGTGCGCCCTGGTCCAGCAGCGACAGGCGTCCTTTCCTCAGTTCACTGGCAAGATCAAGCCGGCTCTTCTCGATAACCTTCAGGCCCATCCGGTTAACGAATACAAACGAATTAGCTTCCTCAATCACCGCTGAGAGTTTGCAGCGGAAGCTGGCGCCGTTGACCAGGCGGAATTCCACCCAGTCTCCGATTTTCAGCTTGTCGATCTGTTCAATGTATTCCCCCAGCGCTGCGTCGTCATGCACTGATGATGGCTCATCATCTGAATCGATCTCTTTGGTCTGAGAGTCGGCCGTGTCTGGTTTGGGTGTGCTGATGGCCGTGTGGTTGCGGAAAGCGTCGGTTAACTGAGTTTTCAGGGCGGCCATCACTTCGTCCAGCCGATTGGACTTGTAGGAGACCTCCCTGAGGCCGGCCCTCAGGGTTTTTAGCAGCCCGGGAACCACCCGGACCCACTCGTCCCGCTCCTTGTCATCCTGGTGAGGATTGAGGCACCACAGCAGGTCATCGACCACTTTCACGCTCTCTTGCCAGCGGTGCTCTGAGTCATCACGCAGGTAGGCCAGGAACATGACCCGGCTCCAGCCGTTGATCAGTATGTCGTGAATGCTCTCCGGTAGTTCGTAATTCCGGGTTTTTTCCTTCAGCAGGTGGTCAACCTCTTCCTGGGCCTTGCGGGATTTGATGCGCCCGCGCTCGGACTCCCGTGTACGTTGTTCCACCAGGGAGGCTTTGCGGTTTTCCCGTTCCAAAAATCGTTCGAACTCCCGGTTGAGGTCTTCAAAAAGCGCGATGTCTCCGTCGAAGTCCTCCAATATGCGCTGTACAACCGTGTGGATCTGGTTGTAAAGGCGATCCTTGGCCTTTTCATCGCTGTTGTTCCAGCCAATACCGGCACGGGCCAGGGAGTTAAGCAGCTTGCGGGCGGGGTGGCTGGCCTTGCTGAAAAACGTCTTGTCCTTGATCACCACCTTCAGGATGGGAATCTGCAGCCGGCTGATCAGAACCTGGACGGGGGCGGACAGGTTGTCATCGTCCAGGATGAACTCGAAGAGCATGGACACCAGGTTGATGAGATCCTCATCCACCTCTTTCAGGGCCGGCTCCTGTCCGCTTTGCTGGGTCTGTCGGGCCAGTGTGCTGTACACCAGCTGTTGCAGATCCAGGATCACCGGTTCGCCATCGCTGAGATCGCCGGACTCGGGCATGGTTTGCTGCATCGGAAGAGCCCTGAGCAACTCCATGAGTTCCTTGCCATCAACCACGTGAACCGACGGGTCAGCCTCGCGTGAGACGTTGCCCGATGTTGTTCGTTGCTGGGCCATCAGGCGCCGGATCTGGTCAAACAGGGCAGTATTTTCCCGGCCTGAACTGCCGGCTTTGCGGCTGGTGGAGGGCTCGTCTATCGACGGGCGCTGGGTGTTTGCCTGTGCGTCGGGCGCTTCTCGCTTGGGCGAGCTCTTGCCGTGGTAGCGGAAATTGGGAATAACCCCGGCCTGGACCAGAATGCGATTGGCCTCGTCCAGCAACATCCCCAGGTTGGAAACCACGTACCGGTCAAATTGTTTGAGGACAATGAGCCGTTCCCGGATATGGATGTCCAGCGCTTCCGAGGCCTGTGCAAAGGCTTCGCACAAATACTCCGGAGCCATCGGATTGACCGGCTCTTCATCGGGGATGCCGGCATACACTTGGGAAAACCGGGCCTGCAGGGGGATCAGTGAACCCTGGAAATGGGCATTGGCCTTGGTCACCATGGCGTTCAGGGCAACCTGCTCTTCCAGGTCGTCATGGCCAACCAGTGACAGCGTGTCGGCGGAGGGCGTTTGCTGGGTGTTGCGTTCGGCTGACTGCTGCACCCGGGGAGGGTGGGAGAACAGGTCGGTGATCGCCTTTCGGAATTGCCGCTCCACGCCTTTGCGCTTGATGCGAATTTCCCGCATGGCCTCAAAATAACGGTTTTGCTCATTGTTGCTGCGGGCATTGTTGGCCAGTTCGAACAGGGAGTCGTCCACGGCATCAAGCGCACCCTGCAGCAAGTCGCCCAGGCCAGCGGTGACCGTGTCCCGGACGCGGCCAACTTCCGGTGGTACCGGGCGAGCGTCGGTCGCGGCCTTGTGGTCGCTTAGATAATGTATGCCGGATGATTTGCTCATGACCGACTCCTGTTTATGCCTTTACCGGATACATGAACGAGCCTGGTGACGATGATTCTGGTTGGTTATTGATCAAATCTAGCGCACTTTTCCCGAAATCGCACGTTTGCTTCTTTTGGGATGGACGATCGCCGCCTTGACCACGTTGTCCTTGATTTGCAGGACCTCAACGCGGTGGCCAGACACCTTCAGGCAGACGTTGCTGTCGGGGATATTTTCCAGGGTTTCGGTGATCAGCCCGTTCAGGGTTTTGGGCCCGTCGGTCGGCATTTTCCAGCCCAGCGTTTTATTGATGGTACGCACTGCCGTGCCGCCATCAATAATGTAGGTGCCGTTTTCCTGGGGAATAATGTCCGCCGATGTGGCCGCATAATCGGTGGTGAACTCTCCCACAATCTCTTCCAGGATGTCTTCGAGGGTGGCCAGGCCCAGTACGTCACCATATTCGTCCACCACGATGCCGAACCGGCGCTTGCCTTTCTGGAAGTTCAGCAATTGGGTGTTCAGGGGGGTACCCTCGGGAATGAAGTAGGGCTCCTGGCTCAAGGTCATGATCATGGCCTTGTTGATGTCTTCTTCCTTTAATAGCCGGGCGATGTTGCGCAGATGGAGGATGCCCTGAATGTTGTTGATGTCGCCCTTGAAGACCGGCAGCCGCGTGTGCTGGCTGTTTTTCAGCTGGCGGAGCATGTTCTCCACGTCGTCATCCAGGTCAATGCCGACGATTTCGTTCCGGGGCACCATGATGTCGTTCACGGTGACGTTGTCCAGGTCCAGGATGCTGACCAGCATGTCCTTGTGCTTGGCGGGAATCAGCGCGCCTGCTTCATTTACCACCGTGCGCAGCTCTTCCCGGCTAAGATGATCTTGTGACGCCTGGGCGGAGCTGATGCCCAGTACCTTCAAAATCAACCCCGTAAACAGGTTGACGGACCAGACCAGGGGGTAGAGGGTTTTGAGCAACGGGCCGAGTACGTAGCTGGCAGGAAAGGCAATTTTCTCTGGGAACAGGGCGGCCAGGGTTTTTGGGGTTACCTCGGCAAAGATCAGGATGACGATGGTCAGCAGTACCGTGGCCACGGCGATGCCGGCGTCTCCCCAGATGCGAATGGCGATCACCGTGGCGATGGCCGAGGCGAAAATGTTCACGAAGTTGTTGCCGATCAGGATCACGCCGATCAGCTGGTCGGTGCGGTTTAGCAGGCTCTGGGCGCGGCGGGCGCCTTTGTGGCCGGTTTTGGCCATGTGCTTCAGGCGATAGCGGTTCAGGGACATCATCCCGGTTTCGGAGCTGGAGAAGAAACCGGAAAGAATGATCAGGCCGAGCAGGAGAATGAACAGCGCCGTAAGCGATGTTTCGTTCAAGGGGTGAATCCTTCTGTCTTTGTCATGTCAGGAAGCGCATAGAAAGTACAGTGGCTGATAAATAACCCGTCAACCACCCTGTTGAAAGACCACCTCAAGCACAAACTTGGTGCCGTAGAAGGCGATCATCAGCAATGCGCAACCCGCCAGGGTCCAGTGGCTGGCGGTAACGCCGCGCCACCCTTTGGTATAGCGTCCGACCAGAAGCCCGACAAATACCAGAAGCGACAACAGGGAAAAGGTCGTTTTGTGGGCGAGATGTTGCCCGAAGAGATCTTCAATGAACAGTGCGCCGGTGACAATGGCCAGTATCAGCAGGACAACCCCTGCCCAAACCATTTCGAACAGCAACGACTCCATGGTCTGCAGGGGGGGGAGGTTACGAACCAGCAGGCTGTTGTAATTGTGCTTGAGCTGATGGTTTTGCAATTGAAGCAAGATCGCCTGAATGGCCGCCAGAGTGAAGAGACTGTATGCGGTCACGGATAGGGCAATGTGTGAAAGCATGCCGTAACTTTGGTCGGGGACTACTCGCGATGGCGTATGCTGGATCAGCGCCATGATGATGGTGAGCATGGCGATGGGGTAGCCGGCCAGGAACAGGCTGCCGACGGGCTTGGTCAGGTTCAGGCCCAGTAAAAGGAAGACGATCAGCCAGGAAATCAGTACCGAGCTCTTGAAAAGGCTGAAGTCAAAGCCGCCATCGTGATGTACGGACTGGGCAATGAGCAGGCCGTGGGCAACCAGAGCGAGAACACCGATAAGCGTGGTTATCGCCAGGTTGGCTTGCACCCGCCCCCGGAAATGCAAAGCCTGCAGGGCCGTGCCCACGCTATACAGGAAAAGTGCAGTAACCGCGAGAATCAGCGTTCCCATGACGTCCTTTTTAGTTGCTGAAAGTAGAAGCTGGTGTGGATCTGAACAGATTTGACCGGGTAGGTCATTTCAGAGGCACCTTAGTCTGGTTATAATGTCGCGATTATGCAACAGGAATCAAGCGACCGATACCGGTCGCCGGGTTTGTGTGAATCATTTCTCCGGGGTACGGAAAAGCAACATGTTTGAGAATCTCCAGGACCGACTATCCGGTAGCTTGCGCAAGATCTCGGGTCAGGCAAAGCTGACCGATGACAATATCAAGGATACGTTGCGCGAAGTGCGCAAGGCGCTGCTTGAAGCCGACGTTGCGCTGCCGGTGGTCAAGGAATTCATCGCCGGGGTGCGCAAGCGTGCCCTGGGCCAGGAAGTGCGTCGCAGCCTCACGCCGGGCCAGGTCTTTATAAAGGTGGTCCAGCAGGAGCTGGAGCGGGTCATGGGCGAGGGTAACGAATCCCTCAACCTGGCAACCCGTCCGCCGGCTGTCATTATGATGGCCGGTCTCCAGGGTGCGGGTAAGACCACTACCGTGGCCAAGCTTTCGCGCTTTTTGAAGGAGCGGGAAAAGAAATCGGTCATGGTTGTCAGTGCCGACGTTTATCGCCCTGCGGCGATCCGGCAGCTGGAAACCCTGGCTGGCGAAGTGGGGGTTGAGTTCTTCCCCAGCAGCGCCGAGCAGGATCCAGAGGATATCGCGGCTGGCGCCATTGACGCAGCCCGTCGCAAGCACGTGGATGTGGTGATCCTTGATACCGCTGGTCGCCTGCATATAGATGAAGACATGATGGGCGAGATTGGTCGCCTGCATAAAGCGGTGAATCCGGTTGAGACCCTGTTCGTGGTGGACGCCATGACCGGTCAGGACGCCGCCAACACAGCCAAGGCGTTCAACGATGCCCTGCCGTTGACCGGTGTGGTACTCACCAAGACCGACGGCGATGCCCGTGGTGGTGCGGCCCTGTCGGTTCGTCACATTACCGGCAAGCCCATCAAGTTCCTCGGTATCGGCGAGAAAACCGATGCCCTTGAGCCTTTCTACCCGGACCGCGTGGCTTCGCGGATTCTTGGTATGGGGGATGTGCTCTCCCTGATCGAAGAAGCCGAGCGCAAGCTGGACCACAAGAAGGCCCAGAAGCTCACCAAGAAGATCAAGAAGGGCAAGGGCTTTGACCTGGAAGATTTCCGGGACCAGCTGCAGCAGATGAAGAAAATGGGTGGCATCGGCGGCATGCTCGACAAGCTGCCCGGTGGCATGGGGCAAATGGCCCAGGCGGCCCAGCAGCAGGTCAATGACAAGTCCATGGGGCAAATGGAGGCAATCATCTGCTCCATGACGCCAAAGGAGCGCCGTTTCCCGGATACCATCAACAATTCCCGCAAGCGCCGCATTGCCGCCGGTTCCGGTACCCAGATCCAGGACATCAATCGCCTGCTCAAGCAGCACAAGCAGATGGCGAAAATGATGAAGAAGTTCGGGAAAAAGGGCGGTATGGCCAACATGATGCGCGGCCTGGGCGGTATGATGCCGCCCGGCGGTGGCGGCGGAAGGCCTCCATTCGGGGGTATGTAAAAAGCCTTATGAGGAAAATGAGAGAGCAGGGGCTTTCCCTGTTTTCATTGGCGCGTTTTTGACATAGAATAGCGCCCCTTTCGAGTATGGGTCTTCTCGTCAGCCGCGAACGGTGTGGCGAGAATCGTACAAAGTTCGCACAACAGAACAGGATATTGGTCGAAATGGTAACAATCCGTTTGGCTCGTGGTGGCTCCAAGAAGCGCCCGTTCTACCATCTGACAGTTACAGATAGCCGTAACGCCCGTAATGGTCGTTTCATTGAGCGTGTTGGTTTCTTCAACCCGGTTGCCCGTGGTCAGGAAGAGCGTCTGCGTGTAAACCGTGAGCGCGTTGACTACTGGCTGGGCCAGGGTGCACAGACCAGCGAGCGCGTTGCCCAGCTGCTGAAAGGCGCTGAGTAATCAGTGATTCTGGCCGGGGTGTATCGGGCATGACGCAGCATTCCCAGGAAACTGTGATCGGCCGGGTAACCTCGGTGTTCGGAGTTAAGGGGTGGCTTAAAGTCTTCTCTTACACAGATCCGAAGGAAGGGATTCTCGATTACCGCGACTGGACCCTGGTTCTGGACGGTAAGCGAATCCCGGCAAAGCTTGAAGACGGTCGCCGCCAAGGGCAGGGGATTGTCGTCAGGCTCAAAGGTATTAATGACCGTGACCTGGCCGCGACCTATTCGGGTGCGGAGATCCGGGTGGAAACCGAGCAATTGCCGGAACTGCCGGAAGGCGAGTTCTATTGGCATCAGCTCGAAGGCCTGGAAGTGGTAACGGTTGCAGGTGAGTGCCTGGGCAAGGTGCATCATCTGATGGAAACAGGCTCCAACGATGTCCTGGTGGTGCGCGCGACAGCGGGCTCCATTGACCAGCGCGAACGGCTGATTCCCTATCTGCCGGACCAGGTCCTCAAAGAGGTGAACCTGGATGCCGCGCGTATTGTGGTCGACTGGGATCCGGAGTTCTGAAGCGTGTGGATAGGCGCGGTCACTCTGTTTCCGGACATGTTTTCAGCGGTGACGGATTATGGAATAACCGGAAGGGCGGTTCGTGAAGGTCTTGTGACTTTCCAGAGCTGGAATCCCCGGGATTTTACCCATGACCGTCATCGCACGGTGGATGACCGTCCGTATGGTGGCGGCCCTGGCATGCTGATGAAAATTCAGCCCCTCAGGGACGCCATTCATGCGGCCCGGGCATCGGCACCCGGCAAGGCCTGTGTGGTCTATATGTCGCCGCAGGGCGAAAAGCTGGATCAGTCGGTGGTGGAATCTCTGGCCGCCGAGCAACAGCTGATTCTGGTTGCCGGTCGTTATGAAGGCGTGGACGAACGCCTGATAGCGGCGGAAGTCGACCGGGAAGTGTCGTTGGGGGATTTTGTGCTCTCCGGCGGCGAACTGGCGGCGATGGCCGTGATCGATGCGGTTACGCGTTTTGTTCCCGGAGCATTGGGGCATGCGCAGTCAGCGGAGCAGGATTCCTTTGCTGATGGTTTGCTGGATTGTCCGCACTACACCCGGCCCGAGGTTTACGAAGGTCAGGCGGTGCCGGAAGTTCTTCTGGGCGGGCACCACGAACAGATCCGGCTTTGGCGATTGAAAGAGTCACTGAGGCGAACACAGCAGCGGCGTCCCGACCTGCTGGAACAGCGGGAGCTTACGGACGAAGAGCGCCGGCTGCTGGAAGAAATTTTGAACGAACCGGGTGCCACTGAGTCATCAGGGCATTGAAAGATTGGGTATCAGGAGCATTTACGATGAGCGGCAAGAACAACATCATCAGTCAACTTGAAGCAGAACAGATGACCAAGGAAATCCCTGCGTTCGCGCCGGGTGACACCGTGGTTGTTCAGGTTCGCGTAACTGAAGGTAACCGTGAGCGTCTGCAGGCGTTCGAAGGCGTGGTTATCGGTAAGCGCAACCGTGGCATGAACTCTTCCTTCACCGTTCGTAAGGTGTCTTACGGCGTGGGTGTTGAGCGTACTTTCCAGACCTACTCCAAGCTGATCGACAGTGTCAGCGTGAAGCGTCGTGGTGACGTGCGTCAGGCCAAGCTGTACTACCTGCGTGACCTGTCTGGTAAGGCAGCTCGCATCAAGGAAAAGCTTAACTGAGTTCGGAATTCCGACGCAGTTACGAAAAGCAGCCTCAAGGGGCTGCTTTTTTTATGGTGCGCCAGGCATGGCGCGTAGCGCCTTGGCGGCGCTGTTCCGGTACAGGTGGTGCTGGCCGGATGACTTGGGGGTGCAAGTCCCCTGTGGGCCCGGCAAGGGGAACCACTAGCCGGACGGCAAGGGTGTCCACCGCGAGGTGGAATCTGAAGGAAGCCGCAGGCAAAGCACTGGCCCGACGAACAGGAATCGCATCAGGCGGT
>NZ_PTIV01000006.1 GCF_002934325.1 Marinobacter persicus
TTCATCTTGAACACCTCTTGTTGTTTGCTATTGCACCTAATCCAATAGTGGCGCCTTGACGCCGATCTCAACAAGAGGTGTTCATCCCATCATCCCTGTGCGCTTCTCTCAGGCCATCCATGGCCTTCGAAATTTCAGGAAGAGGGTTCCGGCACTGAACGTTGCTAACCGGTGCTGTTCGCGTGTTGTCAGAGGATTTAGGTTTTGCACGAGGAGCGGGGCAGGGTTGCCTTTTCTGGAATTTTGAAGGCCATGGATGGCCTGAAATAAGCGCACAGGGATGTGCTCGTAGCGGTTCCAGAAAAGGCAACCCTGCCCCGCTCCGTGTTAGCGGTTCAACCGAGGGAATAACCAGGGGCCTGATTATTCTTCCAGATAACCTTCCTCCCGAGCCAACAAGAGCAAGGCATAAACGCCATTCTCCGGCAACTGCGGCTCCAGCCCTTCCTCGAACATCAACTGCCGGCGGCGGTCTTCCAGGGTTTCGATGTCCAGATCCTTGATCAGCTCCGTTACCGGGGCGATCTCGAATGGCGCTTCCTGCTTTACCGCACTGAACAGAATGTCCACCAGGGTTTCATCCGGGTCCATGCCATCCACAAACACCGTCTGATCCGGCAGGTCCTCGTGGAGTTCGCGCACCACTTCCAGTATCGGCACACCTTGTTCTTCCAGGTGCAGCAGGTCCAGATCGCTTAATTCGCCGTCTTCCGGCAGCCAGGATTCGTCCGGGCTGATGACCACGGTTTTCATGCGGCCGTCGGCCAAAGACCAGGCCATGGCGGTGGGAAACAGGGCGTCGTCGGTCTGACAGTATTCGATGTCCAGAAAATGGGGGATCGACACAGTGGACTCCAGCGTTTTTGAATGTTCAGATAGCGCACCAAACCGCCATGGGTATCCGGTTTCGTGCGATACTGTGGCCGCTATTATCATGCAATCGGGAAGATCATGGAACACACTGAATTCAATAACGACCTGATCGAATTTCTGGACCGTTCACCCACGCCCTGGCACGCGGTGAACACCATGAAAAGCCGGCTGGACGAAGCCGGTTTTCAGCAGTTGGACGAGCGCGATACCTGGTCCCTCGAACAGGGGCAGGGTTATTACGTGATCCGAAACGGGTCCTCCATTATCGCGTTCCGCACGGGCGAAAAGAGTCCTGTCGAAGCCGGAATTCGCATGGTCGGCGCACACACTGACAGCCCCTGCCTGAAAGTGAAGCCCAACCCGGAAATCCGGCGCAAGGGCTTCTTCCAGTTAGGCGTGGAAGTCTATGGCGGTGTGCTGCTGAATCCATGGTTTGACCGGGATCTGTCCCTGGCCGGTCGGGTGACCGTGCTGGATGAAGACGGGCAGGTGAAAGACACGCTGGTGAACTTCAAAAAGCCGGTGGCGATCATTCCCAGTCTGGCCATCCATCTGGACCGGGAGGCCAACAGCAGTCGTACGGTGAATGCCCAGACCGACCTTCCGCCGGTGATGATGCAGGTGCCGGAGACCGATACCACCACCTTTGCCGATCTGCTGAAAACCCAGATTGCCAGCGAAGCCGGCATCAACGCCGACAAGGTGCTGGGTTACGAGCTGAGTTTCTACGACGCCCAGGGCGCCTCGACGGTGGGTCTGCGCGAGGAATTTCTTGCTTCAGCCCGGCTCGACAACCTGTTGAGTTGCTACATCGGGCTGGAATCGCTGATGAATGCTTCTGGCGACCAGCCGGCGTTGCTGGTCTGCAACGACCACGAGGAAGTGGGCAGCATGTCTGCGGAGGGGGCGCAGGGGCCGTTCCTGTCCAATGTGCTGGATCGTTGGTGCGGTGCCGACAAGGCCCGGACCATTGCCCGCTCCATGATGATCTCCGCCGATAACGCCCACGGTATTCACCCGAACTACATGGACCGGCACGATGAAAACCATGGCCCGGTTCTGAATCAGGGACCGGTGATCAAGGTGAACCACAACCAGCGCTATGCCACCAACAGCCGGTCTGCTGCGCTGTATCGCCACATCAGCGATGAGCTGGGGCTGCCGCACCAATCTTTTGTGGTGCGCAGTGACATGGGCTGTGGTAGTACCATCGGGCCGCTGACGGCCGGCACCCTCGGCATCACCACGCTGGATATCGGGGTGCCCCAGTTTGCCATGCATTCCATCCGTGAGCTGGTGGGCACCCGGGACGGTTTCACGCTTTATCGGGTGTTGAAAGCCTACATGGATCGCCCGGACGTTGCCTGAGCGAGGCTGGGTGCAGGGTCAATGGCATAGCTGGTGAGGGTGGGGCGAACGCGCTCTGCCGTTTCCAGCGGGTAGCCGTCGGTGACATCAAGCGGCGGCTTCCCGGCACAGACTATGGCCAGGCTGAAAGGGGCTTTCGGTAGTGCCAGGCTGTGGGCCTGGACGCCTTGCAATGTTTCCGGGTTGCCGCAGGCCGTGAAGCGGGTGCTGGCCAGGATGCCAGAGAATACCGAGGAGTCTGTGACTTTGATCAGGGCTTCCTTCATCGTCCAGAGACGGTAGAAAGCGACAATCTGGTCAGGTTTATCCAGGCTGGCCAGAAACTCGGTCTCGTCCGGGTGGAACCACTGCTCGGCCAGCGCCATCAGGTTGGCTCGTGGCCGCTGATGCTCCAGATCAATCCCGCAGGGGCCGGCGTTACTGATGGCAATGGCGATACATCCCCGGCTGTGGGACAGCGAATAGCGCCATCCCTGGTCGACAGCCTGGTGAACCAGCGGTGCCTGTTCCGGGCGTTCGCTGATTCGCCAGTGCTCCGGAGGCGGAGCGCCGGGTATTGTGGTGCTCAAGGCCTGGCGTAGCAGCAGGCGGGTTTGCAGGAATTCCCGGTATCGTCGGCCTTGGTATTGCGCCAGTCGCGCCTGCTCGCTGGGCCCGAGTAGGCGGAGGGCTTGCTCGTGTTCTTCAGGCATCGGAAGCAGGTTGCCTGAATCACAAAGAAAGACCTGTGTGCTGGCGGGCTCCGGGGTTTGCACCTTGATCGTTCCTCGTTGCGGCGGATGTGTTGAATTCGCAGGGAATTCTCTCAAAATTTGATGCAAAAGGCTGGTCTTGGCTGAATGTAACACATTGTTACATATTCCGGTGGTTTCTTGCGGCGCTGTAGATAGCGGGATAGAATCGCGGCCGGTGCGTATAAGTTGCCAAAATTTCATTTAAATAGAAGCGCCTTGATAGGCCAGTTCCCGTTGCTAGCAGGTGCTGTTTTTGCCGGCGGTCCGGGTTGCCATGGAATTACCTTCGGTATGGAAAGTTTTCAGATAACGATCAGTGACTGGGCCGCGTTTTCACCTTGCCGTATGCAGCGCGAGGAATGGCAGGCCTGGGCCGATGGCAACGAAGGAAGCGCGGCTGAAGCTGGCTATAAGCCGGACTTGCCCTGGGTGAACGCCATGTTGCGTCGCCGCCTGAGCCCGATGGGCCGGGCAGCTTTGTGGGCGGCTGGTCAGTTATTGGATGAAGGGCGTGCTGAGCCCATTGCCACCATTTTTGCCTCCCGGCATGGTGAGGTAGGGCGCACGGTAAAGCTTCTGCGGGACCTGGCAGTGCAAGCGCCCCTGTCGCCGGCATCATTCAGCTTGTCGGTCCATAACGCGATTGGGGGGATTCACTCGATTGCCAACAAGGTATTCTCTCCGATTTCCGCGATTTCCGCAGGGCCGGATACGGTTTGCGCTGCGTTGTTGGAAGCTTATACCCAGTTGGCCGTGCGCCCTGGCGACGAGGATGAGATCCTGTGCGTGTTTTACGACGATCCCTTGCCGGAGCCGTTGGAGAGGTTCGATCTGGAGCAGCACGATGTCCAGGCGCTGGCTGTTCGTGTCTCCCTGGCAAAATCGGTCGAGGGCATTCCCGTGGCGTTTTCACTGGAAGAACGCCAGGATTTGCAAGAACAGGCACCGGTTAAGAAGCTGGCCTGCGCGGATCAATTCCTGAGGTTCCTGTTGCAGGAGGATACCCCCACGTTGGAGTTAAGCGCTGATCGACGCACTTGGCGATGGCGCAAGCTTGCCCGGACATCTGCATGAAGATGCTGGACCGACTTTGGCGTTTGCTGGCTACAGGCTTTTCGTTTCTGGTTTTTGGTGTGGGGTGCCTGCTGTTCACCCTGACGATTGTGCCGATTTCGTCTGTGTTCAGGGACGAGCTGCGTCAGGAACGATTTGTTAAGTATTGGATACACCTGTGCTTTCGCTTTTTTACCGCATTGATGCAGAAGCTGGGAGCTTTGTCGGTTGAGACCAGTGGCCTGGAACGTCTCGACCAACCGGGGCAGTTGGTTATCGCGAACCATCCGACACTGATTGATGTGGTTTTTCTGGTGTCTTTCATGCCCCGCGCCGATTGCGTGGTCAAGAGCAGCCTGCGGAAAAGCCCGTTCATGAGATGGGCTGTGAAGGCTGCCCGGTATATCACGAATGATGACCCCAGGGCCGTGATCAAGGCGGCGGATGAATCCTTTGCCAGGGGCAACAGCCTGATTGTTTTTCCAGAGGGAACCCGAACCACCCCGGGCGAAGCGTTCCACCTGCAGCGGGGTGCCGCCAACATAGCCATTCGAACCGGACATAACCTGCGGCCTGTGATTATCGAATGCACACCGCCGGCCCTGACCAAAAACACCCCCTGGTACCGGGTGCCGGAAAGGCGGTTGCATATGCGCTTCCGGGTGGACGAAGAATTGGATGTTACATCGTATCTGGAGGGCAAACCCTCCATTATGTCGCGGCATCTGACCGCAACCATAAAAGACTATTTCATCAGGGAGACTGCTCACCATGACTGAGCTGAAAACCGAGCTGAAGAAGCTTGTAATCGACGCACTGGACCTGGAAGACGTTACCGTTGACGATATCGACTCTTCCGAGCCACTGTTTATTGATGGCCTGGGGCTGGATTCCATTGATGCCCTGGAGCTGGGCCTGGCCCTGCAGAAGACTTATGGCATCAAGCTGGCAGCCGACTCCGAGGAAACCCGCAAACATTTTGCCAGCATTGATAGTCTGGCGGAGTTGGTGGCCAGCCACAAAGCAGCCTGATAGGCCTGTCTTGCCACTCGTAGAGAGCGCTGTCTCTTTGTTGTGTCATCAGTGAACCAGGCCTGACGTTATGCAATGGCTGCCGCGGATCGCTATCGGCCTGCTTTCAGTGGGTTATCCGGTAGCGGTCTACCTTACCCTCCAGCACGCCGGAACCAGTGCTGCCGTCTGGTTGCTGGTGCCGATCGGCATACTGCATGGTGCGCGCGCCCTGCGTGGCCAGCGCAGTGGCTGGTGGTGGCTGACTGCCTGTGTGGTACTCACCGCCTGGTCGTGGTTCCAGCAATCGGTGGTTGGCGTTAAGTTTTACCCGGTGGTGATGAGCCTCGGCCTGCTCGCTGTCTTTGTCTGGAGTCTGGTGTTTCCCCCCACCGTGATAGAACGTCTGGCGCGGCTGAAAGAGCCTGAACTGCCGCCTTCCGGTGTTGCCTATACCCGCCAGGTGACCTGGCTCTGGTGCGGCTTCTTCCTGATCAACGCAGTGATCGCCAGCGCTACCGTCTATGCCCAGGACTGGGTTTGGACCCTCTACAACGGCTTCATCAGTTATCTGCTGATGGGGCTGCTGTTCCTTGGTGAGTGGCTGTTCCGCCATTATTATCGGAGCCAGCATGATGACTGAACCCAAGCGCCTGACCGGGCTTCTTCAATCTGTGGTCGAGCCGGATAGGGTTGTCGCCCTAAGGGATAACACCGGCGTGACCATGCAGGATTTCCAGCATCGGGTCGCGGACTGGCAGTTGGCTGCGGAACAACAGCCGGCGGCGGTGTTTGGCGTGTATATCAAGGACACCTTTGAGTTTGCAGCGGCACTGTTCGGGCTATGGTATGCCGGCAAGACAGCGCTTCTCATGGGCGATCGGCTGCCGGCCACCATCGAGCAAATCAAGGGGCGGGTAGGGGCTCTGGCCGGCGATTTCGACGAGCCGCTAACATTGCCGGTCATTCGCCAACCGGAGCCGGCGACCCGGGGCAAAGTGCGCTCGTTCCCGGCCCTGGACCCGGCTCACCCGGCAGTGATTGTGCTGACCTCCGGCAGCACCGGTACACCGAAGCTGGTGCCCATGGCCCTTGCCCAGCTTGATGACGAAGTGGCCATGCATGAAGCGCAATGGGGGCTAGTGGCCGGGCAATCAGCCGTGATTGGCACCGTCAGCCACCAGCACATATATGGTCTGCTGTGGCGGGTGTTATGGCCACTGGCTGGTGGTCGGCCCTTTGTTTCCGAGCTTTGCCAGTATGCCGAAGATGCCCTGGCCCACGCCTCGCGGCTGCCTTCCTCGGTCCTGGTGACGACCCCCAGTCATTTGTCCCGGTGGCCGTGCCAGACGGGTGAAAAGGCTGAAGGGAACTGGCGCCTGGTGGTTTCCTCAACGGCACCGCTGGCCCTTGAGCACAGTGTCTTTGGTCGGGACTATTTTGGCGTGCCGGTCACAGAAATTTTTGGCAGTTCCGAAACCGGGGGCATCGCCTGGCGTCAACAGACGGAAGACGAGGTCTGGACCACCCTCAAGGGGATAGCGGTCGATTGTGACCCGGAATCCGGGGCTCTGTTGCTTCAGTCTCCCCTGTTGGGTCATCAGAACTGGTTGAAGACCGGTGATCGGGCGGAGGTGTTTGATCGCAACCGGTTCCGCTTGCTGGGGCGTCTGGATCGTATTGCCAAAATCGAGGGTAAACGGGTGTCGCTGACCCGCATGGAGAGCCGTCTGACCGCTCACCCAAGGGTGACAGAAGCTCGTGTGGTTGTTTTGGAAGGAAGGCGCACGGAGACGGCGGTGGTGGCGGCGCTGGATGAATCCGGTCAGCGTTGGTTGGAAACCGAAGGTAAACGCGCGGTGTCCCGGGCCTTGCGTCAATGGCTGGCGGATGATTTCGAGACGCCCGTGTTGCCGCGTCGATGGCGCCTGGTTGACGCCTTGCCCCGTAATGCCCAGGGCAAGGTGCCTCAGCACAATTTAATGGTGCTGTTTGATAAGTCCGGCGGTACCACTCCCGAAGCGGGAGTTCTGAATGATAACCGCCTTCCGGTTCTGCTCGGGCAGGAGTGGTTGGCCGCCAACCAGGTGCAGTTGCACCTGCGCGTTCAGCCGGAGCTGGCATTTTTTCAGGGGCATTTTGATGAGCTGCCGGTGTTGCCCGGGGTCGCTCAGATTCATTGGGCCGAGCATTATGCCCGGGCCCTGTTTAATGAGAAACTGGCGAGCCGGGACACCTTTTCGAGAATGGAAACGGTAAAATTTCAGGAACTGATTCGGCCAGGCCGCGAAGTATTCATGGAGCTTACGTTACAGCCGGAGCGCAGCCGGTTTGTGTTCAGGCTCCACGATGGCGACACGGCTTTTTCTTCCGGGCGGATGGTCTTTGATGCCTTGCAGGAGCCTATTTGATGTCTGATTTCTGCGTGATTATTCCGGTTTACAACCATCCGGACACGATTGGTCCGACGGTTGCCGACATTCGCCATCTGGGCGTGCCGGTCGTGCTGGTGGACGACGGCAGCGCCGCCGTGTGCGCAGATGTGCTCAGAGCGCTGGCGGAGGCGGACCCGCAGGTTCACCTGGAACGGTTACCGGAAAATTGCGGCAAGGGAGCTGCGGTCAAGGTTGGGCTTCTGCGCGCGGAAAAGCTCGGTTTCCAGCACGCCTTACAAATTGACGCCGATGGTCAGCACAATACAGCGGATATTCCACGGCTGATGGATCTGGCCCGGCAATATCCTGAGGCGGTTATTTCCGGTATGCCGGACTACGATGACAGCGTGCCCCTCCTGCGGTTTTATTGCCGTTACCTTACGCACATCCTGGTTTGGATTAACACCCTTTCTCTGGAGATTCAGGACTCCATGTGCGGATTCCGCGCCTACCCGGTGGCGCCTATCTGCCAGCTGCTGCGCGCGGAAAGCCTGGGTGACCGCATGGATTTCGACACGGAGGTGCTGGTCAAGTGGTTCTGGCAGGGCGGCCGGATTGTGCAGACCAAAACGCGGGTAAGCTATCCCCTTGACGGGATTTCCCATTTCAGGGGCTTTGAGGACAACTGGCTGCTGACCAAACTGCACATTCGCCTGCTTTTCGGCATGTTGTGGCGCCTGCCGCGCCTGATTGGCCGTCGTGACTCGGTCAAGGGCCTGTCTTTATGAAGCCACGGCACTGGTCCACGGTCACTGAGGCCGGCGCCATCAGCGGCATTCGCTTCATGTTTGCGATCTATCGCTGGCTGGGGCGTCTGCCGTTCCGGATCGTTCTTTACCCGGTGATCCTTTATTATTTCCTGTTCCGGGGCGCAGCCCGAAGAGCCTCTCTGGAATACCTCCGGCACATGCGCGCTGATAACCGGTTAACTTCCCAGCAGCCGTTGCTGCTGCAAAGCTATCGCCACTTCATGAACTTCGGGGAGAGCATCCTCGATAAGCTGGCGGTGTGGCAGGGCGATATTTCGTTGGACTCACTGGCGTTCCATAATCATGAAGTGTTTGACGATCTGATGCACCAGGGCAGGGGGTGTATCATGGTGGGGTCGCACCTGGGAAACCTGGAAATCTGTCGGGCCCTGGCCAAGCGCAACGTCAACGTGACCGTGAATGTATTGATGCACACGGCCCACGCCACGCGCTTTAACGAAATGCTGGCGCGGGCGAATAGTGAAGCTCACCTGAATGTGATTCAGGTGTCTGAAATCAGTCCGGCAACGGCGATCCTGCTACAGCAGAAAATCGATGCCGGCGAGCTTCTGGTTATTGCGGGGGACCGCACGCCGGTATCCGGGCAGGGTAATGTCAGTGAGGTGTCATTCCTCGGCGAGCGTTGTGATATGCCGCAGGGTCCCTTTGTGCTGGCATCCATTCTCCGCTGCCCGGTGCTGACGATTTTCTGCCTGCGCCGGGAGCGCGGCGGTAAACCGTTTTTTGATCTTTACGTGGACCATTTTGCTGATCGGATTCGCCTGCCACGGCGTGATCGGCAGAAGGCCCTGCAGGAAACCACACAGCGATGGGCCGATCTGTTGGCTGATTACTGCCAGAAGGCGCCGCTGCAGTGGTTTAACTTCTACCCGTACTGGCATCGTTCAGCTGCCGATTCCACTAGTAAACAAAGTCCGAAACGATGATCACTTTTGACGATAAACCGATAACCATTGAAGACATTACGGCCATTGCCCGGGGTGAGCAGGAGGTCATGCTCAGTCCATCACCGGCTTTTGCTGACCGCATTCGCCAGGGCAGTGCCTTTCTGGAACAGTTGCTGGAGGAAGACGGTGCCATCTATGGCGTGACCACCGGGTACGGCGATTCCTGCACCACCATGATCCCCGATGAGCTGGTGGCCGAGCTGCCTCATCACCTGTTTACCTTCCACGGCTGTGGCCTCGGTGACATGCTGGATCCGATGCAGGGCCGCGCGGTCGTGGCGGCACGACTGAACTCGCTGACCTTCGGCTATTCCGGGGTGACCTTCGAGTTGCTGGAGCAACTGACGTTGTTGCTGCAGAAAGACATTGTGCCTGTTATTCCCTCCGAAGGATCGGTTGGTGCCAGTGGCGACCTGACGCCGTTGTCCTACGTGGCGGCGGTGTTGTGCGGCGAGCGCGAGGTGTACTGGCGTGGCGAACGGCGGCCGACGGCTGAAGTGTTTGCCGAGGAAGGCATTACGCCGCTTCGTCTGAAGCCCAAAGAAGGGCTGGCGATCATGAACGGTACGGCGGTGATGACCGGACTGGCGTGTCTGGCGTTCGAGCGGGCCGAGTACCTGTCGCGCCTGGCCACCCGCATTACCGCGATGGCGACCCTGGTGCTGGATGGCAACGCTCATCACTACGATGAAGTCCTGTTTTCCGTGAAGCCGCACTCCGGGCAGCAGAATGTCGCCGCGCGCCTGCGTAACGACCTGCACGCCGGTGAGCCGCCTCGCAACCCGAACCGCCTGCAGGACCGTTACTCGCTGCGTTGCGCTCCACACGTGATCGGCGTGCTCGAGGATTCCCTGCCATGGCTGCGACAGTTCATTGAGAACGAACTGAACAGTGCCAATGACAACCCCATCATTGATGCTGAAGGCAAGCACGTGCTACATGGCGGGCATTTCTACGGTGGTCATATTGCTGCCGCCATGGATTCCATGAAAACCGCCGTGGCCAACATTGCGGACTTGCTGGATCGCCAGATGGCCCAGATGATGGATGTGAAATTCAACCATGGCCTGCCGGCCAACCTGTCTGGCGCCAAGGGTGAGCGGGCTGCGATCAACCATGGGCTGAAAGCCCTCCAGATCGGCGCCTCGGCCTGGACGGCCGAAGCCCTGAAGCTGACCATGCCGGCCAGCGTTTTCTCCCGCTCCACCGAGTGCCATAACCAGGACAAGGTGAGCATGGGCACCATCGCTGCCCGTGACTGCCTGCGTGTATTGCAACTGACTGAACAGGTCACTGCCTC
Source organism: Marinobacter persicus (assembly GCF_002934325.1). Taxonomy (GTDB): domain Bacteria; phylum Pseudomonadota; class Gammaproteobacteria; order Pseudomonadales; family Oleiphilaceae; genus Marinobacter; species Marinobacter persicus_A. The sequence goes on from NZ_PTIV01000006.1 coordinate 10,492, forward strand.
TGCGCTGTTTTCGGTTTGCCAGGGGCTGCAATTGCGCGTTGAAAATGGTGATTTGTCCTGGGACAGCATTGGCACCTCGCTGCAGGGCACCCTGGAGTGGGTTCGTGAGAGCAGCCCGAAACTGACCGAGGACCGGGCTCTGGATAAGGAACTGCGTACCCTGATTGCCCGTATCCAGAATCGCGAACGGGCATTGTATCCGGAAGGCTAGGACAGGATTCGTGATGATCTATGCTGACGCGAAGGTGAAAGTTCCGTTCCATGATATTGATATCATGGAGATTGCCTGGCACGGCCATTACGTGAAGTATTTCGAGATAGCCCGATGTGAACTGCTCGACAAGCTCGATTACGATCACCGGCGCATGCGTGAATCCGGGTATGCCTGGCCGGTGATTGATATGCATCTGCGCTATGCCAAACCGGCGCGTTACAACCAGGTATTGAATGTGCGGGCGGTGCTTAAGGAATGGGAGAATCGGTTGAAAATCGATTACCTGATCACCGATGACGTGACCGGAGAGCGTCTGACCCGGGGCCATACCGTTCAGGTGGCGCTGGATACATCGAGCTGGGAAATGTGCTTCGCCTCCCCTCAGGTGTTGTTGGATAAGGTCGCACGGGTTGAAGGAGAAGGATCATGAAAGGCGCCCTGTGTATTGGGAAATGGATGGTGGGATTGTCCCTGGTGGCCAGCCTGGTGGCTCCAGCATGGGCGGCCGAGACACGCGAAGCTGGCACTTCGGCTCTGCAGAGTCTGTTGGGCGAGCAGGCCAAAGTGGAGTCTCTGGCCGGTCAGTTTGATCAGAGCAAGTACATCGCCGATCTGGATACCACACTGGATTCCAGTGGTGACTTTGCGTTTGATGCTGACGAAGGGCTGCGCTGGAACATTCAAAAACCGGTGCCTACCCAGCTGCGAATTACCGCCGACGAAATCGTCGAAGAGCAGGATGGTGAAGTGGTCATGCGCATGGATGTAGACGACCAACCCATGACTCGCGCGATCAGCGAAGTGTTCTTTGCCATCTTTGGCGGCAACTGGGACAAGCTGTCTGAGCGGTTTACCATCCGTACCCTTCAGGACGGATCGCCCTGGCGCTTTGAACTGACGCCCAAAGGCGACATGCTTCAATCCCACCTGAGCTCCATTGAATTGCAGGGTGAGGCCTACCTCAATGCCCTCATTCTGAGGGAGACCAACGGCGACCAGACCCATATACAGCTTCATGATGTAAAAGCACACTGATTCGTGATGGCGCACCGTTCCACTCATCATTGGCTCGCGCTACTTTGGGCGATCGCACTGGTTTTTATGGCAGTGCAGCTGACGTCCCGGCTGTCAGCCAGCGCCTTTGATACCAGCATTTTGGCCTTGCTGCCCCAGGACAAGCGCCAGCCGGTTGTGGACCGGGCCCTGGAACGCATGGATGGTGTCATTGCCAATCGTGTCTTGTTGCTTATCGGTGGCGCTCAGGCTGACCGGAACCAGCTCCAGGTGTTGGCCGGGGAGGTCGCCGATGGCCTGTCAGCCTCCGGTGCCTTCACTTCCGTAACAACCCAGGCTGACGTTGGCTCCCTGTCGGCTCTCGCAGCGGTGTATCAACCTTACCGATACCAGTTGTTGACCGATGAGGTCGAAGAACGGTTGGCGAAAGGCGAGACCGAGCCGCTGGTTAACCGCGCTGTCCGGGAAATGGTCAGTCCCATAGGCCGGCCCCGGCCTGCCTCAGTGGTTGATGATCCCCTGAACCTGCTGGGTATGTGGATGGAAGGCCTGACCCCGGCAACGGGGTTTGTCCCCGACCAGCATGGCCTTTATGCCCGGCAGGGCAACGAACATTTTCGGGTGATTAGGGCAACCTTCTCAGGTGATCCCTTCGCCGAAGCCACCCAGAAGCCTGTATTGAGGGCGGTTGAATCTGCCGGGGACCAGGTGCGTGAGAACGATGTGGCCACTGAATTTCTACGTTCGGGGCTGGTATTTCACGCGGCTGCGGGCGCTGAGCAGGCCCGCAGCGAACTGTCCACCATTGGTATTGGTTCCCTCATGGCGATTGTGTTGCTGCTTTTGTGGCACTTTCGTTCCTTCTCTTATCTGGCCTTGCCGGTGGTCAGTGTGGGCGTGGGATTGTTGGTGGCACTGTCAGCATCGTTGATGGTGTTCGAGCGTGTGCACCTGGTGACCCTGGCCTTCGGTGCCAGTCTGGTCGGCGTTTCCATCGACTACGCCTTTCATTACCTTTGTCATGCCCGGGATCGGGTCACGCACGGTATTCGTCATATCCTTCCGGGAATTACCCTGGGTGTTGTGACCAGTTGCCTTGCCTATGGCGCCCAGGCACTGACCCCGTTTCCCGGCCTGCAACAGATTGCCCTTTTCTCGGCCGCCGGCCTGATCGGTGCCTGGCTGACGGTGGTGCTGTGGTTTCCCCTGGCGCAGCGATGGCTTGGCCAGGGCCGGCAACAGAACCAGCTTGGCCAATGGCTGCAGGGGCTGGTTCGTTTCCGTGGTGTTCTGGCTGTTCTGCTGGGGGTGTTGGTGCTGGTTGCGTTATCAGGCTTTCCGGGCCTGCGTTTTAATGACAGCCTGTCTGCCTTGCAGTCGTCGCCGCCGGATCTGATGGCGCAGGAACAGAAGGTGCAGGCCTTGAGTGAAAGCCCAGGGAGCGCGCGGTTCTTGCTGGTGGAAGGGGCATCTATCCAGCAGGTGCTGGAGCGGACAGAACAAGCCAGTGGTTATCTGGACAAGCTGGTGGTTGACGGCCGTTTGCAGGTTTACCAGTCGGTTTCGGGCTGGGTGCCCTCCATTGTGCGTCAGCGGGAATATCGCCAGTTGGTGAAAAGCGCGGTGTTTGATCGTGGAGTTCCTACCGAATTGTTTGATGCCTTGGGAATGCCCCCAAAACTGGCGTCCCGAAGCCAGGCGCGCTTTGAGAATAACGATGCCGGCTGGCTTCTGCCGAAAGACCTGGAACAGTCCCCGGTTGCCGAGCTGTTCGATTCGCTCTGGCTGAAAACCGACAATAGTGAGAGGCCCCATGCAGCCCTGATCACGCTGGGGAAGGTATCCAGCCCCGCTGTTTATGAGGATCTTGCGGCACTTGCCGGAAAACTCGAAGGGGTTCGTTTCGTTGATCGGGTAGGGCAGACGTCGGCGTTGTTGGGGGACTATCGGGCCACCCTCAGTCAGTGGATGGCGCTGGCCTATGGTCTTGTGCTGCTGGTGTTGATTGTGCGTTATGGTTGGCAATGCTGGCGTGTGATTTTGCCGCCGGCACTGGCAACGGTGGTTACATTAGGCCTGCTGTCGGCCCTGGGTCAGCCACTCAATCTGTTTAATTTTCTGGCCACCCTGCTGATTCTGGGCATTGGGCTGGATATTGGCATCTTTGTGCGTGAAAGCCATGGGGAGTGGCACGCCTGGGAAGCAGTGACCCTGTCTGCTGTCACCTCCCTGCTGGCATTTGGCCTGTTGGCGTTGAGTGAAACACCGGTGTTACATCACTACGGTATGACGGTTCTGCCGGGCATTGCACTGGCGTGGTTGATTGCGTTTGTACTTCATAGGAGAGCAGAAAGTTGACTACAAAGGATCTGGAAAGCGACATCATCATTATCGGTGCCGGCCCTTCAGGCGCCGTGGCTGCGGCTTTGCTGCGCAAAAACGGGTATCAGGTAACCATTCTGGAAAAGCAGCACTTCCCGCGCTTCTCAATTGGTGAGAGCCTGTTGCCCCAGTGCATGGAATTTCTGGAAGAAGCCGATATGGTGTCTGCCATTGAAGAGGCTGGCTTCCAATACAAGAACGGGGCCGCTTTTCATTACGACGGCAGAAACTCCGCTTTCGATTTCCGCGAGAAGTTTTCGCCGGGGTGGGGAACCACCTTCCAGGTGCAACGAGCGCACTTTGACCACCTGCTGGCCAAGGAGGCGGAAAAACAGGGCGCCGACATTCGCTACGGCCATGAGATCACGGAAGTCGATTTCAGTGGCGAACGCCCCTGGTTGAAGGTACGCACTGACCAGGGACAGGAATACGAAGCGCGCGGTAAGTTCGTGCTGGATGCCAGTGGCTTTGGTCGGGTGCTGCCCCGGTTGCTGGATCTGGAGACGCCCTCTGAATTCCCCGTCCGCATGTCACTGTTTACCCACATCGAAGACAACATTGACCACCCGGGCCATGATCGCGACAAGATCCTGATTACGGTGCACCCGAAACGCCGTGACATCTGGTTCTGGCTGATTCCGTTCTCCAATGGCCGCTGTTCCCTGGGCGTGGTGGCCAAGCCCGAGTACATTGAAAGCCGGGAGGGAGAGCCACTGGACATCCTGCGGGAGATTGTGGCTGAAGACCCCAATCTCTCCTCACTGCTGGAGAACGCCAAGTGGGACACGCCCGCGCGTGAGATCCGAGGCTATTCCTGCAACGTCAAACACCTGGCCGGTCGGAACTACGCGCTGCTGGGCAATGCCGCGGAATTCCTGGACCCGGTGTTCTCCTCCGGGGTCACCATCGCCATGAAGTCCGCAAGCCTGGCGGCGGATACCCTGCACCGTCAGTTCAGCGGCGAAGCCGTGGATTGGCAGGAGGATTACGCCGCTCCGCTGATGGTCGGCGTGGATACCTTCCGGACCTACGTGGATGCCTGGTACGAGGGTACCTTCCAGGACGTGGTCTTCGCCGAGAATCCCAACGAATCCATCAAACAGATGATTTCCTCGATCCTGGCCGGCTATGCCTGGGATTCGAGTAACCCCTATGTCAGCGAGAGCCGTCGCCGCCTGGGTACCCTGGCCGAGCTTTGCCGTGCCTGATACTGCGAGAAGAGTGGTATGGAGGTGGGCGCTGGTTGCGGTATTGGCCACCCTGGCGGGCTGTCAGATGCTGGGCGTTCGTCCTTCGCCGCCGGTGCCGCCCTTGCTGGAACCCGGAAGTGGCGGGCTCAATGTCCAACTGAACCAGCGCATGACCCTGTCCATGGATGGCCGCAAACACCACATGGTCATGGTGGTCAGTTTTTCGCCCACACAAACGCGCATGACGGGGTTTACGCTGACAGGCCAGCGGCTGCTGGACATCGTGCAGGAAGGTGGGCGAATAACCAGTTGGCAGAGTGAGCTGGTTGACCGGGATGTTCCGGCCCGCTGGCTGCTGTCCCAAATGCAGCTGGCCTACTGGCCGGAAGAAGCGTTGCAGCAGGCCTATCATGGGCCCTGGTCTCTACGCCAGGAAGCTCGGGAGCGGGCACTCTATCTTGAGGATGAATTGGTTGTAATGGTAAGCTACGCGGCCGATTTTGGCGGCCCCGAAGCGGGATCGCAGTTGACCATCAAGCACCATCGGATGGCGTTGGTGATGGCCATCGAAACCCTGAAAGTCAAGGAACTTGCGGCTCGTTCCGGGCCGGACAACATGAGTGAGGCGGGACAATGACTGCCCCCGTTTATTTGCACAAACCCGCTGTTGTCTGCGCGCTTGGGGAGACAACAGATCAGGTGGCCGACGCGCTGTTCAACTCCGCGCAGAAACAACTGACCTTTACCGATGCTTTCAGCCCTGACCATACCCTGCCACTGGGTGTGATTGATGCCGAGTTGCCGGCGTTGACAGGCAATGCTGCTTCCCGCAATAACCGCTTGTTGCTGAAAGCGCTGGAACAGCTGCAGGCGTCTGTGGATGCCTTGTTGGATAGTTACCCATCGCACCGCATTGGCGTGGTTCTGGGCACCAGTACGTCGGGTATCGGTGATGCCGAGAAGGCATTTGACGAGGAACAACCGGACGGGCTGCCTGATTGGTATCACTACAGCATGCAGGAGATCGGCGCGCCAGCACAGTTCCTTGCACGCCATCTGGGGCTCTCGGGCCCGGCGACCACCATATCCACCGCCTGTTCCTCCAGTGCCAAGGCGTTGGCCAGTGCCCGTCGTCTGCTGCAAACCGGTGTCTGTGATGCGGTAATCTGTGGTGGCGTGGATACCCTGTGCCGGCTGACCGTGAACGGTTTTGATGCCCTGGATTCGGTGAGCAAAGCCATTTGCAATCCCATGAGCCAGAACCGTGATGGTATCAATATTGGTGAGGCGGTCAGCCTGTTCGTGATGTCCCACGATGCGGGGCCTGTTCGCCTGTCGGGCGTGGGGGAGAGTTCGGACGCCCACCATATTTCTGCACCGCACCCTGAGGGTATTGGTGCCCGCAATGCCATCGAGACCGCGTTGGCCGATGCCGGACTGGCGCCGGACAGGATTGGATACATTAACCTGCATGGCACCGCCACACCGCAGAATGACAGCATGGAAAGTCGGGCCGTTGCCGGGCTGTTTACCGGCCCCTTGCCGTGTAGCTCCACCAAACCCCTCACTGGGCACACACTGGGTGCCGCCGGTGCTTTGGAAGCGGCTTTTTGCTGGCTTACGCTGGTTTCGGATGGGCGTTTGCCACCGCACTGGTGGGATGGTCAAACCGACGAACAGTTGCCGGAGCTGGCACTGGTGCAACCCGGTGACTCTCTGCCCCAGGCGCCCTTGCACGTCCTGAGCAATTCGTTTGCCTTTGGCGGTAACAACATCGCCCTGATCCTCAGTGCTGCTGAGTGAAGGCCGGATCAATGACTTCAACAGGAAACCCAGCACCCTGCCTGGATGAGTTGATTCGTCATCGGGGCGACATGAGCCTGCTGGATCGAGTGGTGGACCATGGTGACACCTGGTTGGAGGCAAGGGCCATGGTGACCAGGAACAGCCTGTTTCTGACCGAAGGCGTGGTGCCGGCCTGGGTCGGGATTGAGTACATGGCCCAGGCGGTGGCCGCTTTAATGGGGCTTCGCGCCCGGCAGCGAGGTAAGGGTGCCAGCGTGGGTTTCCTGGTCGGTACCCGTAAATACCTCACCGAAGGTCCGGCGTTTGCCGTGGATAGTGAACTCACCGTGCGGGTCCAGGAATCCCTGATGGACGAAAATGGCCTCGGGCTTTTCGACTGCCAGCTAACATGCCGACAGCCGGATGGGGCATCGTTTACCATCAGTGGCCGTCTGAATATCTTTCAGCCGGACGACCCCAGCGAAAATTACGGAGGATGAACAACATGTCAAAAGCAGTTTTGGTGACCGGGTCGAGCCGGGGAATCGGACGCACTGCGGCGCTGCGCCTGGCCCGGGATGGCTACGATGTTGTTCTTCACTGCCGCCGCGAAACCGGCCTTGCCGAAGAGGTTCAGCAGGAAATTGAAGCGCTGGGGCGCAGTGCCCGGATCCTGCAGTTCGATATTGCCGATCGCGACGAAGTTACCCGGATCCTTGAGGCCGACGTTGAAGCCCATGGCGCCTATTACGGGGTGGTGTGCAACGCAGGTGTGGCGCGGGATAACGCCTTTCCGGCCATTCCCGGGGAAGACTGGGACCTGGTTATGCGGACCAACCTGGATGGCTTTTATAACGTCCTCAATCCCCTGATCATGCCCATGATCCGCCGGCGCAAGCCCGGCCGGATTGTGACCCTGTCCTCGGTGTCGGGGCTGATTGGCAATCGGGGGCAGGTCAACTACAGCGCCGCCAAAGCCGGCATCATTGGTGCAACCAAGGCCCTGGCGTTGGAGTTGGCCAAGCGAAAGATCACGGTGAACTGCGTGGCGCCTGGCCTGATCGAAACCGACATGGTGGATGACCTGCCCGTTGAAGAAGCCAAAAAGATGATCCCCACCCAACGCCTGGGCAAACCGGAAGAGGTGGCCGCGGCCATCAGCTTCCTGATGTCCGAAGACGCCGGTTACATTACCCGGCAGGTGCTGTCGGTCAACGGGGGCATCTGTTGATGCCGCGAGTGTCTCTGTGATCTCCATTCGCCAGCTTGAGTTCAGCTATTCGCCCTCGGCCCGTCCGGTCCTGAAAGGCATTGATCTCGAGATTCCCGAGAATGCCTTGTTTGGTCTGCTGGGACCCAATGGTGCGGGCAAGACCACGCTGCTTTCCATTCTGGCGGGGTTGATTCCGTGCCCGGCCGGCTGTTTGTTCGTGGATGGCCGGGATATGTCGGAGGCGGATAACCGTTCAGCGGCCCGGTTATCCCTGGTGCCGCAGGAGTATGCCTTTTATCTGCCTCTGACGGTTCGCGAGAACCTGACGTTTTTTGCGGGCGTACAGGGGGTGCCTAAGGCCGAAATGGACGCGCGCATCCATGAAGCAGCGGGCCAGACCGGGCTAGAGGAGCGACTGGACAGCCGTGCCGGTAAACTGTCTGGCGGCCTCAAGCGGAGGCTGAACCTGGCGATAGGGCTGCTCAACCGTCCGCGCCTGTTGCTGCTGGACGAGCCTACCGTGGGGATTGATCCCCATTCCCGGCATTTCATCCTTGAAACGATCCGGCAACTGGGGCGCAATGGTACGACGGTTATCTACACCTCCCATTACATGGAAGAGGTTGAAGAGCTGTGTGACCAGATCGCGATCATGGATCATGGCCAGATATTACGTAACGGCACACTGACCGAGCTTCTGGCCGAGGCGCCCCAAAGTGTCCGAGGGCGTCAGTCAACGCTGGAATCGCTGTTCCTGGATCTCACCACGCGGGGGCTGAGGGACTGACATGGGCGTGATGAAAGCACTGATCCGAAAAGAGCTCCTGTTGCTCCTGCGGGACCCCCACGGCCTGTTGTTGCTGTTTGTCATGCCGGCGGTGTTCGTGTTGATCATGACTTTCGCCCTGCAGAATCAGTACGCCATGAGCAGTGACGTCCATCTTGATTTCTACCTGCTCAGTGAACACGACAGTGGTCTGAGTCGCGCATTCGCGCGGGACCTGGCCAACACGTCGCCGCTGAACCGGGTGCCAACCGAGGCCGGCTGGGAGGAAATGCAGGCGCTGGCCCAGGCGGATGAAGTGAAATTTCTGGTGCGCATCAAGCCTGGCTTCGATGAACTGCTGATCCAGCGCAAGCCGGCGGTCGAGGTCCTGTTTGCCCCGGGCACCTCACCGGTGTTTGCCAGTGTGGCCGAGGGCCGGGTCATGGAGTTGTTGAATCGCCTGTACCTGCGTTACCGGTTGGCCTCAATGCCGGGGGTGCAGAGCAGTCTGGAGGCACAGGGCGAGGACCTTATGGAGGCCCGTTCGCTTTATGACGACTCCGGCGCCATGCCGTCCTCGGTTCAGCAGAACGTGCCAGCCTGGTTGCTGTTCGCCATGTTTTTCATCGCGGTGCCACTGTCCACCACACTGATCAACGAGCGTCAGCAAGGGACTCTGCTCCGGTTGCGGAGTATGGGAATCGGCCCGGTGAAGCTACTGGCGGGAAAGGTGGTGCCGTATTTCGTTGTTAACCTTGTGCAGGTAGTGGTTCTGTTCCTGATCGGGCTGTACCTGATTCCTTTGCTGGGGGGCGATACGCTGACGCTGGGAGCACACCCGGAAGGACTCATACTGGTCTCAGTGGCAGCCAGTCTGGCTGCGGTCAGTTACGCCCTGTTGGTGGCCCAGATCACCAGCACGATTGAGCAGGCCACTATCGTCTCGGGGGTGTTCAACATTATTATGGCGGCGTTGGGCGGAGTGATGGTGCCCAGCTTTCTGATGCCTGAAACCATGCAGCAGATCGGCAGTTTTTCACCAATGGCCTGGGGACTGAATGGCTTTTTCGACATTCTGCTCCGCAATGGCACGGTGACTGATACCCTGCCGGAAGTTGGCGCTTTGCTCGGGTTTACAGCGCTGATGCTGTGCCTGACCGTCTGGCGGTATCGCCGCAGAGCTGCCGAGCACGGTTAATCTGAATGCCATTTATCAACCATAGTGAACGTATGAATACTTCGGAACTGAAAGCAGAACTCAAGGAACTGATTGTCGAGGAGTGTGATGTGGATCTGGACGCAGACGAGATCCGGGACGATGAATTCCTGATCGGCCCGGACAGTCGGCTGGACCTGGATTCACTGGACGCGCTCAGCATCTCTCTGGAAGTCAAGCGGCGCTATAAGAAACACATTGATAGTGGCAATGAGACCCGCATGGCCCTGACGTCGGTTAACACACTCGCTGATTTTATTCTTTCCGACTGAATCCGAGGCGCCAGAAGTTTTAATGACTCACGTGAACGCACCCGTCAAAATTACCGCCAGCGGCATTGTCAGTGCTCTGGGCCAGGGTAAGCGTGCCAACCTGGATGCGCTTTTGGGTGATGCCACCCCTGGCCCCGACAGGCTGTCGCTGTCGCATTTTGAAGAGCCTGTGAATGTGCCTTATCACAGCGTGGTCGGGGCACCGGAGGCGGCCGAGGACCGTCTTCACTGGTTGTTGGACCAGGCGATGGAAGAGTTGTTGGCTGAGCACCCTCTGACACCGGACCAGCGCGCCGACATTCCGGTGTTTATCGGCTCGTCGTGCTGGGGCATTGGCATCGCAGAGGAGCGGTACCGGGAGCAGTACCACGAGAACCCAGAAGCCGCCATCCCGCTCCCCCTGGATGGGTTTAGCCAGATCAGCCGGCATTTACAGCGGAAGTATGGCTTTCATGGCGCCGACTTCGCGCTCAACACGGCGTGTACCGCGACGGCCAACGCCATCCTCAATGCCGCTGCCGCGATCAACATGGGCATGCACGATCACGCCCTGGTGGTGGGGCTGGAAGCTCGAAACGATACCACCCTGGCCGGTTTCCACGGTATGCAGTTGCTGGCCGAAGAAGGTATGCGCCCTTTTGATCGTCGTCGGGATGGCCTGGTCCTGGGCGAGGGGTGTGGTGCCATACTGCTCTCACGATGCCAGAATGACGCCTCGGGAACTATGCTGTGGGGCGGGGCAAGTAACTGCGATACCTACAGTATCTCAGCCTCCAATCCGGACGGCAGTACCATTGCCGCAGTGATGGACGCGGCCATGGCCAGAAGTGGCATTACCCCGTCGGATATCCGGGCCATCAAGGCCCATGGCACGGCAACGCCGCTGAACGATGACGGTGAGGCAGCGGGCATGCGCCGAAGCTTCGCAACCATGCCACCTTTCTTCTCCATGAAGGCTGCCCTTGGCCACACTCTGGGCAGCTGTGGGGTACTTGAGACCCTGCTGATGGCGGCGGCACTGACTGAAGGCCGGCTGCCCGCCAGTTGGGGTTTTTCGGAGTCCGATCCCGCGCTCGGTGTGACACCGATGTGCGAGTCGATGCCCTCGGAGCCCGGGTATTACCTGCTGAACTTCTTTGGTTTTGGTGGTAACAACTCCAGCCTGATCCTGCGCCACCAAGACTGAGCCATTGCCGGAACCAGATTCTATGCTCGAGATTATCGCTGTTGGAGATCACTATCAGACCGTGGACCCGGAGCAGGGCCTTGAAAATCTGAAGGCGGCGGCCGCCGAGGTATGCCGCGAGCGGTTCCGGCGTATCGACCGGTTCACGCAGCTGGCGCTGGTTGGTTCCGCCCGCTGCGTTGAAAACACGGAGCTGGAGTCAGGCGTAGGCCTATACATTGGGTCGCGGTTTGCGTCGCTTGGCAATACCACCAGCGTGCACGAGAAGATGGTCAGTGCCGGTGTGGTGCCCAAGCCCGCCAGTTTTATCAATACCCTGAGCAATTCGGCCGGTTACTTCGTGGCCCGCAACCTGCGGTTGTCGGGCCGTAACCTGTTTGTCTCCCGGGGCGATGCCTCGATTGTGGCGGCACTGCAACTGGCGGCGATGGATGTGGCCACGGGAGCAGTTTCGCAGGCACTGGTGGGGTCGGTGGACGAAGCGGTGCTGCCGTTGGCGCACCATCGGTTCCGACTCGGCCTGGAGCCCGATACCGACATGGGGGAGGGTAGCCACTGGTTGCTGGTGGCCCCGGAAGGCAGCGCCAACAGCCTTGCCACCATTACCGATATGATTACCCTTCAGGATGAAGCCGCCCTGGCGGACTGGCTGGACGGGCTGGACCCGACCACGGCCTACCGGGTGTCACTCTCGCCGTGGACCCGCCAGAAAATGGCGTCCACCTGCCTGAAGAGCCGGCAGATGCTGACCGACTTTGAGCCCGGCCTGGCGGCCTATCCCGGTCATGCCACCGGCGCCATTATCCGCTACCTGGAGGGTGACGACGACCAGCCGCTCCTGGTTATCGCCGCGGACACGGACGGTCGTTTTCACGTGATTATGGTGCGCCCCGCACCGGCCTCAGCCTAACTTGAGGTCCAGCAACATCCGGTAGCCCTGTTGTTCCATGTCGGCCACCTGGCGCAGTTGTGCGGCCAACTTGCCGTAATCCAGCGTGCTTCGGCCCTTGAGCATCTTGGCTGCGTAGAGGGCAAACCGGCGCCACTCGTCCCCGGCGTCGGTGAACTGGTCGGCGGCTGCCTTGAGCCCGTCGTTGGAAAGGATGCCGGCGGATTCCTGCAGGAAAGAGGCAAACAGGAACCGGAATCCGGCACCCCCTGTCCCGATTTCTTCCTGCATGCGCACCATGTGGCCAATCAACAGCTTGTTGTAATGTTCGTTGGCCGGTGAGAGCTTTTCCATATGCCGTGCGACGTGGCGAATGCCCCGGATACCCACGAACGGCAGTGGCGTCCGTAGCATCATATTGGATGTGGAGCGGATGGCGCCGGGAATGGCTTTATGCAGATCCGGGGCTTCGGTAATGGGTTCCGGGTAGTAAATCAGCCCCTTCGGCGCGAGCATGCCTTTGACGAACCGGGCCCGCTGCAGCGAGGCGGTGTCCGCGCGCATGGGCTCTTCGAACGTGGGATCACTGATCAGGTAGTCGTCACCTTCTTTACCGTAAGCCACCAGGTTGTGAGCGTTAAAGTGGAAACGCATGTTTTCCGGGAAATAGGGCAGCCAGTAAACGGACGCTTGCAGCCCCACCGGGGAGCCCTGTTGCAGATACTGGTCCAGAGCTCTGGTGCCGTCTGCCGGGCGACGAAAACGCTCAAAGTGAAAGCGAACGCCCAGGCGTTTGCTGAGCCCCCGAATGACGCGACCGGGTGGCATGCGGTAAGCCAGCAGCGGCATGCCGCCCATTTTCACCAGTGGAATGTAGGCGTAAGTGAGGGCGGTGGACAGTCCGAAAACCATCGGCTCGGACAGATCAAGGCCGTTATGGCGCAACAGAGCGGCAACCGCGCCGCTTTCGCAATGGGCGGTTTGCTGGTGGTCAAAGTCAGTCATTGTTTTTATCGTCTTCCGGCGGGAGGGAGCGAAGTTGTTCGGCCGTCATCTGGAAGGCTTCCTCATAGCACTGCATTTTGCGGGGCCCGAGGCGATCAAACACAGCTGGCTTCAAGTGGCGGCGAACCTGCCAGCGGAAAAGCCCGGTAGCCTGCGCCAACACCGTCAGATCCATCCGGTGGGCGTATATGTGATACTCGAGCGGTGACGAAAGCCCCTGTTGCACGCGCTGGCGAGCTTCCCGGGTAAAGCGGTTGTATTCTTCCACCGCCTGGTCCAGGACGACGTCTTCGGCTTCCCAGCCGCTGGACAGCGCCGTGGTATATTCACCATCGGCGTTGCGGGCATAAAGCCGTTTACGCTGGCCCTCGAAGGCCTTTGAGTCGTCCTGCGGGACTTCATCCAGTTTCATGATTCGGCCCGGGCATCACATACGGTCAGCAACATGAACGATGACGAGAACCGGCCACTCTCGGGAACCCAGCACAGCAGCTTCTGGCCGACCTCCAGTTTGCCGGATTGGAAGAGCTCCTCGATCATGATATAGATGGAGGCGGACCCGGTGTTGCCTTTGTCCGGCAGGTTGGTGGCCCAGCGCTCAAACGGGATTTCCATGCCGCCGTTCTTCATGCCTTCGTAAACCCGCTCACGGAAGTAGCCCGAGGAGTAGTGGGGCAGGAACCAGTCAATGTCGTCGGCGGTGATCTGGTACTTTTCGATAAGCTCCGGCAGGTATTGCTCAATGGTGGTTGGAATGATGTTCTCATTCAGCAACCGAACGTCCTGCTTGACCGCAAAAGTGGATTCTTCTAGCCAGGTCTCATGGGGCAGGTCTTTCCAGCTCTCAAGGCTGCCGTCCTCGCGCTTGCGGGCACCGGCATACATGCAGGCATCCAGTTGATTGGCAAAGGAGCGGATGTCGATCCAGTCCACGCGCAGTGACAGGCCTTCCTTTGCCGGGACTGGCTCCAGTGCAACCGCTCCGGCCCCATCGGACAGCATCCAGCGCAGGAAATCCTTGTCGAAGGCAACTTCCGGCTTTTTCTCGAGCGTATCCACGGCTGCAGCGGTTTCCGGCTCAAAAAGCTTGCCACGCATGACCGCTGAGGCAACCTCGGAACCGGTGCTCACCACGCGCTTGTGTTGCCCGGTAGCGACGGACATCCACCCGTATTTGAGTGCTGACATGCCAGCCAGGCAGACCCCTGCAGTGGCAACAACCTCACATGGCGGGTTGGCCAGCTCGCCGTGAACCATGACCGCATGGTTGGGCATAAGCTGGTCGGGCATACTGGTGCCGCATACCAGACAATCCAGTTCTTCGGCGTACGGGGCCCCCAGGGCTTTAATGGCCTCGGCGGTCAGTTCCGCATTGGTGTGGGTCGGCTTGCCGGTCTTTGGATCAACCGCGTAATAGCGATTCTTGATCTTGTTGCTTTTCAGGATCACCCGCCTGGCCCGGGAGGGCTGCTCTCCGGCCTGGCCCAGCACCGACTCCATGTCATCATTGCTGACAGGGTCGTTCGGTAGTGTTGCGGCGATGGCGGTAATGTATACGTTTTTCATGTGTCAAACTGCTCAATGACCGGCGTGCAGCCGGGTGGTGAAACACGTCAGTGCTATTCTCCGGAAGGCGCACTGTAATAAGCTTTTTGCTGGGCAATGCGCTGGCGCGTCAGCGGCGCAAGCAGTCGTTTGATCAGCATGCCGGCAGGCACCACGGTCACGATCATGAGGATCAGAAACACCGAGTAAAACGCCAGTACCGGTTTGCGCTGCCAGGCGCCGTGTGGCCCCAGGGTCCGAAGCAGGCGCCCCCAGAGTCGGAAGGCCCGCTTCGCCGTTTTTTCGCTGGAAATCAGCCCTTCATTAACGTGCACCGCCGACAGGCCCCGGAACATGTCTGGTGAGACTTCGCCCTTGAACCGGAACCGATCACGAATGCGTCGTCCAAAACGTTCACTGGCCTTGATTTGCTTTTCAGCAACGCCCGCCTTGGGAATCAGCCCGCCCAGGAACGGGCCCTTATGGCCGGTCAGTACCCAGAGTGGCGTGGCAAACAGGCTCAGGATGGAGCCGGCTTCATCTACCATGGCGACGTTGCCGACCAGATGGGCATTCAGCTCATCCAGCTTGGCTTTCATGTCTTCCTGGGCCAACAGCCACATATTTCGGCAGGCAATCAAAGTGACGACCGGCTTGTCGTTCAACAGGGTCCGGGCGACCGGGTGCTGCAGGAAGGCCGTCATCGGAAGCGCCGGCGACAGGAACCAGACCTGATACGCCAGAATGATCAGGTCAAAATCCTCATCGCCGGAAACCGCGGGTTCCTGAATTGGCGGCGCATCCTGATAGACACACTCGGGAAACGTATCCAGGAACTTGAAAAACGGCCATGGAAAAGGGAAATCCTCAACCGGCTTGATGTTTTCGAATGTCACCGAAATGTCATCCGATTCGACCAGTGGTCGCGTAAATTCCTTTACTACACTATCGAGCTGTCCGCTCTGGGAATAGTGTACGACCAGAACCTTCTTCATTGTCAGCTTCCAGAACTCTGTGCCAGAATCGTCTACGTTAAAAAACGGTAACAACCATCCTATGGGTTTAGCGCGCGACTATAGCACAGGACCCCTTTTTTCTGAATCCTCTGAGCGACACCGATACCATGCAATTCAGCTTCGAAATTTCGCCAGACCATCCGGCTTTGCCCGGACACTTTCCGGGCATGCCCGTTGTCCCGGCCGTGGTGCTTATCGAGCAGTTGGCTCGCAGCCTTGAGGAACAAACCGGCCAGCGGGTTTGCAGCATTCGGCAACTCCGTTTACTGGGGTTGATCGAGCCGGGCCAGCGCATTGATGTGGAAGTCCGGGAGAAAGGGGCGGACAGTTGGCGTCTGACCTGTCAGGTTGCCGGTAAACCGGTCGCCAAGGGCATCTTTTCCCGAGAAGCGGCGGAGGACGCGGAGGCTATCGCCACCGGCGCTTCGTCGTCTGATTACCAGGAGGCTGCACCGGCGTACCAACAGTTGCCCCATAGCGGCAGCATGCAACTGATCGATAACTTTGCCATGTCTGAGAACGGAGCGGAGGCCGAAGTCACCCTCGGTGAACAGCACCCCCTGGCAGACAGTGAAGGAGTGCCGGCCTGGGCAATGCTCGAGTACGCCGCCCAGTTAATGGCCTGCCGGAAAGTCCGCATGGGGGGGAGAAACCATGCGCAAAGCGGTGATTGTTCTGGTGCGGTCGCTTCAATGCCCTGGGTCTCAGACGTTGTCGCCCGGCAGTAATCTTGGGATTCGGGTCGTGGAAGAGGTGGCCCAGCCAGGGGCAGTGCAGTGCCTGTTCTCAGCCACAAGTGCGGGGCAGTTGGTCGCCAGTGGTGAGTTTACCGTGCTTAGCGAGGCCTGAAGCGAAAAAAGCCGCTGAGGGTGATTCAGCGGCTTTCCGGAATAAGTGGCTCCCCGAGCTGGGCTCGAACCAGCGACAAACGGATTAACAGTCCGTTGCTCTACCAACTGAGCTATCGGGGAACAGCATCAATGTGGCGAGCATGGTAAGGACTTTGATTCGTTCCGTCAACCCTCTGAAATAGAAGGTTAAAATTTGATCAGAGAAGCGTGTGGCGACTACTCTCCGCCGATCTGGTTGCGCAATGGCCACATACAGTCGGTATGGCCGAGCCTGTTTCGTCGGGTTCCTTTGTTTGAGCCGCGCACCGAGGTGTTAGCGACGCCCGACCACGATGAACTTCACCTGGACTGGTACCGGCAGGGGAGTGACCGTCTGGCCATTATTTCCCATGGGCTTGAAGGGAACAGCCGTCGCCCCTACGTGTTGGGGCTGGCCCGGGCGCTGATGCTGCAAGGTTGGGACGTGTTGGCCTGGAACTACCGTTCCTGTGGCGGCGTGATGAACCACTTGCCGCGCTTCTACCACAGTGGTGCCACCGAGGACCTGCACACCGTGGTTACCCGGGCGCTTCGCGGGCCCTACAAAAACCTGTTCCTTTCCGGCTTTAGCATGGGTGGCAATCTCACGTTGCTTTACCTGGCGCAGCTGGGCGAGCACATCGACAGCCGTGTTTGTGGAGGAATTGCCTACTCGGCACCGGTGGATCTGGCCGGAAGCGCGGAAGTGTTGGCTTTGCCCAGCCGGAAAATCTATATGAATCGGTTTCTTCAGGATCTGCAGGTCAAAATGCAGCAAAAGGCCGAAATTTTCCCAAATCTGATTGATACCCGTGATTTTGCCCGGATCCAAAACTTCCACCAGTTCGACAACCTGTATACCGCGCCGCTGCATGGTTTTCGCGATGCCATGGACTACTGGAACCGTTGCTCCGCGTTGCCGCACCTGAAAAACATCCGTGTACCGTCACTGATCGTCAATGCCGCTGATGACCCCTTCCTCTCGTCAGACTGTTATCCGTGCAGCCTGGACCTGCTGGGGCGCTATGTGCGGATGGAGGTTCCCAGATGGGGTGGCCATGTAGGGTTTGTTGAGTGGCGGAAGGATGGCCTCTACTGGTCCGAAAGAAGGGCGCTGGATTTTCTTGCCCGCACCCTTGGCTGATATCGATCAGGACGCCCGGGACGCTGCCTCTGAAACGACCGGTTCAAGCTTGGGCCAGACATTCTCGAGCAACAGCGGCTGTGCCTTCTCCGTGGGGTGGATACCGTCTCTCTGCATCAAGCCGTCCTTGCCGTAGATCCCCTGCAGGAAGAATGGAACCAACGCGATGTTGTACCTGTCTGAAAGGTCTCGATAGATCGCCGAGAACGCGCTGGTATAGCGCTGACCGTAGTTTGGCGGGATCTTCATGCCCACCAGTACCGGGGTAGCGCCAGTTGCCTTGACCTTTTCAATCATGCTGGAGAGGTTGGATTCGATGACATCTGGCGGAAAACCTCGAAGGCCATCATTGCCGCCAAGTTCAATGACCACCACATCCGGCTCATGTTGTTGCAGCAGGTCCGGTAAGCGACGCAGTCCACCGTCGGTCGTTTCGCCGCTGATGCTGGCGTTGACCACCTGCCAGCGAGTGTCCTGCTGCTCAAGTCGGTTGCGCAGCAGCTGCACCCAGGCGGTATCTGACGGTACCCCATAGGCAGCACTGAGACTGTCGCCAACCACCAGCAGGGTGTTCTGGCTGGCAAATGTCGGCCCGGCCAGTAACAGAAGCACCAGGAGCAGGAATGATCTGACGGACGCTGATACCGTATGCATAATAATGAGTAGACCTCTTGCCGATTCATCCAGGCGTAAAACCAGCCAATGGAGTTACTGTGAACCAGATGACGGATTTTACCAGAAACGAAGCTCGCCCCATGCTACGGGTCTCAGGACTCTCCCACAGGGTCAGGCTTGAAACAGATACGTTAACGATATTGCAGGGGGTCAGCCTGGAAATCAATCGGGGAGAGTCGGTCGCCATTGTGGGCCGTTCCGGTTCAGGCAAGACAACCCTGCTGGGGCTGTTGGCTGGTCTGGATACCCCCAGTGAGGGTGTGGTGGAATTGGATGGTGCCGAAATCAGTAAGCTTGGAGAAGATGAGCGGGCAAAGCTTCGAGCCAGCCGTGTTGGGTTTGTGTTCCAGTCTTTCCAGCTACTGCCTGCCCTTTCCGCCCAGGAAAACGTGATGTTGCCGCTGGAACTCGCGGGTATCGAGGCGCCGGAGGCGCGTGCGCGGGAACTGCTGGAGCGCGTCGGCCTTGGTGAGCGCCTGAATCATACCCCCCGCCAGCTCTCCGGCGGGGAGCAGCAACGGGTGGCCATTGCCCGGGCGTTTGCCTCGGACCCGGTCATCCTGTTTGCCGATGAACCGACCGGCAATCTGGACAACCGCACCGGTCAGGCAGTCTCGGACCTGCTCATGCAGTTAAACCGCGAAAAGGGCACCACTCTGGTAATGGTGACTCATGATGAGCGCCTGGCGGCCCGCTGCGGCCGCCAGCTGAACATTGAGGCTGGCATATTGACGGAGCCGGAGACGGCCCGGGAGCAGGCCGACCAATGAATGCCGCCCAGAAGCTCATGTCGGTTCGCCGGGACTTTCGCGAGCGGGACGTTCGTGTGGTCCTGGTGGCGCTGATTATTGCCGTGGCGACCGTCGCCACCATTGCGCTCTTTGCCAGTCAGCTGCAGCGAACGTTGGTGTCGTCGGCCAGCTCCTTCCTGGCAGCGGATCGTCAGCTCGAGGCCGAAAACGGCCGGCCGGTTCCGCCGGAATGGCTCGAGGAGGCCCGTAGCCGGGGGCTGGAAACCGGGCAGATGATTGAATTTTCGACCATGATCTCCGGCCCCGAGGGCTTTGAGCTGGCCTCGGTGAAAGCGGTTAGTGATGAATACCCGCTGGTTGGTGAAGTGGAAATCCAGCAACAGGCCAGTGACGGTGCCCGGGAAATGGTGGCTTCCGGCCCAGCGCCCGGGGAAGTCTGGATCAATCCACGGCTGCTCAGGCTGTTGAACCTGGAGATCGGTGATTCCCTGGAAGTCGGCAATCTGCCACTGAAAGTCACCAGGCTGCTGATCCGGGAGCCCGATGGAGGCTTCAGGCTGTCCTCCCTGGCGCCCCGGGTGATGATGCATGTGGATGACGTTGCCGCCACAGGTGCGGTACAGGAAGGCAGCCGGGTGGAATACATCTACCTGTTCGCGGGAGCGGAGGACGCCCTGGATGGCTATTACCAGTGGCTGGAACCAAAACTGGGCCCCAGCCATGAATGGGAGGGCGTGCGCGAGGGGGAAACCTTATCCCGTTCGTTTGACCGGGCCGAGCGTTTCCTGTTGCTGGGCGGTAGCCTGGCGGTACTGCTGGCCGCCGTTGCCGTGGCTGTCGCCAGTCGGCAATATGCGCTTGCCCAGCGCGATACGGTGGCGCTGTTAAAAACACTGGGACTGCAGGGCAGGGGCATTGGCCGGCTGTATCTTCGGCGCCTCGCGTTGTGGGGGATAGCCGGCATTGTCGGTGGCCTTTTGGTGGCCCTGCCGTTGTTCCGGGTACTGGTGGCTCTGCTCAGTGAAGCACTGGAGCGTCCCGTCGAAGTGTATCTGGACCCTTCAGCCTTGCTGCCGGCCTTGCTGACCGCCGTGGTTTCCCTGTTTGCTTTCGCCTATCCGCCCATCCGCCGGTTACGACGGGTACCGGCCATGCGAGTGCTGCGAGCCCAACCCGGCGAAACTGGCCGGGCTGCCCTGCCTGACCTGTTCATCGCCTTGCTGGCCATCTTTGGCCTGGTATGGCTGTATGCCGGTGAACTGGTTCTGGTCGGGGCCCTGTTGGGTGGTCTCGCCCTGTTGTTGGGCGTACTGGGCCTTTTCGGCCTGGTGCTGATGGCAGTTCTTCGCCGGGTTAACGGTGGAGGCAATGCCTGGCGACTGGCGTTTGTCGGGTTATACCGCCATCGTCAGGCCAGTCTGGCCCAATTGGCGGTGTTCGCCATGACCATCATGCTGGCTGCGACCCTCATTCTGGTTCGTACCTCGCTGTTGAGCGACTGGCAGACCCAGCTACCCGAGGACGCGCCAAATCATTTCCTGATCAACATCGCTCCGGATGCGGTAGAGCAAGTGGACGCCTTCTGGGCCGATCGTGGTGCGCCGCTGGAAAACCTGTACCCCATGGTGCGTGGTCGTATGACCGAACTTAACGGCCAACCGGTGAAGGAGGCTGTCAGCAAGGACGAGCGCATCAATGCACTGAACCGGGAGCTGAACCTGACCTGGATGGAGCAGTTGCCGGAGGATAACGAAATTGTCCGTGGCCGCTGGTTTGACGCAAGCGATACCGAAGGCGTATCCGTGGAAGCGGACCTGGCAGAACGCCTGGGCCTGGAACTGGGGGATCGTCTGACGTTCACCATAGGTTCAGCGGAAATCACGGAACCGGTGGTCAGTATCCGGACCGTGCAATGGGACAGCATGAAGCCCAACTTCTACGTGGTGTTTCCCCCGGAAGGGGGGCTGGTGAATATGCCGGCAACCTGGATTACCAGCTTTTATCTGCCCGAGCAGAAAAAGTTCGCTCTGAATGACTTTTCCCGCGAGTTTCCGACAGTGTCGGTGCTGGAAATCGATCACATCATCGGGCGGATTCAGGACATTGTGCAGCAGGTGACCCAGGCCATTGAAACCATACTGGCCCTGATTCTGGCAGCGGCACTGGTCGTCATGGCAGCGGTCGTCAGTGCCACCCTGCGAGACCGTCAGCGGGAAGGGGCGTTGATCCGAACGCTTGGCGGTCGCCAGTCGTTGCTGGTACGCAGCACCATGCTCGAGTTCGCCTTGCTGGGGCTGATCGCTGGGGTCTTGGGGGTTCTGGCTGCCGAGGCGGCGGTCTACGTGCTGCAGGCACGCATGTTTGATGGCAGTTTCCGCTGGCACTGGCAGGTGATTCTTACGCTACCGCTGGTCAGCGCCCTGCTGCTGGCACTGTTTGGTCGTTGGCAGCTTCGCACGGTATTGACGGTTTCCCCGATGCTGCTGCTCCGGCGTTTGGAGTAAGAAGGGCTTAGCGATAGCGCGCGAGAATGGCATCCAGTTCGCCATTCTCGCGGATTTTCGCCAGCTCCCGGTTGAAAGCCTCGGCAAAATCCTTCCAGTCGGGCCGAAGCATTAGCCGGAAACCGTATCGGCTGAGGGTGTTATCCGACAGGCGGAAGTAGCCTTTTAACCCTTCTTCCCTGAGCAGCCAGTGGCCCACCAGCCGGTCGGCCAGGGCGGCATCGAACTCGTCACCGTAACGCAGGTGATGGAACATGTTCCTTTCGTTGGATACTTCAAACCGCTTGATTTTCCCGCTTTTGAAATAGGGTTCCAGCTTGGGGTAGACATAACCCAGGGGCGTGACGATGGTCTTGCCGGTCAGATCCTCCAGGGTTTCAAACTGAAGCTTGGAGGATTTGGGAAAGAAAAAGACTTCTTCCACGTGCACGATCGGATCGGTGAACAGGTAGTGCTCAGGGTGCCTTGTCCACTCAATGGCGCGTGGGGTGGCGTCCAGGTAGCCTTCGGTCACCATGCGATCCACACGCTTGCGGGGCACCTGGCGGGGCTCCACCTGATAGCCAAGGCGGGGAACGATCAGAGACACCACGTCCCACATGATGCCGGCGGGCTCCTTGCCATCGACAATCAGGTAAGGGGGGTAGCCATTGGGTGAAACATTGAACTGAAAAACCTTTTTATCCGCTTCCTGGCTGTTGCCCAGTGTCGGAAGGGCAGCGAACGCCATCATGAAAGCCAGGAGCAGAGGCGTGCGCACTTTTTTTAACGAGGGGCGAGATGGCATCGCAGGAACTCGGGTTTGTATAGGTTTAGTTGCTAACGATATACCCCTTCAATATGACCTTTTTATGTCCATGCTTCAATCATCGCTTTGTTACTATTTATGACCAGGCCCGGCACACCAGTGCGTGGGCATCTTCAAAGCTGACTTCCTGTGGACTGAAAAGAATCGCGCCATCATCCAGGGCCAGCTGGGCAATGGCTTCCAGCTGGCTGAATTCCACTTGGCCGGTTTCCTCCAGGGTGCGCGGCAGCCCGCACCGCTGGTGCAGTTGGTCCCGAAGCGCGCGGATAGCGGCAATACAGGATTCAGCCCGCTGCTCCGTTGGAGTTTGGGCATAACGTTCGGGGCCTTCCAGGTGCAGTAATAGTTCACCCAGCGGCTCTCGAATGTATTCCAGGTTGTACTCCAGTGCGTAGGGTAAATAGAGACTCATGCAGACCCCGTGGGGCAGGTGACACTTGGCTCCGGTAGCGTGCCCCAGCGCGTGTACCAGGCCAACCATTGAGTTGGAGAAGGCAATGCCGGCCATGGTCGAGGCCAGGGCCAGCTCCAGACGACCTTCCTCGTTTTTGGGATCATTCATCACAGGCAGCAGCCATTGGCCAATCTTTTGGATGGCTGCGGTCGCATAGGCGTCACTTAACGGGTTCTTGGCCAGTCCAATGAACGCTTCGGTGGCATGGGTGAGCGCGTCCATCGCGGTTGCCGCGGTAATGTGAGGCGGCAGCGTCAGAGTCATTCGGGGATCAATGATGGCGGCATCCGGTAACAGGAAGGACGATGTGAACGGCAGTTTTACGCCCCGTTGTTCATCGCTGATAACCGCTACCGAAGTCACTTCCGAGCCGGTTCCCGCCGTTGTCGGAATGACAAAGAAAGGGCGCAGAGGATGCTTTAATATTCCCGCGCCACTGTATTGCTCGAGGTCGTCACCACCCATCGACACCAGGATATTGGCTGCCTTGCCGGTATCGATCGCCGAGCCGCCACCCAAGGCAATAATGGCATCGCAGTGTTTGTCGCGGTAGAGCGTGGCTATTTCCCGTACCACCGAGGTGGATGAATCTGGCGGCACGTCGTCGAAAATGGCCGCGATCTGCACCCCGCCTTCCCGGCAGGCGGCCAATACCGGTTCCAGCAGGCCCGCCTGGTGAATGCCCTTGTCGGTGACGATCATCGGTCGCTTGACCGACAGACCCTGCATTTCCCAGGGTAAATGCTCCAGGGCGGCCTTACCGGCAATCACCTTGACGGGACAGAAAAATTCGAAAAATCGGCTACTCATAAGGTCTCTCATTTCCGATAAGGTTTCTGAGCACTCTCAGGTAGATACGGGCAGCGCCAGCGGTTTTTTCCACAAAACCCAGGCTGCGTGGGTACTGTTTGACGGCGCGGACGGCCAGAAATCTGGGCAGGATGAAGGTCTCCAGGCGGTTCAGAACCCGGGTCATGCGCACTGCATAGGCAATATCCCCATCGACGAGCATGCGTTCGTTGGCAAACGCGATGGCGGTTTTCTCCTGAAACGAGACCACTCGAAAGGCATGCACCATGTGCTTGAACTGGATTGATAGGTTGATTGGCCGAGGGGCGTCGGTGCCAAGAAAACGCAGGCGACCGTCCTTCGTGTGCTCCACCACCATGACCGGCCCCGAGGGTAGTACCCGCATTTCAAACAGAAAGCCGGGTGGCAGTTGCCGGGTTTCCCGGCAAGCCTCTCCATCTACCTCGGTCATGGCCTGCAACGCCCGCCCCATGACCTGAAACATCGCGCCAACATAGAAGCGCCTGGCCCGCAGTGTGAGTGTCTGGAATGGCCGGATTTCCACAATCAGTACTCCACTGGACAACGGGTCGTGGTAGCCATCAATTCGTCAGCGCCGCGAGTTTCTGTTTTGCCTCTGCGCCCACGTCCCCGCCAGCTTGGGCGGCGGTGGAGTAAAAGTTTACGGCTTCCTGCCGGCGTCCCTGTTGCGCGGCAATATCGCCCAGGCGGAGATAGGCGATGGACGTTGGTACCACCTCGTTGGCCTTTTGCAGGTGGTCACGGGCTTTGGTCAGGTTGTTCATGGCCAGTGCATTCAGCCCGTTATACAGCTGGTACTCGAACATTTCCGGGTACAGGGAGACTGCTTTGTCGAAGTCGGACTGGGCTTTTTCATTCTGCCCTTGCTTCTGGAAAATTCGCCCTCTAAGGGCATAGAACATGGCCTCGCGAGGAGCTTGTTTGATGGCGGAATTGATGGCTTCTATTGCCGCTGCCATGTTGCCCTCGGAGGCGAGTTTAAGAGCCTTGTCGTGGGCATCATAGGCTGGTTGAAGCTCCTTCAGTGTGGCAATCCTGCGCTGATAGACGTCCCGGCCCCGGTAGCCGCCGGTGCCAAGCTGCTGGGCCAGCTGCTGATTCTTTTCCACCCGCCGGGCGGAGGGCGGGTGTGTGGCGAACAGCCCCTGGAGCCAGCTGCTTTGTTGATCTTTTGACAACTCCAGGAACAGCTGCTGGAGTTCCACGGCGGCCTGCGGGTCATAGCCGGCCGCGTCCATGTAGCGGATGCCATAAGCGTCGGATTCCAGCTCGTCGCCTTGGCCGTACTGGGCCAGAGCCAGTTGGGCGCCGACAGCGGCACCCCCCATAACCAAGCCAGCCCATTCGTTATCCGACAGCGCCAGTCCAAGTCCGGCCATGCCAGCACTGATGATCATGCCCTGTTGCATACGTTGCACACTGTGGCGGGCGGCGGCATGCACAATTTCATGGCCCAGCACCGACGCCAGTTGGGCCTCGTCATCCAGTTTCACCAGCAGGCCACGGTTGATGGCAATTTTGCCCCCGGGTAGCGCCCAGGCATTGGGAGTGCTGTTATTGAGCACGACAAATTCGTAGGGCAGGTCGGGCCGGTCACTCACTTGGGCCATTTTCTGGCCGACTTCGCTGACATAGACGGTCAGTTCCGGGTCCAGATAAAAACGCCCACCCTGTGTTTGCATGGTAGGAACGTACTGCTCGGCACCCATCTGAATTTCTTCGTTTTCGCCGATCAGCGACAGCTGCTTTTCTCCGGTCACCGGGTTGACGGTGCAGCCGGCCAGGGTGACAACGACAAAAAGGGCGGCGGTCAATCGGGAGAATAATCGAGGCGTCACATCAGGCTCCTGTCAGTAAATGTGCAGTAACTGCGCAGTAAATGCGCATCAAGCGTGCGTTAAATGTGCTATCCATGGATGCCGCAATCGGGCAGAGGCTCCTGAAGTATATACCACGGCGCGTGCTGTGTTGGGTCAGGGCTGCCGTTGCATTGGCTGGCGCTTTCACCATGACGTATCATAAAACTCTGTTTTCAAGGAGTTTGCCACCACCATGATTAATGGGCCCTACATGGAAAACTATCTGGAGTTTATCGCCCTTGGCTGGTTCCTGATCTGCAGCGTGGGTTATACCTGGTACTCCAGGAACCGCGCGGGAAGAAGGGCTTGTCTGTCCAATACTCTTAACCTGTATCGGGAAGACTGGATGCGGGTGATGCTCCAGCGAGGCAACCGGATGTCTGATACTTCGGTGGTTGGCAACCTGGAGCGCAATGGCGCTTTTTTTGCCTCCAGCTGCCTGTTGATTCTGGCCGGTATTATCACTGCCATGGGGTATACCACCGAAGCGATGAAAATTTTTGCCAGCATGCCCCTGAACCCGGTGCCCAGTCGTGAAATTTGGGAGTTGCGGCTGCTGGTTTTGATGGTGGTTTTTATCTATGCCTTCTTCAAGTTCACCTGGTCGATGCGCATGTACAACTTCCTGGCGGTGATGATCGGCAGTGCGCCCCTGGCTGAAGACGTCAAAACCACGCCTGCCGGGCGGGAAGCCTTTGCACGCAGTGCCGGCAAAATCTGTGATCTTGCCGGTGATGCCTTCAACCTGGGTTTGCGTTCCTATTATTACGCGTTGGCCGTGGTCGCCTGGTTCTTCCACCCCATCGCCTTCATCGTTGCTTCGACATGGATCATTTACGTGCTTTATCGCCGCGAATTCCACTCCGATGCGCTGAGTCATTTGCGTTCTGGAAAAGTGTTTCAAGAGCCTGAGCAGCCCAGTAAGGCAAAGGATAAAACCTGATGGAAAACAAAACCCGACTTGACCGGGTTCACCGGTTTGTCAGCACCCTGAACCAGGCCCGGGAACTCGGCCTGGTGCCCCGCGAAGCGGGCGAGGGAACCCTATTGATGGAGCTTCCCTACAGCGAAAAAATCATCGGTAACCCGGACACCGGCGCCATCCACGGTGGCGCTATCACCACTTTGATGGACACCACCTCGGGGTCGGTCATCATCTGCGCCCTGGATGAATTCGAACTTTGCCCGACCCTGGACCTGCGAGTGGATTATATGCACCCCGCAGAGCCGGGTAAGCCCGTGTTCGCCCGGGCCGAAACCTACAAAATCACCTCCAACATCATTTTTACCCGTTGCGAGGCCTATCAGGATGAGGGCAATACCATCGCCAACTGTGTGGGCACGTTCATGCGTATTGGTAAGGAGGCCTCTCCGAAACCCTATCGCGACCTGATTACCGGAGGGGAAGAATGATCGACCCGGCAGTACTCGAACAGACCCAAAAGACAGGTGACTTTACCGATCTTCTCGAAGGCATTCCCTATGCGAAGTGGATTGGCCTTTGTTGTGACCGTTTCGGCGACGACCTGATCTTCCGCCTGCCGGCGAAAGAGCAGAACCTGGGCAATCCCATCCTGCCGGCCATTCACGGTGGCGTGATTGGCGGTTTCATGGAGCTCTCCGCCGAAATCTACCTGATTCTGGCCCAGGAAACCCTGCGCATGCCCAAGATTGTCGACTTCTCCCTCGATTACCTCCGCGCCGGCCTGAACCGCGAAACCTACGCCGAATGCCACCTGACCCGCCAGGGCAACCGCGTGGCCAACGTGGGCGTGGTGGCCTGGCAGAAATCCCGTTCCAAGCCGATTGCCACGGCGCGAGCGCATTTTTTGCTGGAAGGTTAAAACGGTTTTCAGGAGGGCTTGAAAAGGTTTGGCCTGCCCCCATTTTTGGTGACACGAACTCCATTGTCTGTAGACGGGGGTGGGGTGCGTCTTTCCAAAAATTTGCGGAGCCAGGGATGGCGGAGCATAAGCGCCACATGGATGTGCCGTAAGGAGCGGTTTTTGGAAAGACGCACCCCACCCACGTCTTGCACCAAATCCGAGAAAAGGAGACCAAGCACCCATGACGGTAGAAGCCAACAAAGAAACACTGGGATTCCAGACGGAAGTGAAACAGCTGCTTCAGCTGATGATCCACTCCCTGTATTCCAACAAGGAAATCTTCCTGCGCGAACTGATCTCCAACGCGTCAGACGCCGAAGACAAGCTGCGCTTTGCCGCCCTGAAAGACGAGGCCCTTTACGAAGGCGACTCCGAGCTCAGCATTCGCCTCGATTACGACAAGGAAGCGGGCACCGTCACCCTCACCGACAACGGCATCGGCATGACCCGTGACGATGTGATCGCCAACCTGGGCACCATCGCCAAGTCCGGCACCGCCGAATTCCTCAAGCAGCTGTCTGGCGATGAAAAGAAAGACAGCAAGCTGATCGGCCAGTTTGGTGTGGGTTTTTATTCTTCCTTCATCGTGGCCGACAAAGTCGAGGTCAAAACCCGTCGTGCCGGTGCGCCCGCCAACGAAGGCGTGCATTGGGAATCGAAAGGGGATGGCGAGTTCACCATCGAACAGACCGAGCGTGAGCAGCGCGGTACTGAAATCACCCTGCACCTAAAGTCCGACGCCAAAGAGTTTGCCGACGGTTTCCGCCTGCGCAACCTGGTGAAGAAATACTCAGACCACATCTCCTTCCCGGTGATCATGAAGTCCGAATCCGAGGAAGAGGACAAGAAGGGCGAAGACGAAACCGTCAACGACGCCACCGCCCTGTGGACCCTGCCGCGTACCGAAATCAAGGACGAAGAGTACAAGGAATTTTACAAGCACATCGCCCACGATTTCGAAGACCCATTGACCTGGTCCCACAACAAGGTCGAGGGCAAGCTGGACTACACCAGCCTGCTGTACATCCCCAAGCGGGCACCGTTTGACCTCTACAACCGCGAAGCGCCGCGCGGCCTGAAGCTGTACGTGCAGCGCGTGTTCATCATGGACGACGCCGAGCAGTTCCTGCCGCTGTACCTGCGCTTCACCAAGGGCGTGATCGACTCCAACGACCTGTCCCTGAACGTTTCCCGGGAAATCCTGCAGAACGACAGCACGGTGGACAGCATCCGCACCGCCATGACCAAGCGCGTGCTGGATACCCTGTCCAAGCTGGCCAAGAAGCAGCCGGAAGACTACCAGACCTTCTGGAACGAGTTCGGCACCGTACTGAAGGAAGGCCCGGCCGAGGACTTCGGCAATCGCGAGAAGATCGCCGGCCTGCTGCGCTTTGCCACCACTCATACCGGTGAGGCCACCCAGGACGTGTCCCTGGATGACTATATCGGCCGCATGAAGGAAGGCCAGAACAAGATCTACTACATCACCGGCGACAACTTCAGCGCCGCCAAGAGCAGCCCGCACCTGGAGGTGTTCCGCAAGAAGGGCGTGGAAGTGCTGATCCTGTCCGACCGTATTGATGAGTGGATGATGACCTACCTCAGCGAATACGACGGCAAGCAGTTCCAGGACGTGGCCCGTGGCGACCTGGACCTCGGCGAAGTGGAAACCGAGGAAGACAAGAAACAGCAGGAAGAAGCCGCAGAAGAGCACAAGAGCCTGGTGGAACGCATCCAGAACGCCCTGAAGGACCAGGTTCAGGAAGTGCGCGTGACCAAGCGCCTGACTGACTCCCCGGCGTGCCTGGTGGTAGGGCAGTTCGACATGGGCGCCCAGATGAAGAAGATCATGGAAGCGGCTGGCCAGAAGGTGCCGGAAAGCAAGCCGATCTTCGAGATCAACGTGGACCATCCGCTGGTTCAGCGACTGGAGCGTGAGGAAGGCGACGAGCGTTTCAACGAGTTGTCCGCGGTTCTGTTCGACCAGGCCACCCTGGCCAGTGGCGAGCAGCTGGAAGACCCGGGCGCCTACGTCAGCCGCCTGAACCGTCTGTTGCTGGAAATGGCCAACTAAGGCGCGCCATGCAGCAGATCATCGTGGACCTCAGTATCAGCCCGGATGAGTGGCTCAAGCTCTATCAGGGAACCGCAACTGAGGTTCGCACCACGGCCCGGGACGGACGCTCTGTCCGCTTCCCGGCCCGCATCCTCTCCCGTTTTTTCCTCAAAGACGGCATACGCGGCAGCTTCTGCATACTCTTCGACGATGCCGGTAAATTCGTTCGTGTAGAACGGCTTTGAATCGATTCCCGCCCTTTGCAACGTCCGATAGAAAATAACTCTCGAAAAGTTATTTTTAATTGATTGTCATGTTTTTGCAGCCCTGAGCTACGCTAAAAGTGTTCTCGTTAACGCAGGAGTTGTTCTATGTCAGCCTTCGTGAGTATGGCCGCAGAAGCATGGAGTGACTCTCTCGGGATTCTGGCGGATTACAGCTGCGAGTTCGCAATGGCTTGGTGAATCCAAAGCCTTGCGCACTGCCAGAGACGCGGGAAAGTCTATAGGTATTCGCTATGTCTGCCTTAGGAAAAGGCTCAGGCAGTTAAGTTTGAATGATCTATATTTAGTGTGGTTTCGAACTACGTCCAAGTCGTTTTGCAAACGCAATGACAGCAGGAGAGTGTGATGACTCAGAATACTAGTGGTGGCAAGTGCCCGGTGATGCACGGTGGTAACACCGAAGCCGGCCATAGCAACACGGATTGGTGGCCGGAATCGCTGAATCTGGACATCCTTCACCAGCACGATCGCAAGACCAACCCGATGGGTGAGGACTTTGACTATCGGGAAGAGGTCAAGAAGCTGGATTTCGAAGCCCTGAAAAAAGACGTCCACGCTCTGATGACCGACAGCCAAGACTGGTGGCCGGCGGATTGGGGCCATTACGGTGGCCTGATGATCCGTATGTCCTGGCATGCTGCGGGCACCTATCGTATCGCGGACGGTCGCGGTGGTGGTGGCACCGGCAACCAGCGCTTTGCTCCAATCAATTCCTGGCCGGACAACGTAAGCCTGGACAAGGCCCGTCGTCTGCTTTGGCCGATCAAGAAGAAATACGGCAACAAACTCTCCTGGGCGGACCTGATTATCTACGCCGGTAACGTGGCGTATGAGTCCATGGGGCTGCCGACCTTCGGTTTCTCGTTTGGCCGGGAAGACATCTGGCATCCGGAGAAAGACATCTACTGGGGAGCGGAGAAGGAATGGTTGGCTCCCTCCGATGAGCGATATGACAACGTGGATGATCCGGACACCATGGAGAACCCGCTGGCGGCGGTTCAGATGGGCTTGATCTATGTGAACCCCGAAGGCGTTAATGGCAAGCCCGATCCGCTCAAAACGGCAGAACAGGTCAGAGAGACCTTCAAGCGCATGGCCATGAACGACGAGGAAACCGCCGCACTGACCGCGGGTGGTCACACCGTTGGCAAGTGCCATGGTAATGGTGATGCCAGTGCCCTGGGCCCGGAGCCTGAAGCTGCGGATGTGGAAGAGCAGGGCTTTGGGTGGAAGAACCCCGGCATGCAGGGCAAGGCCGCCAATGCGGTAACCTCCGGTATTGAGGGCGCCTGGACCACCAATCCGACCCAGTTCGACATGGGTTATTTTGATCTCCTGTTTAACCATGAGTGGGAGCAGAAGACCAGCCCGGCAGGCGCGCACCAGTGGGAACCGGTGGATATCAAGGAGGAAGACAAGCCGGTGGATGCCACCGATCCTTCCATTCGCCACAATCCGATCATGACTGATGCCGACATGGCCATGAAGATGGACCCGACCTATCGAGCCATCTGTGAAAAGTTCATGGCTGATCCGGAGTACTTCAAGGATTGCTTTGCCCGTGCCTGGTTCAAGCTGATTCACCGGGACCTGGGTCCGAAAACCCGCTACATCGGCCCGGAGGCACCGGCTGAAGACCTGATCTGGCAGGACCCGGTGCCGGCTGGCAGTACCGATTACTGCGAAGAAGTGGTGAAAGAAAAGATCGCCGAGACCAATCTGTCTATTGCAGAAATGGTGAGTACTGCCTGGGACAGCGCCCGGACTTTCCGTGGTTCTGACATGCGGGGCGGCGCCAACGGTGCCCACATTCGCTTGGCACCCCAGAAAGACTGGGAAGGCAACGAACCGGATCGCTTGGCCAAGGTGCTGAAGGTGTACGAGCAGATCTCTTCTGAAACCGGCGCCAGTGTGGCGGATGTGATTGTCCTGGCCGGCAGTGTCGGTATCGAGAAGGCGGCCAAGGCAGCGGGTTACGATATTCGTGTGCCCTTCCTGAAAGGCCGTGGCGATGCCTCCGCCGAGATGACCGATGTTGAATCTTTCGAGCCGTTGGAGCCGCTGGCGGATGGCTTCCGCAACTGGCAGAAGAAGGATTATGTGGTTAAACCGGAGGAGATGTTGCTCGACCGCGCCCAGTTGATGGGGCTGACCGCCCCGGAGATGACGGTGCTGATTGGTGGCATGCGAGTACTGGGTACCAACCATGGCGGCACCAAGCATGGTGTGTTCACCGACCGCGAAGGCCACCTCACGAACGACTTCTTCGTGAACCTGACCGATATGGCGTACAGCTGGAAGCCGGCAGGTAACAATCTCTACGAGATTCGAGACCGCCAGACCGATGAGGTGAAGTGGACCGCAAGCCGGATTGACCTGGTGTTTGGTTCCAACTCCATCCTTCGCTCCTACGCTGAGGTGTACGCCCAGGACGATAACGAAGAGAAGTTCGTGAACGACTTCGTGAAAGCCTGGACCAAGGTCATGAACAACGACCGCTTCGACGTTCAGGGATAACCCCGCCAGCGACCGGGCATCCTGTTTCGGGATGCCCGGCTATCCACCCGCCGGTAAATTCCTTACAATCCGCTCCGCTTTTGCTCAATCCCTGAGCACACCTGCCAGATTACTTTGTGGAGCCCCCATGCGAATTATCCTTGCCCCGATGGAAGGGCTGGTTGATGCCCCGATCCGCGAGACGCTGACCCGCGTTGGAGGCATAGATCGCTGCGTGACCGAGTTCATTCGCGTGACCCACGGCATGCTGCCGCCCCGCATCTTCTACAAATACGCGCCGGAACTGCACAACAGGGCGTTGACCGAGGCCGGTGTGCCGGTGGCGGTCCAGTTGCTGGGGTCCAATGTCGAGATGATGGGGCTCCACGGTGCCAGGGCCGCAGAGCTGGGCGCAGGGCAGGTGGATATCAACTTTGGCTGCCCGGCCAAAACCGTCAATAAACACAAGGGCGGCTGTGTTCTCATGCGCGAGCCTGAACTGATGCATGAGATTGCCTCTGCCGTGCGCCGGGCCACACCGCAGGCGGTACCGGTGACCGCCAAAATGCGGCTGGGCTATGAGGATCGTTCCATGGGAGTGGCCTGTGCCCAGGCCCTTGAGGCTGCTGGTGTATCGGAAGTTGTCGTGCACGCGCGTAGTAAGGTTGACGGTTATAAGCCACCCGCATACTGGGAAGACATCGCACGGGTGAGGGAAGCGGTCAGCACTCATGTTATTGCCAATGGCGACATCTGGACGGTGGATGATTACTGGCGTTGCCGGGAAGTATCCGGTTGCGACGATGTGATGATTGGCCGGGGGCTGGTTGCGCGCCCGGATCTGGCGGCACAGATAAAGGCGTCGCAGAGGGGGGAAAGACTGCCGGCAATGACCTGGCTACAGGTGGTGGAGTTGGTCCGCGACTACGCGGCGGCCTTGCAGCTGCGTCTTGAAGACCGGTTTGTCACCGGTCGCATCAAACAGTGGCTGAATTATTTGCGGCTGGCCTTTTCGGAGGCTGAGGCGCTTTGGCCTCGCGCCCGAAAGATCAGGGAGGTGGCTCCCATGCTGGCTTGTCTTGAGGAGGTACATGGGCCGGTGCAGGCAAGTATGTAGCTCCTTTAAGTGGCCCTTTTATGTAACTCTTTCATGTAACTCTTTTACGTAACGCCGTGGGCTTTGAAATGCTCAACATAGGCTTTGTCCACTTTCAGGATGTGGTGCGTCAGCCATTCTTTCAGCAGAGTCAGGGTTTCATCACCGGCTGACTCGCCACTTTCATGGCGATCGAGCAGGTCCATGATCTGACCGGTGAACTTGTTGTGCTCTGCCTTGTGCGCTTCAGTTTCCGGGTAACCCAGTCGGTTGAAGAGATCTTCCTCGACGATGAAGTGGTTCATGGTGTAATCCATGAGGGCTTCCAGAATGTCGCCAATCTGTTGATTGGTGGCACCAGCTTCCATGGCGTCATGCAGTTCGTTGGTGGTGTCCACCAGCCACTTGTGCTGCTCGTCGATCTCCCCGATTCCAACCTCAAGTTCCTTACTCCACGGCCAGAACGTCATCGGTGTGCTTCTCCTGAATTCCTGATTTTTTTATGTACTGCCAACCTACATCCTATGGCGGTGGCCGAAGCGGTATATTGACAGACGTCAATAGAAGGTCGCCTGTGGCCGAGACCAATGGATGAGTTGCCTGTCAAATGACAGCAAAGAATCTGTGTTAGTGATCGGGAGTAGTGGCTTCACGCGCAAGCAGAGTCTGCTTGCGATCTGCCCCCCAGCGGTAGCCTCCTGGGGTTCCATCGCTACGTACGACACGGTGGCAGGGAACGAGAATGGCAATCCGGTTGGCCCCACAGGCGTTAGCCACCGCACGAATGGCGGAGGGTTTGCCGGCGTTCCGGGCCAATTGGGCGTAGCTCAGTGTTTGTCCGGGGAGAATGTCTGTCAGGGCTTGCCAAACGCGTTGCTGAAACGCGGTGCCCATCAGGTCGAGCGGCAGATCCGGTGGCGAGGCTGAAGGAACCTCAATAAAACGATGCACCGTTGAGAAATAGGGGGAACTCGCTGGGTCGATCTTCTGGAGGGGGTGGTCAGCGAAATCCGCTTGTAACGAGAGAATCAGTTGGTCAGGGGTGTCGGCCAGCCCGACCGCGCAGATGCCTCTGTCGCTCCAGGCCACCAGAAGCTGGCCCAGAGCGCAGGAACCCATGCTGTAGCAAATCACTTGGGTTTTCCCCCAAGTGATTGGCGCATGTTGTATGACTTAGTCGGCGTAGCCGTCTTCGGTCGGATCATAGACAATACGATACACCTGGAAGGTGCGGGCGCCAAAGCCGGTACCGCCAGTGAAGGTGATGCGGCCTTCGTCTTTGTAAATAGCTTCGGTGCGCGCGGCGTCACTGCCATAGTAGAACGGAATGAAACTCTTACCGGTGATGTAGGCGGTGGTATCGGTTGGGTAACCAATCAGATCATAGACCTGGGCTTCCGGCATGCCGATTTCGATCTTGGCGAATTTACTGTCTTCCGGGATATCTCCAATAATGCCGCCATTGGCAGCCTGTCCACCGGAACTTGCACAGCCAGCCAGAATCACACTCAGGATAATCGCCATTGCGGGCGCAAATGCTTTCTTCATCCGTTTTCTCTCCCTGTGGGGGTTATTGGTTTCCAGTACGTTCGTTAAAACGAGTTAATATCATGCCTAAGTTATGGAGATATCGGAAGTCTCGAATGCAACGACGCTCGTAACTAACTCCTAGGGTTTTATCCGACAATTTGTAAAAGATTTTCCTGAGTTCTTGAAAAGCAGAAGGGTGGGTGCAGAATGACGACGTTTCCCAATTTTCACCGGTCCACCGTTGGAACAGGATTTCCATGCCCAGTTTGTGTATGACAACGAGATTGCGTTTTTTGCTATTGCTTATACCGGTGATTTTGGGGGGATGTGCCACCAGTCCCGGTTCATCAGAACCGCAAACCGACATCACGGATGATTTTTCCCGACGTGGCGAGCTGCCGCTGAATAATCAATGGTGGCAGGCTTTTGGTGATCCCGATCTCAACCAGTTGGTGAAGGATGCCCTGGCCGGCAACTTCAGCCTTGCCGCCAACTACCAACGTTTGTTGCAGGCGCGCGCGACGGCCGAACGCCAAGCCGCCGGATTGTGGCCGTCGCTTGATGCCAGTCTCGGCGCAGAACGACAGGAATCGGAGACCACCAGCACAGACACCTTCAGCACCTCTCTCAGTGCCAGTTACGAAGTTGATTTGTGGGGGCGGGTACAAGCCCTGACCGAGGCCGAGGAGTTGCGGGCTGCGGCCAGCCAGTCCGACTACGAGGCGGCGGCCGTATCCTTGAGTGGCGAGATCGCCAACACCTGGTTCCAGCTTGTCGAGCAACGTGCACAACTGGCTTTGGCCCGGGATCAGTTGCAGACCAACCTGGATGTGCTCAGCCTCATTGAAACCCGGTTTACCGCCGGGCAGAGCGGCAGCCCCGATGTGCTGCGCCAGCGTCAATTGGTGAGCGCTTCCCGGGAGCGCCTGACGACCCTTGAAGGCGACATCCGCGTTCTCGAAAATCAGTTGGCCGTGCTGACCGGCCAGCCCCCCCTTAGGGCCACACTACCGGAATCGGCCCGCTTGCCGTCGCTGCCGCCTTTGCCACAAACCGGTGTGCCGGGTGAGCTGGTTCAGCGCCGCCCTGACGTGCAGCAGGCCTGGCGGCTTGTGCAGGCGGCGGATCGCGATCTGGCCGCCGCCATCAGTAACCGGTTTCCGCGGCTTTCCCTGGAGGCCTCCATCAGCAATCGGACAGACACCGCCCGTGAACTGTTTGATAACTGGCTGGCCACCCTGGCCGGCAACCTGGTGGCGCCACTGGTGGATGGCGGCGAGCGGCGCGCTGAGGTAACCCGCTCGAGAGCCGTTTTGGAGCAGAGGGTGCAGGAATACCGCCAAACCGTGTTGACCGCCATCCAGGAAGTGGAAGATGCCCTGACAACGGAGCATCAGCAACAACAACGCCTGGAGCGACTTGAGCAACAGATCGACCTGGCCGGGGCCAGTTACCGCCAGCTTCGCACCCGTTACCTCAATGGCGCGGTCAGCTACATCGAAGTGCTGAACGCGCTTCAGGACCGGCAGGATTTGCAGCGAACCCGGCTCACCGCCCGGCAACAGTTGCTGAATGCCCGGGTTGCATTGTATCGCGCCCTGGCCGGCAGCATTGAGCCGCAGAATGACCGAATGGAGAGCAACCAGACATGAGCCATCCCATTGACGACAATGCAGCTCGCCCTGAAAGGGGACGAGCGGGTTTTCTGAAGACGGCTTTCATCACCGTATTGATTGTGTTGGCGGGTGTTGTCCTGGTCTGGTTTATTTTCAAGACTGAGCCTACGGCAACCCGGGGCGGCGGGGCGGCCCGCGAAACGGCCATGCTGGTGGATGTTCAGACGGTCAGGCGCGGCCAGTACAGTCCCACCGTCCAGGTTATGGGCGAGGTAATGCCGGCGCGGGAGGTGACCCTGAATGCACGGGTAAGCGGACGTGTGGTCCAGCAGGCCGAGGCCTTTACGCCGGGGCGTTTGGTTGCTTCTGGCCAGGAATTGATGCGTATTGAGCCGGCTGACTATCAGATTGCACTGGAGCAGCGTCGCAGCGAACTGCAGAAGGCATTGGCTGACCTGGAACTGGAGCAGGGACAACAGGCTGTCGCCCGCCAGGAATTTGAGCTTCTGGGTGAGGATATTCCGGTTGAGAACGAAGCGCTGATCCTGCGCAAACCACAGCTTCAGCAGGCCCGGGCCACCGTGGCAGCGGCGCGGGCGGCCGTTCGCCAGGCCGAGCTTAACCTGGCACGTACCCATATCCAGTCGCCATTTCCTGCCCAGGTGTTGGCCAGGGAGGTGACCCTGGGGTCTGAAATCAGTACGGGTGAAGCCCTTGGGCGCCTGGTGGCAACCGATGAGTACTGGGTGGAAGCCACAGTGCCCCTGTCGCAGCTTCGGTGGCTTACCTTCCGAGACGAGTCAAAACCTGCCACAGCGGTAACCCTTTATCAGGATAGTTGGGAGGATGGCCAGCAACGGAAAGGGCGCCTGCAACAGCTGGTTGGCGAACTGGACAGCAACGCCCGTATGGCCCGGGTTCTTATTGTGGTGGAAGATCCGCTAGGGCTGGACGAGGCCCAAGGCAGTCCCGGGTTGATTCTGGGCAGTATCCTCAAGGTGAAAATTGAAGGGCGCCCCCTGGAAAACGTGGTGCGCCTGGACCGGGATCTGATCCGCCGAAACAACACGGTTTGGGTTATGGAAGACCGGACCTTGGCCGTTCGTAAGGTAGATGTCGCCTTCATGGATGAAAACTTCGCGTACATTCGTGATGGGCTTTCGGACGGCGACCAGGTCATCACCAATGACCTGGCATCCGTAGTGGATGGCGCCAAGCTTCGACTCGAAGGTGAGCAGCCATGAGTGGTGATTCCAGACGCCAGGGCTGGATAGGCCCCATTGAATGGATGGCCCGCAATTCGGTCGCCGCCAACCTGATGATGATTCTGTTGTTGGCCGGTGGTTTCTGGATGGCCACCCAGGTTCAGAAAGAGGTATTTCCGGAATTTGAGCTGGACATGGTCCAGGTCACGGTGAGCTACCCCGGTGCTTCGCCCTCGGAAGTGGAAAAAGGCATCTTGCTGCCGGTGGAAGAAGCCGTTCAGGGTATCCAAAGCATTGAGGAGATGTCGTCCACGGCCCGGGAAGGCACTGGACGCATTCAGCTTGAGCTGGTGTCTGGCAGCAACCGCATGCAGGCGTTGCAGGACATCAAGCAGGCGGTAGACCGGGTTCGAACGTTCCCGGAGCAGGCAGAAGAGCCGGAAGTGCGACTGGTCACGCCTACCCGGGATGTGCTGGAACTCGTGTTGTTCGGCGATGTGGACATCTGGACTTTGCGACAGCTCGGGGAGCAGGTTCGCAACCGGCTGCTGGCGGAAGATGCCATTACTCAGGCCTCCATCAGCGATGTCCCGGCCTACATGACCAGCATTGAAATCCCCCAGGACACACTGCGCAAATACAACCTGACCCTGAGGGACGTGGCCAGCCGTATCGAGCAATCCAGCCAGGATATTCCCGCCGGTTCCATGGCCACCGATAACGGCGACATACTGCTGCGCCTGAAGGAACGTAAACAGTGGGCCGATGCCTTTGAAGGCATTGTATTGCTAACCGCCGACTCTGGCGGAACGGTAACGCTCGGTGACATTGCCACCGTACACGACGGTTTCGAGGAAGGAGGATTTCACTCCCGTTTCAATGGCTTGCCATCGGTAGAGATCGAGATCTTTCGTACCGGCGACCAGTCGCCCATTGAGATTGCAGACTCCGTTGAGAAGGTCATGGATGAGCTCAAGGTGACACTGCCGAATGTGGTAAACGTGCGCATCGACAGCAACCGGGCTGAACACTTTGAAGACCGCATGACCATGCTGCTCGAGAACGGAGTGATGGCCATGGTCATCGTTCTGGTGATTCTCAGCCTGTTCCTGGAATACCGCCTGGCATTCTGGATCATGATGGGCATGACCGTTTCCTTCGTAGGCAGTGTGTTTTTCCTGCCGGTCATGGACGTCAGCATCAATATGATCTCGATGTTTGGCTTTCTGATGGTCCTGGGGATTGTGGTGGATGACGCCATCGTGGTGGGCGAAAACATCTACGAATATCGGGAGCAGGGTATGACCTTTATGCAGGCGGCCATTAAGGGCGCCCAGGACATCGCCGGCCCGGTCACTTTCAGTATTCTCACCAACATCGTGGCCTTCCTGCCGCTGTTGTTCATTCCCGGCGTGACCGGCAAGTTCTGGTGGCCGTTGGGCGTGGTGGTCATCCTGGTGCTGGCAATCTCACTGATCGAAGCGCTGTTTATCCTGCCGGCCCACCTGGCGCACAGCGGGCGGGGTACGGTCACGATCTATGGCCGGACCATGCATGCCGTGCAACGGGTTTTCTCCCGTGGCTTCCAGGCGGTGGTGGATCACGGCTACAGGCCTTTACTGGATCTGTCACTGCGCTTTCGGTACGTAACTGTGGTGATGGCGCTGACCATTATGGTGGTTTGCGGCGCCTATGCGGTGAGCAGCCATATGGGCATGATCATGATGCCCGAATCCCCGGCCGATGAGATTGAAGCAAACGTGAGTCTGCCGGTAGGAACCACGCCTCGCCAGGCGGGTGAGCTTGCCATGGAAATTACCCGCGATACCCAGCGGCTGTTTGAAGAACACAATCTGGAACGCAACGCCGAGGGCATCAAGACCAACGTGCGGGGTGATCGTTACATTGATGTGGAGCTGGTGCTGCGCCCGGAGCAGGAGCGTGACATGACGGTCAGCGAAATCGTCGAACTCTGGCGCAACGAACTGCGTGATTTCAAGGGCGTCGATGAAATCACGTTTGCCGCGGAACAGGGCCCTGGTAGCTGGCGGCATGACATCAGTGTCGACCTGAGCCACACCGACATCGACATTCTGGCCCAGGCCAGCGAGCGCTTTTTCCAGGAACTTGAGCAAATCAGCCAGACCCGGGATGTCAATGACAGCTACACCGTGGGCAAGCCCCAGTTCGATATCAGCCTGACGGATGAGGGTAGGGCACTTGGCTTGACCGGCGCCGAGGTTGGCCGCCAACTGCGCGATGCCTTCTATGGCGCTATTGCCATGCGCCAGCTGCGTGGCATCAACGAAAACGAAATCCGCGTACGCTTGCCTGAATACCAGCGCCAGGACCTCTATTATCTGGATAACTTCGTGATTCGGACGCCGGAAGGCCAGGAAGTTCCGCTGATGGATGTGGCAGAGGTAATCATCAGCGAGTCGTTCCGATCCATTGACCGTCGCGACGGTCGTCGGGTAATCACCGTGGGCACCGACGTAGAGCCCAAGGCCGCCATCGGTCAGGTGCTTGAAGTGATAGAGAATGAAATTTTGCCGCAACTTCGGGCGGACTTCCCCGGCCTGACCTGGAGTTTTGAGGGCAGCCAGGCCGATATGCGTGAATCCACAGCCGCCCTGTGGGGCGGTTTTGGACTGGCCATGGGCGTGATTTACGCGTTGCTGGCGGTGGCCTTTGGCAGTTACCTGCAACCGCTGGTGGTGATGCTTGCCATTCCGTTTGGTGCGGTCGGCGCCATCATCGGCCACATGATCCTGGGCATGGAGCTGTCGCTGGTCAGTATCATGGGCATCGTGGCGCTTTCCGGTGTGGTGGTGAACGATTCATTGATCATGGTCACCCATGCCAACCGCCAGAGGGGGCGCCTGGGTGCGTCGGATGCCATTTACGAAGCCGGACTGCGCCGCTTCCGGCCCATTTTGTTGACCACGTTAACCACCTTTGGTGGCCTGGCGCCGATTATCACCGAGACTTCCCTGCAGGCGATTTACCTGATTCCGATGGCTGTCTCCCTGGGCTTTGGGATTGTCTTCGCGACCCTGCTGATCCTGTTTTTGGTGCCTTGCCTGTATCTGGTGCTCGAAGATCTTAAGAGCCTTCCCGCCCGGGCAAGGCGCACTCAGGCGCAGGCCTCTTAACCACTGACAACCACAAGGCTGAGAGCCAGGGCATAGACAACCAGAATCAGTGCGCTTTCAAAGCCAATCCGGCCGATGCCGTAGACCTCGCGGCGGACCATGCCCATGAGCAGAATGGCCGTCATCAGGATACTGATCAGCCCCCATGCCATCTGGATGGGCGCCATATCGTGGTAGATCGAACCGCCAGGGTAACCAACGTCTGCCGCTGCCACCACCAGCATGTTGAAACAGTTGGTGCCGAAAATGTTGCTCACGGCGAGGGTGAGAGCATTGCGGCGAATGGCGGCGATCGTGGTCACCAGTTCTGGTGAGGAGGTGGCAAGTGCCGTGAACAGACCCCCAATAAGGGTCTCGGATAGTCCTGTCTGATCACTGATGATCTTGGCACTTTCCATCAGGGCCCAACCCGAAATACCTGTAATAACAGCCAATACGATAAAGCTGACCCAGGCTGTTACCAAGCTGCCATGGTTCTCCGTGGTGGGCGTATCTGGCACTGTCTGTCGGGTGTGGCGTGGGAACCACATGGGCTTGGTGTCGGCGCTACGAACGAGATATAGACCGGAAATGTAACCAACAACCAATACCGGTGTTACCGGATGAACGCCCCACACCGAAATTTGCGGGCTGGCTATGGCCAGCAACGGCAGCGCCAGCAATACAATCAGTAGGGCGGCCAGCATGAGGTTCGATGACGACGCTGCTGCGTGTTCCAGATTGGCCTTTCGGTAGATGATATCCGCGATGCCCAGGAACACCAGGTTGGCGGCCATGCTCCCCATCACGTTACTCATGGCCAGATCCGGCCGGGAATCCAAGGCTGCACTTAACGTGGCGGCAAAGTCGGGGAGGGAGGTTACACCCGCCAGAAGGAAGATCCCGAACAGCACCTCGCCCAGGCCGGTCCGGTCTGCCAGTTCATCAGCTGTCTTGGCCAGACGGCTGCCGGCCAACACAATAACGATGGCGCTTAAAGCAAAGGTAACAATGCCGGCAGTCAGGGATGTGGGCATAGACCTCCCGCGATGACGAAGTGTGTGTCACTGCTTTCATGGAATGTTTGGCCCATGTCCTAACGGTAACAGGTTTTTACGGGGTTAGTGCGCGGATGTGCTGGAAAAAAGGTTGATAACCAAGACGCCTGAGAGAATCAGGGTCATGCCAATCACCGCTGGGGCATCCAGTTTCTGCTGGAACACCAGCCAGCCAATCAGTGAGATCAGCACAATTCCAAGGCCTGCCCAGACCGCATAGGCGACGCCCACCGGAATCACCTTAATAGCCAGGGCCAGGAAGTAGAAAGCGACCACATAGCCGACTACCACCAAGGCTGTAGGCGCCAGGCGGGTAAAGCCTTCACTCGATTTCAGGGCCGAAGTGGCAACGACTTCAGCAACGATGGCCAATGCCAGAAACAGCCAGCTTTGCATCGGGACCCCTGTCTTGAACCTGATTGAAACAGGCGCAGAGTCTAACATACCCGGGATGGCAGCTTTGGTGATAAAAAACCCGCAAAGAGTTTGTCTCTGCGGGGGTATCACCAGAGAGGGTTAAATCTAGAAGCGGTACCTTGCATTTGCATTCACAGTACGCCGTTCGCCGTAGCCGCAGTCAGCCCCTTCAGAACGACACCAACTGATGTATTCTTCATCCGCCAGGTTTTTGGCATCCACGCTGAAATCCCAGTTGTTCCATGTGTAACTGACCATGGCATCGTAGAGTGTTACGGATGGGACGGTGGGGCCGCCGCCAGAGCCGACATTGTCGCCTACATAGCGGACACCGGCACCCAATCGCCAGTTGCTCGCGATGTAGAGCTTATTCCACCAGGAGGCCTGACGCTCTGCCACGTAGGGCAGACGGTTTCCGCTGGAA
This sequence comes from Marinobacter persicus, assembly GCF_002934325.1. GTDB lineage: Bacteria > Pseudomonadota > Gammaproteobacteria > Pseudomonadales > Oleiphilaceae > Marinobacter > Marinobacter persicus_A. The sequence goes on from NZ_PTIV01000006.1 coordinate 53,283, forward strand.
GCGTCTTTGGCGTTCATTTCCGTGAAGGCGACCTGCGTTTCGAAGCGGTTCCAGCGTTTGTTAAGTTGAAACTCCCAGCCATGAATAACTGCACCAGTCTGTGCCACCCCGCCGGGAGTGCTGCCGTCGCTGATGCGATTTTCCTGGGTGATGTCAAAATAGGCGACAGTGGCACCCAACGACCGATCCGGGGACACATATTTGATACCGGCCTCCTGCTGCTCGCCGGTGGTGGGCTTGAGTGTATTGGCCTCTGCGGTCCCATCAGTGCCGAGGTTCATGCTGAAGGCCTCCGCGTAACTGAGGTAGGGCGACAGGCCATTTTCAAAACGGTACATGACGCCGGCCCGGCCGGTCGTTGCTTCTTCCTCGCTGATGGTATCTGACCCGGTGACCGCCAGTTTCCGGTTCTCGGCCCAATCATGGCGAAGGCCGGCGGAGATGATCACCGGACCGATTTCAATGTGGTCCGCAAGGTAAAGTCCAACCTGTTCGACTTCATTATCAGCACGGTCTGACGGGTTGATAACGCTGGCATTCAGGTTGCCGTATTCCGGGTTATAGACGTCGAAAGTGCCACCTTGTCCGGCACCATAGTAATAGTTGGACTGCTCCCAAAGAGCATCCTGACGGTCCGCCCCTACAATCAGCTGATGCCGGGTGGCGCCGAGCTCAAGATCGCCTTCCAGGCGGGCATCAACGTTAAAGATTTGAGTGCTCGCATCTACGGTATAAATGGTGCGTTCTACTTCGCCATTCGCGTCCGGCACGTCACCAATCTGAACCCAATGCTCCCGGGTTTCCGCGCTGGAATCCGTATAGCGGGCTGTTGCAGCCACTGCCCAGTCACCGTTTAGCTGGTGATCAAAGAATAGGGTCGCTTCGGTTTTTTCGCGATCATAGCGATCCCAGCCGGGCTCACCGACAAAGCGATCAGAACCAATGTACCCCTGGGAGCCAGGCTCCAAGGTGCCTTCCTGGGGCAGAAACTGCGCGGAAATCTGTCCGATATTCTCCTGGCGATTAAGCAGAAGCGTTATGCTGGTATCGTTGCTTGGCCGCCAGGTGAGGGAGGGGGCCAACACATAACCGTCGTTTTCCACATAATCGACTTGGGTGTCGCTATCCCGACCCAGGGCAACCACCCGGTACAACACATCGCCGTTTTCAGTGGCCGGGCCGGTCACATCCACGGCCAGTTGCTTGCGGTTGAAGGTGCCATACTGAGCCCAGATTTCGCCGCCTTGCTCCGCTTTTGGCAATTTGGAAACCGCATTGATAATGCCGCCGAGGTCACCCTGGCCGTAAAGCGTGGACGACGGGCCTTTCAGCACTTCAATGCTTTCCAGAGCGTAGACGTTGGTTCGCACGGAGTTGTAGGAGCCGTAAATCTGCCGCAGGCCATCGACATACCGACCTGCATCCACACCCCGCACTTTGGCGGAGTCAATGCGGGTGTCAAAGCCGAAAGCGCCAGCATAGACGCCGGGGGTGTAGAGCAGGGCATCCTGGATGTTCTTGGCGCCGCTATCTTCAATAAACGTCCGGTCAATCACCGACACGGAGTAGGGTTGGTCCTCTACGGGAACGTCCATTTTCCCCACCTGGGGCTTCCTTTCCAGAGGCATATAGTCAGGAGCAGTAATGGCGTCTGATACGATGTCCAGTGTGTCGAGAGTGGTGGCGTCTTCAGTCTGTGACTGAGCCATGGCGAGCGAGCTGGCCCCAAGCAGAGAAACGAGCGCGATAGAACCGGAGCGCCGAGAGGAGGCTTTCATAGCATTGTTAACCTTCAGTCATGAATTGTAGTAGCGAATGATAATGATTCGCAGTACATATTCAACCACTATCTTTGCCTGGCTGCTTATCTGTGCGATTGGAGTGAATAAAAATGACCGGCGAATGCACTCATCCCTATAGAAGATCAGCTTGATTCTGTATCCCGTCAGGGCTTAACTGATAGTGTTCCGGTTTTTTTCCTGCCAGGGACTGAGAGTAGGCGAGTTTTCACTGTCGAATGCGGGTTACAGGGACAGTTGTTTTAAAGGGAATGCCATCATTGCTTGAATCCAGGAATGGAGGAAAGTTATGGATATGCCCGCGTTCGACGAGCTTAGGGAGCTGGCTCAGCGTGACCCCATTGGCTTCGAAGCATTACGTGCGGAGCTGATTGAAGATTTTATTCAAAGGAGTCCGGAGTCCAGCCAACGCCGCCTGCGAGGGTTACAGTTTGTGATTGACGCCAGGCGCCGGACAGCTGGTAGCCCCATGAAGGCGATGATGCTCATACAGACCATGATGTACGATTCGCTTTACAGTCTGCAGCAAGCCTTGTTGTTTCAGAGCCAACCGGTTGCGCCACCGATTGAGGCAAGCTCTCGAGTCCTGCCATTTCGACGGCCAGCATTACACTGACTTGGTGAGCGGTCCACCGGGCTGCCATCAGGACCCCGAAAACAAAAAAGCCCGGGGTGCTTGCCCCGGGCTTTTTGCTTTTTCAGCGGCGGTTTAATCTAACCGCACTTGCTGTCACCACAAGCCAGGCAGGTGGCGCAGCCGTCCATCACGATCACTGCCTTGGTGTTGCACTTGCCGCACATGGTGGCATTGGGCGGGTAATCGGCGCTGGTGTCGTCGTTGGTGGCCGAGCTTTGGCTGGCTTCAAACTCAGCACGCTTTTCGGCGAGGATGCGCTTGGTGGTCTCGCTCATTTCCTCGCTTTCCAGCAGGCCGATGGCCTTCAGGTGCTTCTCGATCACGGCGCCAATCTCGGCCACCAGGGACGGCATGAACACGCCGCCTTTCTTGAAGTAACCGCCGTTCGGGTCGTACACGCTGCGCAGCTCTTCCACCAGGAAGGTCACGTCGCCACCCTTGCGGAACACTGCGGAGATAACCCGGGTGAGGGCGATAACCCACTGGAAATGCTCCATCGACTTGGAGTTGATGAACACTTCGTACGGCTGCCGGCTCTCGTGATCCGTATCCTCGTTGAGCAGGATGTCGTTGATGGTGATGTACATCGCATGCTCGGCCACCGGCGGCTTGATCTTGTAGGTGGTGCCCAGCAGAAAATCCGGCCGTTCGATGTTTTCGTTCATCTCCACCGGCTTGGTTTCTGCATGCACCGGTGCTTGCTTTTCGGTCGGGGTTTCATCTTCGGCTTTCTTTACGCGGTAGCCGACGATCTTGTTGGTGATTTTTACTGTCATGTCGTTTTTCCTGTCTGTCGGTTCCCGGATCAGTACTTGCCGTAGGTGCCTTCTTTGAGGGCATCGAAGAGGTTCGCGGCGTTGTGGATCTCGCCGTCGTACTCCACTTCTTCGTTGCCTCGCAGGGTCACTTTGCTGCCGTCGTCCAGGGTGAACTCGTACAGAGTGTTTTCAAGGTCTTTTTCCTTCACCAGTACGCCCTGGAAGGCTTCCGGGTTGAAGCGGAAGGTGGTGCAGCCCTTCAGGCCCTTATCGTACGCGTACAGATAGATGCCCTTGAAGTCCGGATAAGGGAATTCGGTGGGCACGTTGGCGGTCTTGGAAATGGAGGAGTCCACCCACTTCTGAGCCGCCGCCTGGATGTCCACGTGCTGCGCCGGAGTTACGTCATCCGTGGTGGTGAAGTAGTCCGGCAGTTTTTTGTCTTCGTCCTCGGAGAATGGCATCGCCGCCGGGTTCACCAGGTGACGGTAGGCCAGCAGCTCAAAGCTGAACACATCCACTTTTTCCTTGGTCTTTCGGCCTTCGCGGATGATGTTGCGCGCGTAGTGGTGCGAGAAGCTCGGCTCAATGCCATTACTGGCATTGTTGGCCAGTGACAGGCTGATGGTGCCGGTGGGCGCGATGGAAGTGTGGTGGGTAAAGCGACCACCTTTTTCGATCAGCTGTTCGATCAGCTCCGGCTCCACATCGGCAATCTGCTGCATGTAACGGCTGTATTTGGCGTGAAGCACCTTACCCTTGAGCTTGTCGCCCACGCCGAAGCCGTCTTTGGCCAACTGCGGGCACTTGTTCAGCATTTTCGGGGTGACTTCAAAATCGTCTTCCATGATCGGCGCCGGGCCTTTTTCAGCGGCCAGGGCGAGGGACTGGCGCCAGCCTTCCACGGCCATTTCGCGCACCACTTCCTCGGTGAATTTCACCGATTCCTCGGAACCGTAGGGCATGCGCAGCATGGCCAGGGTAGAGCCCAGACCAAGGATGCCCATGCCGTGGCGGCGCTTGTAGGTAATCTCGTGGCGCTGCTCCGGCAGCGGCAGGCCGTTGATTTCCACCACGTTGTCCAGCATACGGGTGAAGATGCCGACAACTTCACGGTATTTCTCGTAGTTGAAGCTGGCTTTCTCGGTGAACGGGTATTCCACGAATTTGGTCAGGTTGACCGAGCCCAGCAGGCAGCTGCCATAGGGGGGCAGGGGCTGTTCGCCACAGGGATTGGTGGCGCGGATGTCTTCGCAGAACCAGTTGTTGTTCATCTGGTTGACCTTGTCGATCAGGATGAAGCCCGGCTCAGCGTAGTCATAGGTGCTGGTCATGATGGTGTCCCAGATGAACTGGGCTTTCACCGTCTTGTAGATACGGCAGGCAACCTTGCCTTCGTCGTTGACCACATAGCCTTCCTGTACCGGGAAGTCGCGGTACACGAACTGGGTCTCGTCGGCCAGGTTCAGGGCCTCGTCTTCCACTTCTTTCTGGGTAACCGGGAACGACAGGTGCCAGTCATCGCCGTTTTTCACCGCTTCGATGAAGTCTTCGGTGATCAGAAGAGACAGGTTGAACTGGCGCAGGCGACCGTCTTCGCGCTTGGCCTGAATGAATTCGATAACGTCCGGGTGATTGACGTCAAAGGTAGCCATCTGGGCACCGCGACGGCCACCGGCAGAGGACACGGTGAAACACATGCGGTCAAAGATGTCCATAAAGGACAGCGGGCCGGAAGTGGTGGCGCCGGCACCGGCAACATAGGCGCCGCGCGGACGCAGGGTGGAGAACTCATAACCAATACCGCAGCCAGCCTTGAGGGTGAGGCCCGCTTCGTGGTTTTTCTCCAGAATGTCGTCCATGGAATCATGAACAATGCCGGATACGGTGCAGTTGATGGTGGAGGTGGCCGGCTTGTGGGCCTCTGCACCGGCGTTGGAGGTAATGCGTCCGGCGGGAATCGCTCCGTTCTGCAGCGCCCAGATGAAATTCTTCATGTGTTTGGCGCGCACGGATTTGTTCTCGACTTCGGCCAGCGCTTTGGCTACCCGCTCGTAAGTCGCGTTGATGTTTTTGTCGACAGGCTCGCCCGTTTTGGTCTTCAGCTGGTATTTGCTGTTCCAGATATCGAGCGATGCTTCCTGCATGGGAATCGTTGTGACCACTGCCTGTGCCTTTGCGTTCATTGCCACCCTCGGTTTTCAGTATGTCTGTGTTAGCCGGTGATTTCCTGCGCACCGGCGCTTGCCTGGCAACCCTAGATATGGGTTTAAGTTGGAAGGAGTATAACAGGATATTGTGTTCTGTGAATAAGAGAGGAACTATTACCCGAGCGTTCCGGGCAAGGAAAATCAATGGAAAAAGACTTGAATTGTGGTGAGGCCCGGTAAATCAGGCGCTTGCCGGAAAGGGGGTGATGGGACCCCATTTCCGGCTTGGTGGAAGAGTGATCAGCCCAGCAGTAGGCTGTCGTCGTCGACCTGAAGGCCTCGCTGTTTTTCGAATAGCCCAAGCAGGTCTTTGACCTCCAGACCGTCGCGTTCCTTGCCGCTGATATCGAACACCACTTGGCCTTGATGAAGCATCACCGTGCGGCTTCCCACCTCCAGTGCCTGTTTCATGCTGTGGGTGACCATCAGTGCGGTCAATTGCTGGGTGGCGATGATGTGTTCGGTCAATTCCAGAACGAATCGCGCGGTTTTCGGGTCCAGTGCGGCGGTATGCTCATCCAGCAGCAGAATGCTGGAAGGCGTCAGGCTGGCCATCAGCAGGCTGACAGCCTGACGCTGGCCACCGGAAAGCAGGCCCATCTTGTCGCCCAGGCGATTTTCCAGCCCGAGATTCAGTGACGACAGGCTATCGCGGAACTGCTTCATGTACTGCTTTTTGACGGCAGAGGTCAGCCCGCGGCTCTGGCCCCGCTTGATCGCCAGAGCCAGGTTTTCCTCAATGGAGAGGTTTTCACAGGTGCCGGCCAGGGGGTCCTGGAATACCCGGGCCACCCGGTTGGCGCGTTTGTGGGTCGGCAGGCGGGTGACGTCCTGGTTATCGACCACGATTTTGCCACTGTCCACCAGAACTTCGCCGGCAAGGGCATTAAGGAACGTGGATTTACCGGCGCCGTTACTGCCAATCACGGTAACAAATTCGCCCTGGTTCACCGTCAGGCTCATGCCCCGCAAGGCCGGGTTTTCCAGCGGCGTTCCCTTGCCAAAGGTCAGTTGCAGATCGGTTGCGCTGATCATGGTTGCTCCTCAGGCTTGTTTGCGGGTAAGGCGATGGGCGATTTTGGTGCGCACACCCGGCAGCACGATGGCCAGGGTGACCAATACGGCGGTAATCAGGTTGAGGTCCTGCGCCTTGAGGCCGAGGGCGTCTGCGTTCAGGGCAAAGGCGATAGCAAGACGATAGACAATGGCCCCGATGATACAGGCAATTAGGGCGCGCACCACCGTGGAGGGAGTCAACACTGCTTCACCGCCAATCAGTGACGCCAGGCCAATAACGATCACGCCCACCCCCATGGTGACGTCCGCAGCGCCCTGACTCTGGGCAAACAGGGCACCGGCCAGGCCCACCAGGCCGTTGGAAAGTGCTACACCCAGGACAATCATGGAGCCGGTGGCTATGCCCTGTGCACGTGCCATGCGTGGATTCGCACCAGTGGCCCGCATGGCCAGGCCGGTCTCGGATTTCATGAAACGCCAGAGCAGCACGAGAACTACCACGGCGACGACCATAAACAGTAGTACCGGCACTTGATGGAACTTCAGACCGAGTTCGTACCAGGGCGTCAGTACCGTTTCTTCACCCAGCAATGCTACGTTGGGCCGCCCCATAATTCTCAGGTTGACTGAGTACAGTGCAATCATAGTCAGGATGGAGGCCAGGAGATTGAGTATTTTGAGCTTGACGTTTAACAGGGCGGTCACCGCGCCTGCAGCCATGCCGGCAATGATGGCCATACCGGTGGCCAGCCAGGGATTCCAGCCGCCCATGATGAGTACGGCGGCAACGGCGGCACCGAGTGGGAAACTGCCGTCTACCGTCAGGTCGGGGAAGTCCAGAACACGAAACGAGATGTAGATACCAAAGGCAACCAGGCCATAGATGAGGCCGGTTTCGAGCGCGCCGTAAAAAGCGATTTCACTGAGCATGGGTATTGTTCACCGTGAAAGAAAACGGGCGGGCCCTTGTGGGGTCCGCCCGTGTTGGTCAGGCGTTATCAGTCGTTTTTGACGACTTTCGTGGCGTCCTTGATGAGGTCTTCCGGCAGGGTGATACCCATGCGCTCGGCGGCGGCCGGGTTCACATACAGATCGAGTTCTTCCATGATTTCAACCGGGGTGGTTGCGGTATCCGCACCTTCGAGGATGCGGGCAACCATGGCGCCGGTCTGGCGACCGTGCTTGTAGTAGTTGAAGCCCATGGCGGCAACGGCGCCACGCTCAACGGTGGCGGTATCGGCCGCGAACACCGGGATGTCGGCACGCTCGCCCACAGACACCACGGCTTCGGCGGCGCTGATGACGGTGTTGTCGGTGGTCAGGTAGATGGCGTCCACTTTACCTACCAGGGAGCGGGCCGCGCCCAGCACTTCAGAGGTCTTGGTGGCGGCGCCTTTTTCCAGCTTCAGGCCGCGTTCGGTCAGCTTTTCTTCCAGCAGCTCAACCAGGGCGGCGGCATTGGCTTCGCCCGGGTTGTATACGGTACCGATGGTCTGAACATCAGGCATGGCGCGCTGAATCATGTCCAGGTGCTTGTCGATGGGCAGCATATCGCTGACGCCGGTGATGTTGGCGCCGGGCTTTTCCCAGCTCTGGACCAGCTTGGCAGATACCGGGTCGGTGACGGCGGAGAAGACCACCGGGATGTTACGGGCTGCCGCGGCAACGGTCTGGGCAGACGGGGTTGCGATAGCGACGATCACATCGGGGCTTTCACCGACAAATTTGCGAGCGATCTGTGAAGCAATGGCGGAATTGCCCTGGGCACTTTCATGCATCACTTTGAGGTTTTCGCCTTCGCGGTAGCCACGTTCGGCCAGCTCGTCTTTGACACCTTCATATGCTGCATCCAGAGCGGGGTGTTCAACGATCTGGGTAATGGCAACAACACGGGGTTCTTCAGCTTGCGCCAGGGTGGCTGCAGCGAGCAGCGAGGCGCCAATCAGGCTACACAGAAATTTCTTGGCCATATGCCGGTCTCCGAGTCAGTTACGGGTTGGTCCGCCCAGTGCCTGGGCACTGCAGGAAGGTGGCAGAGTTTACCACAGGGTTGTGGGGGGCGGGCTATATCTGTCAACACTTTATTCACATGATCGCTTATGTTGCGGCCTGATCGTGGCGGAGTCAGGCCATTGTCCGGGACTTGGAGATGGAGCGGTTCATCAGAAGTATGGGGATGATGCCCGCCAGAACGATAATCAGGGCCGGAAGCGCGCTGTGTTGCAGCATTTCATCCGAGGCAAACTGGTACACATAGGTTGCCAGGGTTTCGTAATTGAAAGGGCGCAGGATGAGGGTGGCGGGCAACTCTTTCATGCAATCGACAAACACCACCAGTGCGGCAGTCACCAAAGTGCCCCTAAGCATCGGCAGGTGCACTTTCAGCAGGGTGTTACCCGGGGTGTGGCCAAGGGAGCGCGAGGCCATGTCCATGCTGGGAGTGACTTTCTGTAAGGCGCTTTCAACGCTGCCGGCCGATACCGCCAGAAAGCGGACGGTATAGGCAAAGACCAGTGCGAAGGCACTGCCACTGAGCAACAGGCCGGTGCTGAACCCGAAGTAGTCCCGCATCAGGCTGTCGAGCCAGTTATCGAAACCGGCCAAGGGTACAATCACACCCACCGCAAGCACGGCGCCTGGCATTGCATAACCAAGGCTGGATAGGCGCATGAGAATCTGCATGCCACGGGTGTCATGCAGGCGGCGGCTGTAGGCCAGGGTGACGCCAATCAGCAGGGTGGTGAGCGCGGCTGCGCTGGAGAGGAAAAGGCTGTTGAAGGTGTTTTCGATGAAATCCGGTGTCCAGCTTTCATCAAAATAGTCCCAGGCGTAGTAGCCCAGGGTTGTTGCGGGAATCAGGAAACCAAAAATCAAAGGCACGGCGCAGGTCGCCACACAGATCAGTTGGCGTGGAAACGACATGGTAAAGCGGTGGATTGGGTCGCGGTTGTCTCGGGCGGCGTATTGTTGCTGCCGGCGCCGCGAGTAACGCTCCAGGGTTACCAGGATGACAACGAAGATGAGCATGGTGGTGGCGATCTGGGCGGCGCCGCCCAGGTTGCCCAGGTTCATCCAGGTGTCGAACAGGCCGCGTGTGAGCGTCTGGACCGCGAAGAAATCCACCGTTCCGAAATCATTCAGGGTTTCCATGAGCACCAGTGACAGGCCTACGGCAATGGCCGGCCGGGCGATGGGCAGCACCACCCGGAAAAAAGTACTCAGAGGTGAGTGCCCCAGGCTGCGACTAACCGAGAAGAGGGAAGGGGACTGTTCCATGAAAGCAGCACGGGCCAGCAGGTAAACGTATGGATACAGCACCAGGCTGATCATCAGTATTGCACCTTCGAGGGTGCGAATTTCCGGGAACCAGTATTCAGTGGCATTGGCCCAGCCAAACCAGTCCCTTAACGCGCTCTGCACCGGCCCGGCATAGTCCAGCAGGCTGGTGTATACATAGGCGATGACATAAGCCGGGATGGCGAAGGGCAGTAACAGGGCCCACTCGAAAAATTTGCGGCCGGGGAACTCGCACATGGTCACCGCCCACGCGGTTGCCAGCCCAAGGACCAGCGTCAACACGCCAACACCGAGCATCAGTTGGAGGGTGGTGGTGAGATAACGGGGCAAGGTGGTGTTGATCAGGTGGGGCCAGATGTTCTCTTCCGGGAACAGCGCAATAAACAGGACCGACAGCACGGGAAGGGCGACAATCGCTGTGGTAAGCAGGGCGCTGATCATCCAGCGCTTGGAGGTGCGTTTGGCCAGCAACGGCTGGGTAAGCCCGGGATTAGCGCTGGTAGCGACCTCGGTCATGGTGGTCCTGTTGCGTTAGTGGAGATGAGAAAGGTTGCGATTCTAGATCGTGGTTGAGTTTCCTGCAATGATGCGTGTCAGTTTCAGGCGCCTAAAAGCAGAGCGGGGTACCCGAAAGTACCCCGCTTTGTTTGGTTTTACTCGCCGTCGTAGTCGACGCGGTCAACCAGTTTCACTGCGGCGTTGCGGTGTTCTGCAATCTCCTGCAGAGAGAGGTCGTCCGGATGAATTTCGCCCCATTCAGCGACAATGCCGGAAGGCTTGATGTCCGGGTTTGCCGGGTATTCGAAGTTGGCTTCAGCGTAGATGCGCTGAGCTTCCGCTGATGACAGGAACTCCATCAGCTTGATGGCATTTTCCTTGTTCGGCGCGCTCTTGGTCAGGGCGATGCCTGAGATGTTCACATGGGTGCCACGGCCTTCGTCATTCGGGAACACCAGGAAAACCTGCTCAGCGATTGGTCGCTGATTCTCATCCTGCAGCATCTTGCCATAGTAGTAGCTGTTGCCGATGGATAGGTCACACACACCTTCGGCGATCGCTTTGATCTGGTCGCGGTCGCCACCCTGGGGCTTGCGGGCCAGATTGTCTTTCACGCCTTCCAGCCACTGTTCGGTTTTCTCTTCACCGTGGTGAGCGATCATGGAGGAGAACAGGGCAATGTTGTACGGGTGCTTACCGCTACGGGTGCAGATGCGGTCTTCCCACTTGTCGTCAGCCAGCTCTTCGTAAGTGGTGATTTCACCTTTTTCAACGCGCTCCTTGGAGGCGAAAATCAGACGGCCACGGGTGGTCAGTGCGTACCACTTACCTTCCGGGTGACGCAGGTTTTCCGGAATGTTTTCTTTCAGGGTGTCGGTTTCAACACCAGCAACAAGGTCACGCTCAACCAGCTCGTTCAGGCGGGAAATGTCAACGGTCATGACCACGTCCGCCGGGCTGTTGCGGCCTTCGCGCTCCAGGCGCTCCGCCAGGCCTTTCTTGGCGAAGACAACGTTGGACTCGATACCGGTTTCCTTCTCGAAGGCGTCCAGCAGGGGTTCCAGCAGGAACGCCTGACGGTAGGAATAAATGTTGACTTCGCCATCAGCGGAGGCGCTGAGCGGCAGGGTGGCCAGGGCCATTGCAGCGGTTGCGGCGAGCTTCATACGCATGGTGTTGCTCCTTGTAGTGGTAGAAACGGCAGTGGACAGGACTGCGCTTTATTAAAAACGGTAACTATTCTCATTGGCAATCAGATTGTAGTCAAGGCATTCCGGCATGTTCTCTCTAAAATTCCTGTTATGCTTGCCGTCAATCAATATTGGGAATAAAAAATAAACAGGAATTTCGGGTTATGGCGGAAGAGGATCGCAGGCAGCATGTTCGAACGGCGATGAACGCGCGGGTAAAAATCGTTCACCAGAGTTTTGGTGAGTTCTTTTTCAACACCAGTGACATTTCTGATGGCGGGCTGTTTATCGTTATGGAGGACGACACCTTCCGCCCGGAACTGGGTGATCGGGTGACCGTTCAGGTACAGGGTTTGCCGGTACCCGCACCCGTATTGGAGATGTGTGTGGTGCGCCGTACCAACGATGGCCTGGGGCTTCAGTTCGAGAACTGTTGATTGATTCACAGGCTGCCTGTGAGGGTATTCACAGTGCGGCATATTGTCTTAAGTAGCCGGGCGATTATTGCGCTATATTGCTAAAAGGAGTTTAGCGATATTGAAGAGGTGCGTGGTGGGTGTCCAACAGCAGCGAATAGCGGTGCATGATCTTGAGATTGGCATGTTTGTGTCAGATCTTGATCGACCATGGCATCAAACACCATTTCCCATTCAGGGCTTCCATATCCGTTCCCAGAGCGATATCCAGGCCCTCATTTCCCACTGTCGTTGGGTCATGATTGATGTGGAAGAGGGGCGAAGCTCCACAGCAGTCAAGAGCGCTGGGTTTGGCAAGCAGTCTGCGCTGCGGGGGAAAGGGCGGGAGCAGCTCAAGTTACCCCCACTGAATATCCGCCAGCCCGTCAAATACGGCACCGAAACCACGTTGGATAAGGAACTGAAAGCGTCCAAGCGACTGCTTGCCGATGCCGAACAGGCCTTACAGAAAACCTGGGAGACGCTCCAGGCTGGGGAGACGGCGGACCTTCGCCCCGCTGCCGAAGTGACCCGCAAGATGGTGGACAGTGTGATTCGCCAACCGGACGCCCTGTTGTGGCTGAGCCGGACCCGTCAGTTTGACGACTTTATCTATCGGCACGCCCTCAACACCGCCGTTTGGGCATTGGTGTGTGGTCGGCAACTGGGCCTCAAAGAGGAACTGCTTAATCATCTCGGGCTTGGTTGTCTGCTATCTCAAGTGGGTAAGACCACGCTGCCCCGGGAATTGTTGCGACACGAGCGTCAGCTGTCCCAGGATGATTACACCCGTTATCGCAGCTATGTTACCAGTGGTGTGGAGATGCTGGAGGAGGCAGGTCTGCCCAGGGCGGTAATGGCTGTTGTCGAATACCACCGGGAGCGGCACAACGGTTCCGGTTTTCCCAAGGGTATTCGTGGTGACCGTATTCCGGTGCTGGCAAAAGTGGCCGGTATCGCAGAGTTTTTTGAGTCGTTGATCGCTCCACGGGAGGATCACGCCCCGCTGACGCCAGCCAAGGCCGTCGCGCTTCTTTATGAAATGCGCAACATCGAATTTCAGGAAGATCTGGTCGAAAACTTCATTCAGGGTATTGGCGTGTATCCGACCGGCTCACTGGTCGAGTTGTCTGACGGCCAGCGGGGCATTGTGGTCTCACACTCGCCAGAGCGCCGCCTCTGGCCTCGGGTGATGGTAATGCAGGATGCCGACCACAACCCTCTGAAATCCTCACGGGTTATCGACCTCGCTCGTTTTAACGAGTCCCGTCCTCCCTCTGAGACATTGACCGTGCGTGCATGCCTACCCGATGGCACCGGGGGGTTGGATCCCACCAAATACGAAGTAGCCGGCACCGAGCCACGCTGGTCTCTGGGGCGCCTGATTGGTCGATAACTGGCATTTTCGCCGGTGGCCCTTGAATTTACGCCTGACGCCTCAACTAAATAGCACTCTATTCTTATGGCCCGCCTGTGCGGGCTGTTTTCGTTGATAACGGTAGGATTTATGACCTGTGCACTCGAAATAGAGGGTCTGCATAAAAGCTACGGTGATGGCTTTCAGGCGCTCAAGGGCATTGATCTGCAAGTAAAGGAAGGTGACTTTTTTGCCCTCCTGGGTCCGAACGGGGCCGGCAAATCCACCACGCTGGGTATTGTCTCATCATTGGTGAACAAAACCCGAGGCACGGTGCGTGTGTTTGGCCATGATATCGACACCGACCTGGCTGGTGCCAAGCTGAATCTGGGCGTGGTGCCCCAGGAGTTCAACTTTAACCAGTTCGAGAAAGTGTTTGATATTGTCACCACTCAGGCTGGTTACTATGGCATTCCGCTTAAGCAGGCCAGTGTCTCGGCGGAAAAATACCTGAAAAAGTTGGGGCTATGGGATAAGCGCAACACCCCCGCGCGCATGTTATCCGGCGGAATGAAGCGCAGGCTGATGATTGCCCGGGCGCTGGTCCATGAGCCGCGGTTGTTGATTCTGGATGAGCCCACCGCTGGTGTGGATATCGAGTTGCGCCGCTCCATGTGGCAGTTCCTGGAAGAGATGAACCGTCAGGGCACCACCATCATTCTGACGACCCACTATCTGGAAGAGGCCGAAGCGCTGTGCCGGAATATTGCCATCATTGATCACGGCGAGATTATCCGCCACACCAGCAAGCGGGAACTGCTGCAGCAATTGAGCGTGGAAACTTTCCTGCTGGACACCGCTGAGCCTCTGGATGCTGCCCCGGATCTGGCGGATTACCGGTGTATCCTGAATGATGAAGGAAGCCTGGAAGTTGAGGTGACCAAAGGGCAGGGGCTCAATCCGCTGTTCACGGAATTGGAAAAGAACGGAATCAGGGTGCTGAGTATGCGTACCAAGGCCAATCGCCTGGAAGAGCTGTTTGTGCGAATGGTGGAGGATAACGCTCGCGAAAATCGGCCGGCCGGGGAGGTGCGGGCATGACTTGGCAAGCACTCTGGGTGGCCTTTGTCACGATCGTTGTCCGGGAAGTTCGCCGCTTTACCCGTATCTGGGCACAGACACTGCTGCCGCCAGCGGTCACCATGACCCTCTATTTCATTATTTTCGGCAACCTGATCGGTTCCCGGATTGGTGACATGGGTGGGTATGACTACATGCAGTTTATTGTGCCGGGGCTGATCATGATGGCGGTGATCACCAACTCCTACGGCAATGTGGTGTCTTCTTTCTTCTCCATGAAATTCCAGCGCAGCATTGAAGAGTTGCTGGTGTCGCCGGTGCCCAACTGGACCATTCTGGCCGGGTACGTGGCCGGCGGTATGGCCCGCGGTTTGAGTATCGGGCTGATTGTGACTCTGTTGTCACTGGGTTTCACCCATCTGTCGATTCATAACCTGCCGATGGTGGTTATCACGGTGTTCCTGACCTCGGCGCTGTTCTCGTTGGGTGGGTTTATCAATGCCATGCTGGCCACCAAGTTTGACGATATCTCGATTGTGCCAACGTTCATCCTGACGCCCCTGACCTACCTGGGGGGTGTCTTCTACAGCATCGAGCTTCTGCCGGATTTCTGGCGCGGCGTATCGATGGTCAACCCCATCCTGTATATGGTGAACGGCTTCCGGTACGGCATACTGGGTGTTTCGGACGTTAATCCGTTCGTTTCTCTTGGTATGATTCTCGTCTTTATTGTGCTGCTTGCCACTGTTGCGCTTCGTATGCTGGCAAAGGGCAAGGGCATTCGTCACTGACACGTTGGATACCTCATTCATGGCTTTGGACAAGGCGCCGCTGGGCAAAACCAGCGACTACCCGGATCGCTACGATCCCACACTGCTGTTTCCGGTTCCCCGGGAAGAAAATCGTCGCCGCATCGGCCTTCACGATGGTCGTTGGCCGTGGTTTGGGGAAGATCTCTGGCAGGCCTGGGAAATTTCCTGGCTGCGCCCTGGTGGTGTGCCCGCGGTGGCCTGGGCGGAAATCCGTTTTCCGGCCGCCTCGCCAGCCATTATTGAGAGTAAATCACTGAAGCTATACCTGAACTCCTTCAATCAGGCGGTGTTTTCCTCGATTGAGCAGGTCCAGCACACCATGGAAATGGACCTCTCCAGTGCCTGTGGTGCCGCTGTCCACGTGTTGGTGCACAGTGTGGATGAAGGGGCGCCTGCTGTTGGTCGACCGGAAGGCTACGACCTGATTGACGACCTGCCGGTGGAAAACGTGGTTTACGAGTATGCCCCTGAATCCCTCTCAGCGGATGGCGATACGGTGACAGAACAGCTGTGTTCCCACCTGTTGAAAAGTAATTGTCCGGTGACTGGCCAACCGGATTGGGCAACGGTGCTGATTCGCTATACCGGGCCGAAAATCGATGCGGCCGGCCTGCTGCGTTACATTGTTGGGTTTCGCCAGAAGCAGGATTTCCATGAGCATTGCGTGGAAACTCTCTTTACCGACCTGATGGAACACTGCCGGCCATCGGAGCTGATGGTGTGCGCGCGTTACACTCGTCGGGGAGGACTGGATATTAACCCCTGGCGCAGTACCAGCCCGGCGGACGGACCCGGGCCCCGGCTGGTTCGCCAATAAGTTGGACCGCTGAGGCGGGACGGGAGAGCATATGAGTACGGTTACCCGGTTTTTGCTGAATCGCACCTCCGAACCCCGATTGCAGGCACCTGCTCCGGGAAAGGAGGTGTTGGAGCAGGCTTTCCAGTGTGCGGGCAGGGCACCGGACCATGCCCTGCTGAGGCCATGGCGCTACCTGGTTCTGGAGGGCGAGGCGCTCACCCAGCTGGGTGAGGCTTTTGCCGGTGCCTGTGCGAACAATGCCACGGAGCAGGAGCTGAAAAAAGCACGAAATGCCCCCCTGCGGGCACCGATGATTATCGTTGGCATCGCATCCCCAAAGCAGCATCCGAAGGTCCCCGAGGTCGAACAGATCCTGGCCGCCGGTAGCGGCATGACCCTGCTATCCCTGGCTTTAAACGATGCCGGGTTTGGCACCATGTGGCGTACCGGCCCGGTCGCTTATGCCCAGAGTGTCCACTCGGCGCTTGGTCTGGATGAGGCTGAGTCCATCGTCGGGTTTCTTTATACCGGCTCGGTGATTGCGGAAAAGCCTCGTGTGCCACGGCCGGAGAACAGTGAATTTGTTGAGTATCGTCAGAGCCTTGACCGGTAGGAAAGGCTTTGCCGTATTGTTTCGCCCCCGTCGGTTTTATGCCGCCTGAAATTTGATCACCTCCCCGCCAGCCCGCACCGTTGCGGGCTTTTCTAATTCTGGCATCACCCTTGCATTTCCTCTGGCAGAACGCAAAAGCGGCAAACCGGCAACGATTCCGGAGGCCGTTGCAGATTTCCGGAGGCAAAGATGGCAATCAGTTTCGACAACGCGCTGGGTATCCACGAGCACGCACTGCAGGCCCGTGTGAAGCGTGCCGAGGTATTGGCAAACAACCTCGCCAACGCAGATACCCCGGGCTACAAGGCTCGCGACATTGATTTTCAGGCGATGATGCAGAAAGCCCAGAACTCCATGTCGGGTTTCAATATGAGCACGACCAACAGTGGTCACATGGATACCTCCAGCCCTGGCGCCGATGGCGATCTGCTTTACCGTACGCCGAATCAGCCGTCCATCGATGGCAATACCGTAGAGGCGCAGAGCGAACAAACCCGTTTCATGCGCAATGCCATGGATTACCAGGCGAGTTTTGAATTTCTCAGTAGCAAGTTTGCCGGCCTGAAAAAGGCCCTGAAGGGCGAATAAGCCTCGATTAACTGATTTCTGAAGGAGACAGTCATGTCACTGGGCAACATTTTTGATATCGCAGGTTCCGGCATGACCGCGCAGTCGCTGCGCCTGAATACCACGGCCTCGAACATTGCCAATGCGGAAACGGCCAGTTCCAGCACTGAAACCACCTACCGGGCTCGAAAGCCGGTGTTTGCCGCCATTCAGCAGTCCATGCTGAACCCGGGACAGCAAGCCTTTGGTTCCAGCGGCGATCAGGGGCCGGGGGCTGGCGTGAAGGTGGAAGGCATTGTTGAAAGCGATGCCGAGCTGCAAATGCGCTACGAGCCAAATCATCCGGCCGCCAATGAAGACGGTTACGTGTATTACCCGAATGTGAATGTGGTGGAAGAGATGGCGGACATGATGTCCTCGTCCCGAAGCTTCCAAATGAACGTGGATGTGATGAACGCCACCAAATCCATGATGCAGCGTGTTCTGACACTGGGTCAGCAGTAATTAGGTAGGAGATAATCATGAGCGCAGTGAATTCCGCAGCAGCCTCAGACGTACTGAGCCAGTTTCAGATCCAGCAGGACAAGCAGGCCAAGGGCGGCAGCGAGCTTGGCAAAGACGCTTTCATGGAGTTGATGCTGGCCCAGATGAAGAACCAGGACCCGCTCAAGCCCCAGGAAAATGGCGACTTTGTGGCCCAGCTGGCCCAGTTCAGCTCCCTGGAGGAAATGCAGAATCTTTCCGGCACTGTCGACGATGTGGCTGGCCAGTTCCGCTCCAGCCAGGCATTGCAGGCCTCGGCGATGGTGGGCAAGAGCGTCCTCGCGCCCTCAAACGTTGGCATTCTGGGTAACGATGGTTCTATGACCGGGACCATTGATGTGCCTGCGTCTACCGGTGGCCTTCGGCTATCAGTCATGAACAAGTCCGGCGAGCTGGTCCGCCAGATTGATATGGGCAGCAGTGAACCGGGTGTGGTGTCTTTCGATTGGGACGGCAAAGATGGCAACGGCAATTCCTTGCCGCCCGGCCCCTATGTGATCAAGGCAGAGGGTTCCTATCCATCTGGTACGGAACAGCTGGGCACCATGGTAAGTGCCAACGTGGACAGTGTCTCCCTTGGCCAGGGTGGCAGCATCACCCTGAATCTGGCCGGCATGGGCTCCCTGCCGCTGTCCGAAGTCAAACAAATTAACTGATACTGGCGTCCGACCAGGAGGTATGAGTCATGGCATTTAACACAGGATTGAGCGGCCTTCGCGCCGCACAGGTGGATCTGGACGTCACCGGTAATAACATTGCCAACGCCAGCACCGTCGGTTTCAAAAGCAGCCGGGCCCAGTTTGGCGATCTCTACGCCAACGGTTTCCTGAGCTCCGGCAGCAACCCGGTGGGCGACGGCGTCACGGTTCAGGATATCCAGCAGCAGTTCGGTCAGGGCAACATCAGCTTTACCGATAATGGCCTGGATATGGCGATTGATGGTGATGGTTTCTTTGTGCTCAGCGATGGTGGCGAGACCCGTTATTCCCGGACAGGCCAGTTCGGCATTGATAAAGAAGGCTATGTCGTTAACAACCAGAACATGAAGGTGCAGGGGTTTACGGCGGACGATGATGGCAACATCTCGGGTGTTCGTGGCGACCTGCAGATCGCGACCGATAACCTCTCGCCCCGTCGCACTACTAACCTGCAAACGGATCTCAACCTGGATAGCCGCGAATCTGTGCTGGAACGTCGGGTTAAGAATTTCAGTTATCCAACCAGCGCATTCACTGATGGCGAGCAGTTTACCTTCAGTTATGCGGACGGCTCTGCCAATTCCGTTGTCACAATGCCAAATCCGATCACTTCCGCTAACTCAGTGGCAGAGGCTTTGCGTGCCGCACCGGGTGTGAATGCGTCCGGTACGACCACAGCAACTATTGCCAGTGCTGATACCGCTGGTACCAACACGCTTCAGGATCTGATTGATAACAATACTCTTGAAATCAGTGTCAATGGCGTGACAGTTGATACCAGTAGCGTAACGACGTTGGACGAACTGGCCACCGAAATTTCGAATCTCGGTAACTCTTCAATCTCTGCCAGCGTTAATGGCAGTGACCTTGATATTCGCGATAGTTCAGGCGAGTCACTTTCCGTTGTATGGGGGGATGCCTCTAATACTGCGACAGTAGCCACCCAGAATCAGGTCGAGATTACCACGGACCGTAATGTAGACGGTGTTACCTCCACAGATGGCTCTCCACTGGTTGCTGACTTTCCAACGACTGATCCAGAGGTAATTAATCCATTTAACCCACTTGATCAGCGCACTTACAATCATGCTACGTCCACAACCGTGTATGACAGCCTGGGTAATTCCCATGAACTGACTCAGTTCTATGTCAAACAACCGTCGCCAGGTAACGGTGTGGGGCAGAGCGAGTGGTCGGTTTACCTTCAGATTGACGGTGAGTTGGTCGGTGGTACGGACAGTGACCCGTACACTGCACTTTTTGACCAGGACGGTAATCTGGATTCCATCAATGGCGATCCCAATGGTGAGATCATTGTTACCGACTGGGTGCCCAAGGATCCCAATGGCGATCCGAACGGTGCCGATGGTCCCCCGGCCGATCCGAATGCGGTGGTTAGCCCGATTCCTGAGCCACCAACAAGCTCCGCCTTTGTGATTGACCTGGGCGACACCACCCAGTACGGCGCCGCGTTTGGTGTAAACGACCAGCAGCAGAACGGTTATACCACTGGCCGTCTGTCCGGCCTGGATGTGTCGGATGAAGGGGTAATCTTCGCCCGCTACACCAACGGTCAGTCCAACGAGCTGGGGCAGGTCGCGTTGGCGACCTTCAGCAACACCGACGGCTTGTCGCCAGTGGGTGATACCGCCTGGGTTGAAACGTTCGAGTCGGGCCAGCCTGTCGTTGGTAAGCCAAACACAGGCACCCTTGGCGCCATTGCCTCCAGCTCGGTCGAGGAATCCAACGTGGATCTCTCCGAGGAGCTGGTTAACCTGATCATTGCGCAGCGTAACTATCAGGCCAACGCCAAGACCATTGAAACCTCCGATGCGGTCACCCAGACCATCATCAACCTCCGCTAATAGTCCCTCCATGTAAACATGGCACGACTCCTGCAGGAATACTGGAAACAGTCAAATTTCCGGCAGGAGTTTGCCCATGGACAAAGCCCTCTATATTGGAATGTCTGGCGCCAAGCAGAACATGATGGCCCAGCGTGCCCACGCCAATAACCTGGCTAACGTTAATACCACCGGTTTCAAGAAGGATTTTGCCCAGGCCCGCAGCATGCCGGTATTTGGTGGCGACGGACAGCCCACCCGCGCCTATGCCATGACCGAGCGCCCGGGTACCGACCTTTCTTCCGGCGCCCTACAGGAAACCGGTCGCAAACTGGACGTCGCCTTGGAAGGTGACGGTTGGCTGGCGGTCCAGAACGGCCAGGGCGAAGAAGTCTTCACCCGAAGTGGCAGCCTCCAGGTGGATGTGAACGGCCTGATGCGTCTCTCCAGCGGTGAGATGGTCATGGGTAATGGCGGGCCGGTGGCCTTGCCTCCCTACGACAATATCCAGATCGGTAACGACGGCACTATTTCGATTGTTCCGGCTGGTGGGCCGCCAGACCAGATGGTGGAAATCGATCGCCTGAAGCTGGTCAACCCCCCGGCGGATGCCCTGGAAAAAGGTGAGGACGGTTTTATTCGCAGAAAACCGGATCAGGCGCTGGATGGTGAAGAACCTGCGGATGCTTCCATGCGCGTGGCGACCGGTTTTCTGGAGAGTTCCAACGTGAATGCCGTGGAAGAAATGATTTCCAACCTGCAGTTGTCCCGACAATACGAAATGCAGGTGAAGGTGATGTCGACCGCCAAAGAGAATTCCGAGGCCTCGGCACGGCTTTTGCAGAATCTCTGATAACACTGAATTAATCGCACCGGCTGCCAAAAAATCGGCAAAGAATTGTCGGCCAAGTGGCAGAAGGTAAGGAGTAAAACCATGCATCCAGCACTTTGGGTCAGTAAAACCGGGTTGAGCGCACAGGACACCAACATGTCCACGATCTCCAACAACCTGGCGAACGTTAATACCACCGGCTTCAAGCGTGACCGGGCGGTGTTCCAGGATCTGCTGTACCAGGTGAACCGACAGCCGGGTGGACAGAATACAGAAAACACCCAGCTGCCATCCGGCCTCCAACTGGGTACCGGTGTGCGGGTTGTTGGCACGGCCAAGCAGTTTACCCAGGGTAACCTGCAGGTGACCGAGCAGCCTCTGGACATGGCAGTAAACGGTCGTGGTTTCTTCCAGATTGAAATGCCGGACGGCCAGATTGCCTACACCCGCGATGGCCAGTTCCAACTGAACTCGGATGGCGACGTGGTCACTCCTGATGGTTTCCCACTGCAACCGAACATCAATGTGCCGGAGAACGCCACCAACATCACCATTGGCAAGGACGGCACTGTGACCGCGGTGACGGACGACCAGGCCGCACCGATCAACCTGGGCCAGGTCACTTTGGTGGATTTCATTAACCCGCAGGGCCTGCAGGCCATTGGTAACAACCTGTTCAAGGCCACCAATGCCAGCGGCGATCCCGGGGAAGGGGAGCCGGGTCTTGCAGGCCTGGGCAGCATTGAGCAAGGCACTATTGAATCGTCAAACGTGGAAGTGGTGGAAGAGCTGGTGAATATGATCACCACCCAGCGCGCCTACGAGATGAACTCCAAGGTAGTGTCCAGCACTGACCAGATGCTTCAGTTCATTACCAACAATATTGGTTAAGTTATGAAAAGCCTTCGTCGAATCATCAACACCGAACGCCCCGCCACCCTGGCATTGGTTGGCGCTCTGGTATTGCTCCAGGGTTGTACGGCCATGACCCGCCCGCGGGCAGAGCCGAACGATCCTCAGTATGCACCGGTTCGGGCTCACTCGATGATGCAGCGTAACCCGGACTCTGGCGCTATTTTCCAGGCGTCCCGGAATTACAACCTGTACGGCGATACCAAGGCTCTGAATGTGGGTGATGTCCTGACCGTTGTGCTCCGGGAATCCACCACTGCCAGTAAGAACGCGGAAACCACCATTACCAAGGACCAGCAACTGGGTCTGGCGGAACCGAACATTTTTGGCTACGGCAATATTGGGTTGGGCGCTTCCGCTGACATGGAACGTGATTTTGGAGGTAAGGCTGAGGCCGATCAGAGCAACAGCCTGGCAGGCAGCATCAGTGTCACTGTGGTGGAAGTGCTGCCCAATGGCGTGCTTCGGGTACGGGGCGAGAAGTGGCTGTCGCTGACCAACGGCGATGAATACATCCGTATGACCGGTCTGGTGCGTCCCCAGGATATTCAGCCCGACAACACCGTTACTTCCAACCGTGTTGCCGATGCCCGCTTCGCCTACGGCGGTACCGGTGATTTCGACCAGGCTAATCAGATGGGCTGGCTGGCCCGTTTCTTCAACAGCGAGTGGTGGCCACTATGATCCGCAAGTTGGTAGCTGTCTTCGTCCTGGTTTGCGTATCTGCCTCCCCGGTGATGGCGGATCGCCTCAAAGACATGGCGAAGGTCAAGGGTGTGCGTAATAACCAGCTGATTGGCTATGGCCTGGTGGTGGGTCTGGATGGCACTGGCGATTCCGGTCCCTACACCAACCAGACCATCCGCAACATGATGAACCAGTTTGGCGTCAACCTGCCGGATGGGGTCAACCCCGGTTCGGATAACGTTGCTGCGGTCACCGTGAGTGCTTCCTTGCCTCCTTTCGCCAAGGCGGGGCAGGAAATGGACATTACCGTGTCTTCAATCGGTAACGCAGACAGCCTGCGCGGCGGCACCCTTCTGATGACGCCGCTCAAGGGCGCCGATGGCCAGGTTTACGCCATGGCACAAGGCAGCCTGGTGGTTGGCGGTTTTGGCGCCCAGGGACAGGATGGCTCAAAGATTACGGTGAACGTGCCGAGTGTGGGCCGCATCCCCAACGGCGCAACCATTGAACGCGAAGTGGACTCGCCCTTTACCCGTGGCGATACCATCACCTTCAACCTGCTGCGCTCGGACTTCACAACCGCTCGGCGGGTGGTCGAGGCCATCAATGATCGCCTGGGTCCGGATATGGCCTACGCCCACGACGCCACCTCGGTTTCTGTACGGGCTCCCCGCGATCCGTCCCAGCGCGTCAGCTTTCTGTCGATCCTGGAGAACATTGAGGTGGATCCGGCCGAAGCCTCTGCCCGGGTGGTGATTAACAGCCGGACCGGCACCATCGTGGTGGGCCAGAACGTGCGAGTCAGCCCGGCGGCGATTACCCACGGCAACCTGACGGTCACCATCCAGGAAAACCCGCAGGTTGAGCAGCCCAATCCGTTTGCCGAGGGCCAGACTGCGGTGGAGCAGGATACCCAGATTGCGGTTACCGAAGAGCCGGCGCGTATGTTCAAGTTCGGACCGGCAACCACTTTGAATGAGATTGTCCAGGCCGTGAACCAGGTGGGTGCTGCCCCCGGGGATGTCATGGCGGTTCTTGAGGCACTGAAACAGGCCGGCTCTCTGCGTGCCGAGCTGATTGTGATCTAGGTGTGACCATGCAGGACTATCGCGTACAACAAGCCCAGGTATATACCGACTTTCAAGGCCTAAACGCCATGAAAGCCCAGGCCCGCACGGACAAGAAAGCGGCCCTGGAACAGGTGGCCAAACAGTTTGAGGGCCTGTTCCTTCAGGAAATGCTCAAGTCCATGCGCAAGGCGGGTGAAGCCTTTGCTGAAGGTAACTACCTCAACAGCAACGAGGCCAATACCTATCGCGATATGTTCGACAGCCAGGTGAGCCTGAGCATGGCAGGCGGCACCGGGACCGGCTTGGCCGAGGCGCTGGTGCGCCAGCTGAGCCAGCAGATTCCTGGCATGGACAGCGAAGGCGGAAAGCTCGCTGGCCATAAAAGCACACTTGCTGATTACGATCGCAGTCTGCCGGCGATTTCCCGGGAGTTGCCGAAACAGTTGTCGGAAGTGGATGAGATTTCCCGTGCCGTGGCGGCGGACAAGAAAGTCGCTGCCAGCGGCAAAGCTTTGCCGGCGGACGCCCGAGAATTGCCAGCGACATTTGAGTCCGCGGAACATTTCGTGACTGAGTTGATGCCAGTGGCTGAAAAAGTCGCTAAGGAAAGCGGTATCGATCCCAAACTGATGGTGGCCCAGGCGGCCCTGGAAACCGGATGGGGTCGACACATGATTGAAGGCGATGGTAATGAACCCAGCTTCAACCTGTTCGGCATCAAGGCCGACAGCCGCTGGAGCGGCAACGCCGTCACCATTACCACCACTGAGTTCCGGGGTGGTGTGCCCATGAAAGAGCGGGCGGATTTCCGGGCTTATGACGATTACGAAGCCAGCTTCCGGGATTACGTGGATTTCCTGCAAAGCAACCCGCGCTACAAGGATGTGTTGTCTTCGGCAGATCAGCCAGAGGCCTTCGCGGACAAGCTTCAGGAAGCTGGATATGCGACGGATCCAGAGTACGGCTCCAAGATTCGCAGCATTATGAGCCGCAGCGCAGCGATGACGCTGTCCATGCGCGGCACAGGTACAGAGGAGTAACGGGTCATGGCAGGATTGATCGGAATTGGTTTGACCGGTGTGCTGGGTCATCAGGCTGCTCTGAATACCACCGCCAACAACATTACTAACGCCAATACCCAGGGTTACAGCCGCCAGGAAGTGCAGTTTGAAACCCAGGAGGGTCAGCGTACCGGTGCCGGCACCATCGGCAGTGGTGTGTTCGTGTCCAATATTCGGCGCCTGGCGGACGAATACATTACGCAGCAGTTGCGTGAAGACACCATGCTCAACAGTGAGCAGCAGACATTGAATGCTGAGCTGAGCCGGCTTGATAACCTTTTGGGTGGCGAAAATACGGGTCTTAATGACGCATTGAACAACTTCTTCGCTGCTATGCAGAACGCAGCCGAAGATCCCACCTCCTTGCCACAGCGTCAGCTGGTATTGAGTGAAGGTCAGCAGGTGGTCAATCGTTTCCAAGGGTTGAGTGAGGAGCTGATCCAGCAGCGCGAATCCATCAAGACCCAGATGCAGCAAGGCGTGAAAGATGCCAATTCGCTGATTCGAAGCATTGCGGAGCTGAATCTGGCTATTTCCGAGTCCCCCGGGGTTGCCCAGGGTAAGATGCCGCTCGAACTGATGGATCAGCGTGATGAAAAGCTGCGTCAGCTGTCGGAATTGGTCAGCATCAAGGTTGCCGAAACTGAGGGTAGCCAGATCAACGTCTCCCTGGCTAATGGCCTGTCGCTGGTTACTGGCAACAACTCTGCGCAGTTCTCAACACGCACCAGCGCTGAAGACCCCAGCCGACTCGAATTCACCCTTGAGACCGGCGGTCGTACCTTGCTGGTCGACGACCAGATCAAGGGTGGCAAGCTCGGTGGGCTGCGGCGTTTTGATCAGGAGGCCCTGAAGCCGGCCTTTGATGAACTGGGCCGCCTCGCGATTGCATTGTCAGCATCCATCAACCATCAGCACGAGATCGGGATGGACCTGGAAGGTGATCTGGGTGGGAATTTCTTTACCGATATCAACACCGAAGCTGCCGAGCGCAGCCGGGTTGTGGCCAACGCCAATAATGCTGAACCGAAGAATGCCCAACTGGCGGTGGAAATTACAGACAGCACTGAACTGCCGGCGGGGACCTGGTCACTGCAATTTACCGGGGATGGCCGAAATTTCGAACTGATTAACACCGAAAGCGGTGAGACGGTTCGTCAGGGCCGGCTGCCGAACCCGGTACAGTCTGAAATCTCCATGCCAGGCTTCAATATTCGCGTGGAAGGTGGTGACTTCAATGCCGGCGACAAGTACCTGATCCAGCCGAGCAGAAATGCGGCTGAAAACATCGGCATGAACATCCGCCGGGAAGAGGATCTGGCGTTTGCCAGCCCGATCCGGGCGCGGGAAGGTGGCTATAACCCTGCTACCACCGAGACTCGGGAAAACAACCTGGGTACTGGTGAGATTAATCAGGGCACCATGCTCAATGTCCGTAACCCCAATAACAATGCTCTGCTTGACGGGTTCCGGAACAGTGGCGAATTGGCCAATGGCCCACTGAGAATTACCTTTGGCGACAAGACGGCCAGCGGCACCCTTGAATACGAGATTTATGAGGATGGTAATCCTACACCGATCATTTCCGGTAATGATTACGATCCCCAGAAGATCAATACCTTTTTCAGTGATTCAACGCTGGACCCCGAATATCAGGGCTTTCAGTTTGAGATGACCGGCGAGCCGGCCAATGGCGATGTTTTCACCATTGAATACAACGACAACGGCATTTCAGATAACCGCAATGCCGAATTGCTGGCATCTCTGGGTACCCGCAACACCATGAATGGCGGCACCCAGAACTTTACCGAGGGCTATGCCGGTCTGGTGGAAGACATTGGCGTGAAAACCCGCCAGAGCCAGCTGGATAAAGAAGCAAGCTCCACTTTGCTGGAACAGTCCAACAACCAGCGCGAATCGGTCTCCGGCGTGAATCTGGACGAAGAAGCCGGCAAGCTGATCCAGTACCAGGCCGCCTACAATGCCTCCTCCAAGGTGATGTCGGTGGCGCAGGACCTGTTCACCACGTTGCTGCAAAGCTTCCGCTAAGGGCAGAGGTAACTGACGATGATCCGTATTTCATCACAACAGATCTTTAACGGCGGGATTAACCGGTTGCAGGGTATTAACAGCAACCTGGTGGACACCCAGCAACAGATTTCCACTGGCAAGAAGGTCAACAAGCCTTCGGATGATCCGGTGGCGGCGGCGCGTATCCTGAAGCTCGATCAGGAGCTCAAGCGCGTGGACACCTACGAGCGGAACGCTAATCTGGCCGATAACCGCCTCAAGCAGGAAGAAAGTGCGCTGGCCAGCTCTGTGGATATTATTCAGAGGGTGCGTGAACTGACCGTACAGGCGGGCAGCGGTTCGTTGTCCACCAATGATCGGGAATCGATTTCAGCCGAACTTAAAGAGCGCCTGAGTCAGTTGGCTAACATCACTAATAGCCGCGATGCGTCCGGTGAATACATTTTCAGTGGCTTCCAGGGCCAGACTCCCGCTTTTGCCAAGGATGGCGCCGGTGACTGGCAGTATCAGGGCGATGAAGGCCAGCGGGTTCTGGAAATTGACGATGGCGTTACCGTGCCGATCAGTGATCATGGCAAGGGTATTTTCGTGGATGTAGCCAAGGCGGTGTCAGTGACGGATACTTCCGATGGCGGTACTGGCGATGCTGCCGGTTACGTGTCTGGTCTTGAGGTCGTTGCACCCAAGGACCTTCGGGATGCCTTTTCTGGCCGAGCGCCGGATGATTTGGTGGTGAGTGTCACCGACAACGCGGGTGTGCTGGAAGTCACCGTTACCGATCCGAGAAACGGGGCCACTATTCCGACCGAACCAGTGAACGCAGTGGCTGGCGAGGAGTTTGAAGTGGCGGGCATGAAAATGACGGTTAATGATGCCCAGGATGGCGATACCTATACGTTGGGTATCAGTGACCGACAGTCTGTCTTCGGCACAATAGAAAACCTCATAGACGGTCTTGAGGGCATCGCCAAGGGCGATGATCGTGGCAACGCCGAATACGATGCTTTGATCGCTGAGTCTCTGACCAACCTGGACAACGCCCAGGAAAAGATCATCCTCAAACAGACCGAGCTGGGTGGCCGTCTGAATGCAGTGGAATCCACCACCGCGTTTCTGGAGGATTCGGGCCTCTACACCAAGGAAATCCGCTCCCAGTTGCAGGACGTGGATTACGCCGAGGCCATCAGTAACCTGAGCTTCCAGAGCTTCGTGCTGCAGGCGGCCCAACAATCCTTCGCTCAGGTCTCCCGCATGTCGCTCTTTGATCGCCTCTAACAGCATGAGGCCACGGTAAATTTCGCCGTGGCCCGGTTGCTTTCAGGTTCAGGGTCAGTATAATTCACCCACTCTCCAATGGCGGCGTGGTGAAATTGGTAGACACGACGGATTCAAAATCCGTTGGGGTAAAACCCGTGGCGGTTCGAGTCCGCCCGCCGCTACCATTTATCCGGCCGCGCCCTGCGGCGTTCTGAATAACCCGACCCATGAACGTCTCCGATTTTCATTTTGATCTGCCGGACGAGTTGATCGCCCGCTATCCGCTTGAACAACGCAGCGCTTCACGCCTCCTGAATCTTGATGGCGCCACCGGCCAGACCCGACACCTGCAATTCACCGATTTGCCGGACCTGCTTGAGCCCGGTGACCTGCTGGTGTTCAACAACACGCGGGTGATTCCGGCGCGCCTGTTTGGCCGTAAGGAAACCGGTGGGCAGGTTGAAATCCTGGTGGAGCGCCTGTTGGGTGAGCAGGAGTTTCTGGCCCATACCCGTGCGTCGAAGTCGCCGAAAGTAGGGCAGGCCATCGTTCTGGAAGACGGCTCGAAGTTGCGCATGGTGGAGCGTCAGGATGCGCTTTTCCGGTTTGTGCATGAGGGGCAGGAAGCGGTTCTGGACCTGCTGGAGCGCATTGGCCACATGCCATTGCCGCCTTATATGGAGCGTGAAGACGAGCAATCGGACCGGGAGCGCTATCAGACTGTTTATGCCCGGGAAGCCGGGGCCGTGGCGGCGCCGACGGCAGGTCTACATTTTGATGATCCATTGCTGGCCAGGCTGAAAGAAAAGGGCATTGAATTCGCCTACGTCACCCTTCATGTGGGCGCCGGCACCTTCCAGCCGGTGCGTGTGGATAACGTTGAAGACCACGTGATGCACAGTGAGGTGGCCCAGGTGCCGGAGGAAACCGTGGAAGCGGTTCGTCGCACCCGTGAGCGGGGCGGCCGGGTGGTGGCCGTGGGCACCACCTCGGTTCGCTCGCTGGAATCGGCCAGTCGCGACGGCCAGTTGCAGCCTTTCCGCGACGAAACCAACATCTTTATCTATCCGGGCTATCGGTTCCAGACGGTAGACGCCCTGATTACCAACTTCCATTTGCCGGAATCCACGCTGATCATGTTGGTCAGCGCCTTTGCCGGCTATGACAATACCATGGCCGCCTACCGTGAGGCGGTGGCCCAGCGCTACCGCTTCTTCAGCTATGGCGACGCCATGTTCCTGATCGGTCAGCAGCCCAGCCTGGGTCGGCTGGCAGCCGGTCACACAGATTCCAAGGGAGAGCCTTCGTGAGTCAGTCCTGTTTTATGTCATTTGAAAAACTCGGGGAAGACGGCAAGGCCCGGCGCGGTCGCCTGACTTTTCCTCGCGGTACCGTGGAAACCCCCGCGTTCATGCCCGTGGGTACGTACGGCACCGTGAAAGGCATGCTGCCCCGGGACATTGAAGCCATTGGCGCTGAAATCATCCTGGGTAACACCTTCCACCTGATGCTGCGCCCGGGCACCGAGGTGGTCAAGGCCCACGGCGATCTGCACGATTTTACCCAGTGGCAGGGGCCAATCCTGACCGATTCCGGTGGTTTCCAGGTATTCAGCCTGGGGGATATGCGAAAGATTACGGAAAAGAGCGTAACCTTCCGGTCGCCAGTGGACGGCTCCAAGGTTGAGCTGTCACCGGAAATTGCGATCCAGGTGCAGCGTGATCTGGGCTCCGATATTGTGATGATCTTCGACGAGTGCACTCCATACCCGGCCACCGAAAAGCAGGCCCGAGAGTCCATGGAGTTGTCCCTGCGCTGGGCCGAGCGCAGCAAGAAAGCCCACGAAGGCAATCCGGCAGCGCTGTTTGGCATCGTGCAAGGCGGCATGTACGAGCCTTTGCGTGAGCGTTCACTGCAAGGGCTGACCGACATTGGCTTTGATGGCTACGCCATTGGCGGCCTTTCGGTGGGCGAGCCCAAAGAAGACATGATCCGCATTCTCGACCACTTGCCGCCAAAGATGCCGGAAGACAAGCCCCGCTACCTGATGGGCGTGGGGCGTCCGGAGGATATCGTTGAAGCGGTACGTCGTGGTATTGATATGTTCGATTGCGTAATGCCCACCCGGAACGCCCGGAACGGCTATCTGTTTACATCCACCGGTATTATAAAAATCCGTAATGCGCGGCACCGTCACGATACCGGACCATTGGATGAACGATGCGATTGCTACACCTGTCAGCACTTTTCGCGCAGCTATCTGCACCATCTGGACAAGTGTGGTGAAATGCTTGGCTCCCAGCTCAACACCATCCACAATCTGCGCTTCTACCAGAACCTGATGAGTGGATTGCGTGGGGCAATCGAAGCAGGTACATTGTCCGACTTTATAAGCGAATTCTATGCCTTACGGGGTGAAACCGTACCGCCGCTGGGCTGATTCTGCTCACGTTTTAATCGAAGACCAGTTAACTAACGGAGAACCTGAATGAAAACAATGAAACTGCTCATCGCCGGCCTGTTGACCGTGATGCCCGCTCTTGCCCTGGCGCAGGAAGGTGCCCCCGCAGGTGGTATGGGCGTGATCGGCCAAGTTATCTTCTTTGCCGGCTTTATTGCCATTTTCTACTTCCTGATCTGGCGTCCGCAGTCCAAGCGTGCCAAGGAGCATAAAGCCCTGATGTCTGGCCTGAACAAAGGCGACGAAGTGGTAACCTCCGGCGGTGTTGCCGGTCGCATCACCAAGGTGGCTGATGACTTCATCGTGCTGGAAGTGGCCGATAACGTTGAAATCAAGGTCCAGAAAGTGGCTGTCGCGACAGCTCTGCCAAAAGGCACACTGAAGGATATCTGAGCTGGTTCATTACGGGCGCATCAGGCGCCCGTTGCTTTTTTTACTGGCTGAAAATGACGGCCGGATCTCTCGCCGGCTTAAAGGAATCCCATGTTGAACAAGTTTCCTCTCTGGAAAAACCTGGTCATTGTGGCTGCGCTCGTGATCGGGTTTATTTACGCATTACCCAACTTCTTTCCTGATGATTACGCCATCCAGATTACCGGTGCCCGTGGTGGTACTGAAGTGGATCAGCGAGTGTTGGACCGGGCGCTGGATGCACTGGACGCACAAAACATCGAAGTTAAGTCCAGCACCCTGGAAGACCGGGACGCGTTGATCCGCCTGACCAGCTCTGAGGCTCAGTTGCGGGCTCGTCCGATTGTTCAGGAGGCCATCGGTGACCGCTACCTGGCGGCGCTTAATATGGCCCCTTCCACGCCGGGCTGGTTGCAGAGCCTGGGCGCCGGTCCCATGAAGTTGGGTCTGGATTTGCGTGGCGGCGTGCACTTCCTGCTGGAAGTCGATATGGAAACCGCCTTGCAGCAGCGTCTGGAAGCCCTGGCTGGCCAGATCAAGCGTGACATGCGTGAAGAGAGGATTCGTTACCGCGGTGGCGATATTGAAAATAATCGGGCGCTGATGTTCAGTTTCCGGGATGAAGAGTCCCGAACTGAAGCGTTCGACTTGGTTCGTGATCAGTATAACGAGTTCCTGCTGGATGAAAGCCGGACAGAAGATGGCGAATACCTGCTGACGCTCAGCCTGTCCGAAACGGAAGTGAAAGCCATTCAGGAATACGCTCTGGAGCAGAACCTGACCACCATCCGTAACCGGGTTAACGAACTTGGTGTGGCCGAGCCACTGGTTCAGCGTCAAGGGGCTGACCGCATTATCGTTGAGCTGCCCGGCGTACAGGACACTGCCCAGGCCAAGCGTGTGCTTGGTTCTACCGCGAACCTGGAGTTCCGTCTGGAAGCACGCCAGGATGCGCCGTCAGCTGAAACGGAAGAGTATTCTTTCCGGGACCAGCCGAACCGAACCGCTCGTCTTGAGAAGGACGTGATCGCCACCGGTAACAACGTGGCGAACGCCCAGCAGGCCTTTGACCAGAATGGCCAGCCCCAGGTCAATATCACCATGGACTCCGTGGGCGGCGACCTGATGAATCGCGCCACTCGCAATAACGTTGGTCGCCGTATGGCGGTGCTGTTCATTGAGTACGGCACCGAAACCCAGATGCGGGAAGTGAACGGCCAGATGCAGGAAGTTGAGAAGCGGGTGGTCGACAAGGGCATCATCAGCCTCGCAACCATCCAGTCTGCACTTGGCAGCAGCTTCCGCATCACCGGCCTGGACTCCATCCCGGAAGCCGCGGAGCTGGCTCTGTTACTTCGAGCGGGCGCACTGGCTGCTCCGATGTACTTTGTCCAGGAGCGCACCATTGGTCCGAGCCTTGGTCAACAGAACATCGAAGCTGGCTTCATGTCAGTGGTCTTTGGTTTCAGTCTGGTACTGGTTTACATGCTGGTGTTCTACCGTGGCTTTGGCCTGATTGCCAATGTGGCGTTGGTGCTGAACCTGATGTTGTTGGTAGCGTGCATGTCGATTCTATCGGCAACACTGACCCTGCCAGGCATCGCCGGTATTGTTTTGACGGTGGGTATGGCCGTTGATGCCAACGTCTTGATCTTTGAGCGAATAAAAGAAGAGCTCAAGGCAGGGGCGCCGCCTCAGTTGGCTATTAATTCCGGCTATGGTCGGGCATTCGTTTCAATCTTTGATGCCAATATAACTACGTTGCTGGTGGCAGTGATTCTCTTTGCCATGGGCTCTGGGCCGGTGAAGGGTTTCGCGGTGACACTTTGCATCGGTATCCTGACGTCCATGTTCTCTGGCTTGCTGGTCAGTCGCGGCATCGTGAATTTGGTATATGGCGGCCGCCGGGTCGAGAAGCTGTCAATCGGGGGGAAGCTTGCTAATGGCTGATATGGAGAAGAAACCGTTTGACTTCATGGGTCTGCGCAAAGCCGCGTCCATGCTTTCGTTTGCCCTGGTGGTGGCTTCCATCGCCTTGCTGGCGGTTCGTGGTCTGAACCTTGGTATGGATTTTACCGGGGGCACTTCGGTCGAGCTCGAGTATGTGGAGGCCCCAAACCTGGATGCCATCCGTGGTGCAATGGACGGTGCGGGTTACGAGCAGTTCTCGGTCCAGAATTTTGGCGCAGACACGACGGTATTGATCCGAATGGCCGAGGCCGGAGACGATCAATTGGCGCGTGAAGTCACGTCGTTGCTGCGTGAGGACGGCGTGGAACTGGAGTTGATCAGTTCTGAGTTCGTTGGCTCGCAGGTGGGCGAGGAATTGAAAGAAGACAGTGGCCTGGGTTTGCTTTTGGCCTTGGCTGTCGTGTTGATATACGTCGGCATGCGCTTTCAGTTCAAATTTGGTATCGCTGCGGTGGTTCCGCTTGTTCACGACGTGATCATTGTGCTCGGTGTTTTTTCGCTGTTCCAGTGGACCTTTGATTTGACCGTGCTGGCAGCGCTATTAGCGGTTATTGGTTACTCACTGAACGATACGATCGTGGTAGCAGACCGCATCCGTGAGAATTTCCGCAAGATGCGGGTGGGTGAATCCTGGGATATTATCAATGCCTCGATTCATGAAACCATTACCCGGACCATTAACACCTCGGGTACCACGCTTGTGGTGCTGCTGGCTCTGTATCTGTTTGGCGGCGAAGCGATCAACAACTTCGCCCTGGCGCTTATTATTGGTGTCGTTGTGGGTACCTACTCCTCCATCTATGTGTCTGCGAACATGCTGATGGTGATGGGTGTAAGCCGAGAGGACCTGCTTGTTCCTGCTAAAGAGGGAACTGGTGAAGAGCCTGAGAGTGAGGAGCCGCCAGAGTGGTTGAACCGGATGTAGCATCCGGTTTTTCTTCAGGCACAAAAAAACCGCCATCCTTTTGGATCTGGCGGTTTTTTTGTGCCTGCCTGATATGGGGCGGATGGTCGTTCCTTTCTACCTCGGCATGCGACCGCGGAATGGGTGCAGTGTTTTCAGTAGTTCGCGGAACAGCTTGGGGTTGGCGACCACTAACTGGCGGGCTGCTCCGGTCGACGGATTGCCGGAGAAATCACCGGTGAGTGCGCCGGATTCCATGGCCAGAGTAACGCCAAGATCCAGATCTTCAGGCTCCGGGCGGAAAATGATGGCTGCATCCAGAAGGCCGGCAGAGACTCTTGCGATGTCGAGTGCTACACAGCCGGAAGTACGGAACATGCCGCTTTCCCGGGCAACTGTGGCGGCCATTTCGCCCCAGAGAAGAGGGTCGTCCCCTTGGCGGGCCTGATCAAGCAGGTTACTGGCAATGGCTGCCTTGGCCGGCAGTTTGACCTCGGATGTCCTGACTCGACGACTGTTCAGTGCCGCGCCGTGGCCACGACTTGCTGCGTATTCTTCGCCGGTGACGGGGTTAACCAGCAGCAAATTTTCGGTGCGGTTATTTTTCTTTTGGGAGAGGGCTAGAGCAAACTCGGGAATGCCCCGCAGGAAGTTCTCCCGACCCAATACCGGGAAAATGTGCCAGCTTTTTTCGCTGCCATTGGCATCGGCTTCGCCCATTGGTGCAATGGTGTGGTCCTTGTAGGCCTTTTCCAGTTGCTCGACGAAGTTGTCGTAAATGGACTGTTCTACCCGCTCCAGCTGACGGCTGCGGTCGGCTTCTTCTTTGCCGTTGGCTTCCTGTCGCTCGAAATGGGCTTTGAGATAGTCTGAACCCTGGCGTGCAATGCGCAGGGCCATCTTGATTGCTGGTTGCATCTGAGTGTTCATTATCCGGGTGTGTTAAGGGGCGTAATCATATCAAAAGTTGGCACCGCTTGTATGGTTTTCGCCGAGCAGGATCTGATATTCAGCCGTTGTGGGTTCTTCGGAGAGCGGACCGCCCGATGTTTCTGCTATCATTTGCGCTTATTTCAATATCCTAAGCACAGGCACCCGTATTCATGCATAAGCACGCGTTGCCCCAGGCTGGCACCGACACCTTTAATGATCAGATACGGATCGTACTGGTGGAAACCTCCCACTCCGGCAACATCGGCGCAGTGGCTCGCGCCATGAAGAACATGGGGCTGGCCAATCTCTGGCTTGTTAACCCGGTCTCTTTCCCGGATGAAGCCTCCTATGCGCGTGCGTCGGGTGCTGCGGACGTGCTGGACCGGGCCCAGGTAGTAGGCTCACTGGAAGAGGCGCTGGCTGACTGCGCTCTGGTTATGGGCACCAGTGCTCGAGGCCGGAAAGTGCCTTGGCCGGTTATGGCGCCGCCGCAGGCAGCGGCCACGGCGGCACAGTACAGCACAGAGGGACAGGTGGCGCTTGTGTTCGGTCGGGAAAATAATGGCTTGTCCAACGACGAATTGCAGCGTTGTCATTACCACATCCATATTCCGTCCAATCCGGATTACAGCTCGCTGAACCTGTCGATGGCGGTGCAGGTGCTGTGCTACGAATTGCGGATGCATTATCTGCGAAGCCTTGAAGAGAGCGAATCCAGCCCTTACCTTGAAGCCATGGTAAGCCCCGGCGATAGTGGTTGGGATGTACCTCCGGCAAATGTGCGCGAGGTGGAGGGCTTCTTTGGCCATCTGGAGCAGGTTTTGCGGCAGGTCGAGTTCCATCGTCGTGACAATCCGCGCCAGTTGATGACCCGGCTGAGGCGCCTGTTTCAAAGGGCTCACCTGGATCAGATGGAAATCAATATCCTGCGGGGTATTCTGACCTCGGTACAGAAAGCCGTCGGTGGGCCGCAGGCTGACACCCAAGACAAATCCACTGTGGCCCAGTCCACAGATGAAGGCCAGGAAAAAGACAATGCTTGAGCGTTTACGGGAAGACATTAACAGCGTTTTTCAT
Organism: Marinobacter persicus; assembly: GCF_002934325.1. Lineage (GTDB taxonomy): Bacteria > Pseudomonadota > Gammaproteobacteria > Pseudomonadales > Oleiphilaceae > Marinobacter > Marinobacter persicus_A. The sequence continues at coordinate 89,064 of NZ_PTIV01000006.1, forward strand.
CGGGACCCGGCAGCCCGTAATACCTTTGAGGTGCTGACCAACTATCCGGGCTTGCACGCCCTGTTGTTTCACCGGTTCGCTCACTGGTTATGGAATCTGGGGCTGAAGTGGCTGGCCAGAACCATTTCCACGCTGGCGCGCTGGCTGACCGGCATTGAGATTCATCCGGGTGCGACCATTGGTCGTCGTTTCTTTATCGACCACGGTATGGGCGTGGTGATTGGTGAAACCACGGTCATTGGCGATGATGTCACGCTCTACCAGGGCGTTACTCTGGGGGGCACCAGCTGGAACAAAGGTAAGCGTCATCCAACCATTGGTAATGGCGTTGTTGTAGGCGCTGGTGCCAAAATCCTTGGGCCATTTGAAGTAGGTGAGGGCGCCAAGGTGGGGTCCAACTCTGTGGTTACCAAAGCGGTGCCAGCGGGTGCCACCGTGGTGGGTATTCCCGGCCGTGCCATTGTCAAGAAACGTCCGTCAGAGGATGAGGCTCGGCGCAAGGAAATGGAAAAGCGCATGGGCTTCGATGCCTATGGTGTTACCGAGGAAATGCCAGACCCGGTGGCGCGTTCCATGCGGGCATTGCTGGATCATATGCACGCCGTGGACGATCGCATTGAGAACATGTGCCAGGCGCTGCGCAAGGTGAACAGCGAGTATCAGAACGGTGATTTGCCGCCGCTGCAGGACGAGGCATTCGATTGCGTTCGCGATGAAAGCGGTAGCGATGACAGTGAGCCGTCCAAGGAACAGCCCAAGGGCTGAATACTTGACTGTTTTGGTAGGTCAATTCATACTCGATCAGAATTTCTGGATAGGTTCCTATTGCCGGGGCTGAGCTTATGAAGCTGACCACAAAAGGCCGTTATGCGGTGACCGCGATGCTTGACCTGGCCCTTCATGGTGCTGAAGGGCCGGTGAGTCTCGCAGATATTTCATCGCGCCAGGAAATTTCCCTTTCCTATCTTGAGCAACTTTTTTCCCGTTTGCGCCGCCAACACCTGGTTGTCAGTGTCCGTGGGCCCGGTGGGGGCTATCGGCTTAGCCGCTCAGCCGACGAAGTATTCATCGCGGAAGTGGTGGATGCCGTCAGCGAATCGCTGGATACCACGCGCTGTGGTAATAAGGGGGATTGCCAGAATGGTGAGAAGTGTTTGACTCATCATCTCTGGTCGGATCTCAGTGATCGTATTCACAACTTTCTGAGCGAAATCAGCCTTGGTGATTTGATGCGCAAGCGTGAAATCCAGCATGTGGCTGAGCGGCAGAATCACAAGCAGTCGGAGGCGATCAACACCCGCCGGCTGACCGACCAGGCGTCAGCCTTGTAACCTAACCTATATCTCTACTGACAGACATCATGAAGAAGCCCGTCTATCTGGATTACGCGGCCACCACGCCCGTTGACCCTCTCGTTGCCGACGAAATGATGAAGTATCTGACTCTGGACGGAGTGTTCGGCAACCCCGCTTCAAGAACTCACGGCTATGGCTGGCAGGCGGAGGCGGCGGTCGAGTCCGCCCGTCGTCAGGTGGCTGACCTGATACACGCTGATCCCCGGGAAATTGTCTGGACCTCCGGTGCCACCGAGTCGGACAACCTTGCGATCAAAGGCGTGGCCTTGAGGACTCCTGGTTCGCACATTGTTACCTCCACCATCGAGCACAAGGCAGTGGTGGATACCTGTCACTGGTTGGAAGAAAAAGGGGTGGAGGTTACCTGGCTGGAGCCGGAGCCTGATGGTCGAGTACGGCCGTCGGCGGTTTTTGAGGCGTTGCGAGACAACACGGTGCTGGTCAGCCTTATGCTGGTCAATAACGAGCTGGGTTGCGTGACGGATATTGCAGCGATCGGTGAAATGCTGCGGGAGCGCGGCGTACTGTTGCATGTGGATGCAGCTCAGGCGGTGGGTAAGATGCCGGTTGATGTGAATACCCTCAAGGTAGATCTGCTGTCCCTTTCCGCTCACAAGCTATATGGACCCAAAGGCGTGGGGGCACTGTATGTGCGGCGTGCACCGGAAGTCCGTCTGGAGGCCCAGATTCACGGGGGCGGCCATGAGAGGGGGATGCGGTCTGGAACACTGCCTACGCACCAGGTCGCTGGCATGGGGAAGGCGTTTCAGTTAGCCGGTGACCAGCTTGAAGAAGAAATGGGGCGTTTGCGCCAGTTGCGGGAGCGGTTCCTGAAAGGTCTGCAGTCCCTGGAAGGGGTGCACTTCAACGGTAGTCGGGAACATTGCGTGCCCGGCATTGTCAATTTGTCTTTTGAGGGTGTCGAAGCTGAGTCCCTCATGCTTGGTCTCCGGCATCTGGCCGTATCGTCCGGGTCAGCCTGTGCGTCGGCAGCGACCGAACCTTCTTATGTCCTGCGTGGCATTGGCCTCAGCGATGAGCTGGCGCATCGTGCGCTTCGCTTCTCCCTGGGTCGTTTTACCACTGCTGAAGAGGTGGATTTTGCGTGTGAGCAGGTCATCAGCGTAGTACAGAGGCTTCGCTCGCTACGGTAGGCAGTTGTAACCTTACCGCGTATAATCCCCCTTCGGATTTTCTAACACCCATTAATTGGAGCAATACCATGGCAAACGAGCGCACGCTCTCCATTATCAAACCCGATGCTGTCGCCAAAAACGTAATTGGCGAAATCCTGAGCCGTTTTGAAAAAGCCGACCTGAACATCGTCGCTGCCAAAATGATGCACCTGACTCAGGAGCAGGCTGAAGGTTTTTACGCCGAGCACAAGGAACGCCCGTTCTTTAACGACCTGGTAGCGTTCATGACCTCCGGCCCAGTTGTGGTTCAGGTTCTGGAAGGTGAAGGTGCCATCCTGAAAAACCGTGACCTGATGGGTGCCACCAACCCGAAAGAAGCCGAAGCTGGCACCATCCGTGCTGACTTTGCTTCCACCATCGACGCGAACGCCGTTCACGGTTCTGATTCCGCCGAATCTGCCGAGCGCGAAATCGCTTATTTCTTCAACGACAGCGAAATCTGCCCGCGCGGCTAATGCTGTTGTTTCGGAGGTGGCGTTCTGCCACCTCCGTATTGGTTATCTGATCGAGGTTATGTCATGACTGCCCCTGCCGAAAAAACCAACTTCCTGGGGATGCCCAAAGCCAAGCTTGAGGCGTTTTTCGAGGAAATCGGCGAGAAGCGCTTTCGCGCCCAGCAGATCCTTCAGTGGATCCACCAGCGAGGCGTCGATGACTTCGATCAAATGACCAATATGAGCAAGGCCCTGCGGGAAAAGCTCAAGCAGGTCGCTGAAATCCGCGGCCCGGAGGTGATCTACGATGAAACCTCCAAAGACGGGACCCGCAAATGGGTCATGCGCATGGACAATGGCAACAGCGTTGAAACCGTGCTGATTCCCGATGGCGAGCGGGGTACGCTATGCGTGTCCTCCCAGATCGGCTGTACCCTGGATTGCACCTTTTGCTCAACTGGCAAGCGTGGATTTAATCGCAACCTGACGGCGGCCGAAATCATTGGCCAGGTATGGGTGGCCCGCAAGGCGTTCATGCCGTTCGAGCCAGGCCCGGACCGGCCCATCACCAACGTGGTGATGATGGGCATGGGCGAGCCGCTGATGAACTTCGATAACGTGGTGGATGCCATGAACCTGATGATGGAGGACCTGGCTTACGGTATCTCCAAGCGTCGGGTGACGGTCAGTACCTCGGGGGTTGTGCCGGCGCTGGATCGCCTGAGTGATGTTACCGATGTGTCACTGGCCATCTCTCTCCATGCGCCCAATGATGAGCTCCGTAACCAATTGGTACCGCTGAATAAAAAGTACCCGATTGCGGAGTTGTTGGCAGCCACCAAGCGGTATATGTCCCGCTTGCCGGATAAGCGCAAGGCGACCATTGAATACACCGTCATTGAAGGTGTGAATGACCAGCCGGAACACGCGCGGGAGCTTGCGGTGCTGCTTAGGGACCTGCCCTGCAAAATCAACCTGATTCCCTTCAACCCGTTCCCGGAAAGCAATTTCAAGCGCCCGAGCATGAATGCCACCCGCCGCTTCCAGAAGGTAATGAATGAGGCTGGCTACGTGACCACCATCCGGACTACCCGGGGCGACGATATTGATGCAGCTTGTGGCCAGCTTGTGGGGCGCGTTGAGGACCGCACGCGAAGAAGTCAGCGACATATTTCTGTGCAACAGGTTGCGCCTTGAGTTCAGGGCAGTGCTAAGCTGGACAAGATTCTCTTTAATGGCAAAGGAAGGTTCCATGAAACTGGTCGGCGTTTTACTTGTGGTGGGGATGATGTTGTCTGCCTGTGTGACGACGACCGACAGCCCATTTGCGCGTGAAGCCGACAGAGACAAAGCGCTGGCGAATTATGTCAAGCTGGCCACGGCCTATATCGGTCAGGGTAATCTGGAGCGGGCCGAGCATCATCTTGACCGGGCCTTTGAAATCGATGATGACTACGCGCCTGCACTGGCAGCCCAAGGGCTGGTCTATAGCAGCCGGGGCGAGGCAGACCTCGCTGAAAACAGTTTTCGTCAGGCGCTGAGAGCTGATGACGACTACACCCGTGGTCGCACATACTACGGTGCCTACCTGTATTCGCAGCGACGCTTCCAGGCGGCCAGGGATCAATTCAGTGTGGCGTCCAGGGATGTGGAATACGAAGATCGTGGTAGTATCTTCTTTAACCTCGGCATGACAGAAGAGCGATTGGGCAACACCGAAGCGGCTGTAAAAGCGTACCGACGTTCGGTTGAGCTGACCCGGGGTGAACCCCGATCATTGCTGGCGTTGTCCCGGGTGCTCGTGGAAGAGGGCGACTATTCAGCTGCCTCCCGATTCTATGGTCGGCTCCTGCGTGTGATGCGTGGCAGCACCCGGCATTCGCATTCGCCGGAAAGTCTACTGACGGGTATAAAAATCGCTCGGCATTATAATGACGAGGATCAGGAAGCCAGTATGGCCCTGATGTTGAAAAACGAATATCCCGACTCTCTCGAATATCAACAATACAAGGTTCTGATTGCCAATGAGCAGTGAGGAACAACCCAAAAGATCAGCCGAACCTGTCGGATATCAACTTCGGCGTGCCCGGGAAAAACTGGGGCTGGATGTTTCGGCAATCGCCGACCAACAGCACCTTCGAACGTCTGTGATCCAGGCCATCGAGGATGGTGATTACAGTAAAGTCGACACGGAACTATTCCTCAAAGGTTACGTACGGGCTTACGCGAAGCAGGTTGAACTGGACGCCGACGCTATCATCCGTGACCTGGATGCTGAGCTGGAGCCGCTGAGGAAAGAACGTGAACGCCAGCACGAAGCCGACCCCCTGGTTGATATTCAGCGGAAAAAAAGCCGGAAACGACGGATAGCCCGTGCCGTGGTTGTTCTTGTCGTGCTGGTTGGTATCGGGTTTGGTATTACAACCTGGATGGCCGATGGCGGTCGCCGGTTGCCGGGTTTTTCGCCCAGCACGGTATCTGAAAGTACTGAGGGCGATAGTCTTGCTGCGCAGGAAGAACCGGTGGATCAGAGTCTTGAACAAACCAGTGAGTCTTCCAGTGCACAGTCGGAGTCCGACGCGACGCCTGAAGTTGATGAGGCTGTTGATGTGCAGGGCGTCGACGACGGTGCAACCGATGTGATTCACGATCCGGTGGAACAGGCTACCGAAGAGGCGGCTCAGGCTCCGACTGAAAGCGCTGCAGAAGCGAGCGTGGAGACAGCCTCAGTCGAAAACGTTACTGATGTTTCGGCGCAGCCTGAAGCGATCGAAACAACTGAGTCAGCCCAGGTTACTGAGCAAGAACCCCAAGAACTCGGTGAGCCCGCAGTGACAGATGAAGCCACATTGCGGATGAGCTTCAGCGATGCCTGCTGGGTCCAGGTCACCGATGCGGATGGCAACCGATTGACCAGCTCGCTGTATTCACAAGGTGATGTTCTCGACGTGGCAGGTTCCGCCCCTCTAGATGTTATCGTAGGAGCCATGAGTGCGGTGGCCTCCCTGGAATTTCAGGGGGAAGCGGTGGACCTTGGCAGCTTCCGTGTCGTAAACAACAGGGCCCAGTTCACGCTTGAGCCCTGATTCAGAATGCCCGAACAGATTGTTGGTTGCTTCTCATGAAACATGAATCTCCGATAAAGAGACGTGAATCCCGCCAGATCATGGTGGGTGATGTGCCCATTGGTGGCGGTGCGCCGATTGCCGTTCAGAGCATGACCAACACCAATACCTGCGATGTCGATGCCACGGTTGCCCAGATCCGTGCTATTCAGGAGGCCGGGGCGGACATTGTTCGTGTTTCCGTGCCCTCCATGGATGCCGCCGAAGCCTTTGGCAGGATTCGCGAACAGGTATCCCTGCCCCTGGTTGCAGACATCCATTTTGACTACAAGATTGCCCTTCGGGTGGCAGAGCTGGGCGTTGATTGCCTGCGCATCAATCCTGGCAATATTGGTCGCGACGATCGCGTCAGTGCCGTCATTAGCGCCGCCCGGGACCGGGGCATTCCCATCCGCATCGGAGTCAATGCAGGCTCCCTCGAGAAAAGCCTGCAGCGCAAATACGGCGAGCCTACCGCAGAGGCGCTGGTGGAATCAGCCATGCGTCATATCGACATTCTCGACCAGCATGACTTCCAGGATTTCAAGGTCAGCCTGAAAGCCTCGGATGTGTTCATGACGGTTGATGCCTACCGACAGATTGCCTCGCAAATCGAGCAACCGCTGCATCTGGGCATCACCGAGGCCGGCGGTTTCCGCTCTGGTACCGTGAAGTCCTCAATTGGCCTGGGAATGCTGCTGATGGACGGCATTGGCGACACCATTCGTGTATCCCTGGCGGCCGACCCGGTACAGGAAATCAAGGTGGGCTTCGATATCCTCAAGAGCCTGCGGTTACGTAGCCGGGGCATCAACTTTATTGCCTGCCCGAGCTGCTCGCGCCAGAACTTCGATGTGATCCAGACCATGAACGATCTGGAAGAGCGGCTCGAAGACGTTAACACCTCCATGGATGTGGCGATCATTGGCTGCATCGTGAACGGACCCGGGGAAGCAAAAGTGGCGGACCTGGGGCTGACCGGTGGTAGCCCAAGGAACCTGCTCTACCTGGATGGTAAGCCCAACCAGAAGCTGGAAAACGCCACTCTGACCGATGACCTCGAACGCTTGATCCGTGAACAGGTTGCCAAGCGCAAAGAGCAGGAAGAGGCGGTCATCGCACGTTCCACAGATTAACGTCCCCACACTTTGAACCACTCAGTAAATCAGGGTTTTAACTTGGCAAAAATCAAGGCGATCCGGGGGATGAACGACATTCTCCCGGACCAGACACCGGTCTGGCAGTATGTTGAGTCGACAGTAAGACAGGTTCTGGGCCAATACGGGTATCAGGAAATCCGTATGCCCGTTGTTGAGCAAACAGAGCTGTTCAAACGCTCCATCGGCGAGGTTACCGACATCGTCGAGAAGGAGATGTATACCTTTGAGGATCGCAACGGTGACAGTCTCACCCTGCGCCCGGAAGGTACCGCTGGCTGCGTGCGTGCAGCGGAGGAGCATGGCCTTTTGTTCAACCAGACGCGTCGTCTCTGGTACACCGGCCCGATGTTTCGCCATGAACGCCCCCAAAAAGGCCGTTATCGCCAGTTCCACCAGATTGGTGTGGAATGCTTTGGCATGGCCGGGCCTGATGTTGATGCCGAGTTGCTGATCCTGACCGCGCGCCTGTGGTCCGCCCTGGGCCTGCAGGGACATGCCCGCCTGGAAATCAACTCCATCGGTACCAGTGAATCACGGAAAGTGTATCGCCAGGCTCTGGTGGCCTACCTTGAGCAATTCAAGGACCGCCTGGACGCGGACAGCCAGCGGCGACTGGAGACCAACCCGCTGCGCATCCTCGACAGCAAAGACCCGGGTACTCGAGAGGTCCTGACCGATGCTCCCGTGCTGGACGACTACCTCGACGATGAATCCCGCGCCCACTTTGCCCAGTTAAAGGCACTGCTGGATGCGGCCGGTGTGCCCTATACCGTGAATCCGGCATTGGTCCGGGGCCTTGATTACTATGGCAAGACGGTATTCGAGTGGATTACCGACAGTCTGGGTGCCCAGGGCACAATCTGCGCTGGCGGCCGGTACGATGGCCTGGTTCAGCAGTTGGGTGGCAAGCCAACCGACGCGGTCGGCTTTGCCATGGGCGTTGAGCGCCTGATACTGCTGCTGGAAACCCTGGAGCTTGTGCCCGAGCACGTCAATAACCAGGCCGACGTTTACATCACCGCCATGGGGGAGTCTGCTGTTGCGCCCGCGCTGTCCGTGGCCGAGCAACTTCGTGACCAGTTGCCGGGCAGGGTGATCGTCAGTCATTGCGGGGGCGGCAGCTTCAAGAGTCAGATGAAAAAGGCGGACCGCAGTGGCGCGCGCTATGCGGTTATCCTTGGTGAGAATGAAATCAACAACGGGACTGCTGGTCTGAAACCCCTGCGTGATGACCAGCCCCAGCGGGAAGTGCCTCAGGCAGAGCTGGCCAGTGAGTTGGCGAAGCTGGTGTAACGCCGTGTTGGCGACCCTCAATATTCTAAAAATCGACAGGAGTGTACATGGCTGAGTTGCGCACCGAAGAAGAACAGCTTCAGGCAATCAAGGACTGGTGGAAAAAGAATGGCGGCTCCCTGCTGATTGGTATTGGCGCCGCCCTTGCCATCGTCTTCGGCTGGCAGGCCTGGCAGAACCATCAGGCCTCACAGCGTGCCGAGGCCGCTAACCAGTTTGCCGCCTTGCAGAGTGCCTTTTCTGCAGGTGATGACCAGGAAACCGTTGAATTTGTAGCGGAAACCCTGCGCAACGAATACAGCAGCAGTGCCTACGCCATTTATGGAAATCTGGTATTGGCTCGTCAGCAGATGATGGCGCAAAACGATCCTCAAGCTGCGGCTGAATCCCTTAACTGGGCTCTCGAGAAAGCCGCCGATTACCCGGCATTGAGCCTGGTAATCCGGAACCGACTGGCCCGGGCCCAGTTTGCCGCGGGCAATCATCAGGCTGCCTTGTCCACTCTGGATCAAGCCGGTACGGCGGAAGGGTTCGATGCGATATTCTCCGAACTTCGGGGTGATATCCGCCTGGCCATGGGCGACCGCGATGCTGCCCGTGAGGCCTATCTTGCCGCCCGTGAGCAGGGTGTGCAAAACAACAGTGTCCTTGAGCTTAAACTGTCCGACCTGGGTGTCGGGGGTGATGCATGATCCGGTTTAAGGCGTCGTTCCGGGTTACCTGCCTGTCGTTATTGTCTGGCATAACCCTGCTGACAGCCGGCTGTAGTTCCACGGAGATCGTTGAACAACCCGCTCCGTTGCCGGATGTGACCGAAACGGTTGAGTTTGATGAGCTGTGGAGCGTCTCTGTTGGCGACGGCCACGATGACGAACTCCTGCAATTGGCTCCTCTCTATGCCGGTGACACCATCTATGCGGCTTCCGCTGATGGCGTGGTTATGTCGGTGGCCACTGAAAACGGAGATGTTCAGTGGGAAAGGGAGCTGGACGATCGCATTTTTGCCGGCCCGGGTGCCGATACCCGCCAACTTTATGTCGTTAGCAGCAATGCCGAATTGATTGCTCTGTCCCGTGAGGATGGTAGCGAGCAATGGCGTACCGAGCTGCCCACTGAAGTGCTGGCTGCGCCCCAGTCCAACGGCTCTCTGGTGGCGGTTCAGACCATTGATGGTCGGCTGATCAGCTTTAACGCCAGTAGCGGTGAACAGCTCTGGCAGTACCAGGCCCAGGTTCCGGCCCTGACTCTGCGCACGGGCGCAGCGCCACTGGTGGGCGGCGACATTGTCATTGGTTCCTTTTCTAACGGCCGGGTGATTGCCCTGAGCGCCGATGCCGGCCAGCCGGTCTGGCAGTATCAGGTTGGTCAGCCCCAGGGCCGCACTGAGCTGGAGCGCCTGGTGGATATCGGTGGCCAGCCGCTGGTTCTCGATTCAGCGCTGATGGTGGTGGGGTACCAGGGCAAGCTCGCCCTGATTGAGACCCGCTCCGGTCAGGAAATCTGGAGCCGGCCGGCATCCAGCTATTATTCGCCAGCCATTGGTGGTGGCAATATTTACCTGGCCTCGGCCAATGGTGATGTCATCGCCTTGCAGGGCAGTGATCGTCGGGAACTCTGGATTCAGGATCAACTGTCCTGGCGCCAGGTAACCCGGCCAGCAGTCTCCGGCGACTACCTGGTTGTTGGCGACTACGAAGGCTATCTGCACGTGCTTTCAGCTGAAAACGGGCAACTGGTCGGGCAGGACAAGTTCGATGGTGACGGTATCCGCGTACCAGTCCAGGTGCTGCGGGATGGTAAGCTGCTCGTTTACGGAAACAGCGGAGACATGGCTGTTCTCCAGCTGGAACAGGACAACTAACCATTATGACACCAGTAATTGCCCTGGTTGGACGCCCCAATGTAGGAAAGTCCACCCTGTTTAACCAGATGACCCGCTCGCGTGATGCGCTGGTTGCTGACTTTCCCGGCCTGACCCGTGATCGCAAATACGGTGAGGGCAACTACGAAGGCCAGAAGTTTATTGTCATCGATACCGGTGGCCTGACAGGTGATGAGGCCGGTATCGATGCAGAGATGGCGCGCCAGTCGCTGCAGGCCGTGGAAGAAGCCGATATCGTGCTGTTCCTCGTGGATGGCCGCGCCGGTCTGACCGCTGGTGATGAGATGATCGCCGATCACCTGCGTCGTTCCGGCAAGCGTGCCCATCTGGTAGTGAACAAGACCGACGGCCAGGACCCGGATATGGCCGCAGCGGAGTTTTACAGCCTCGGCTTTGAGTCCAACTTCCTGATTGCGGCAGCCCACAACCGTGGCATTCGTTCGCTGCTTGAGGAATTGTTGCCGGAGCCGGTCGATCCGGAAGAAGAGGACCGGGCAGATCGCTATCCGGGTATCCGTATTGGTGTTGTGGGTCGACCCAATGTGGGCAAGTCCACCCTTGTTAACCGCATGCTGGGTGAAGAGCGGGTTGTCGTCTATGACATGCCCGGGACCACCCGTGACAGTGTCTACATCCCGTACGAGCGTCATGGTGAGCAATACACGCTGATTGACACAGCCGGTGTGCGCCGCCGAAAGAACGTTAATGAGGCGGTGGAAAAGTTCTCCATCATCAAGACGCTGAAAGCGATTGAAGACGTCCATGTAGTGATTCTGGTGATTGATGCTCGCCAGGGATTGGTGGAGCAGGACCTGCATCTTATCGGCTTTGTGCTGGATGCCGGTCGTTCGCTGGTTATCGCCGTTAACAAATGGGATGGCATGGACCCGGATGACCGGGCCCGGGTCAAAGAGCAGGTTGCGCGTCGTCTGGATTTCCTGGACTACGCCGACAAGTATTACATCTCTGCGCTGCATGGCACTGGGGTGGGTACGATGTACGATTCGGTACACGCCTGCTATGAATCGGCCATGTCAAAGTGGCCGACCAACCGGCTCACAGCCCTGCTGCAGGATGCCGTAGCACAACATCAACCACCGATGGTTCGCGGCCGGCGTATTAAATTGCGTTATGCGCACCAGGGCGGCTCCAATCCGCCGGTGATTGTGGTTCATGGTAATCAGGTCGATGCCCTGCCAGGCGCCTATAAACGTTATCTGGAAAACACGTTCCGGAAGGTCTTGAAGGTGGTGGGTTCTCCGATCCGGTTCGAGTTCCGCGCCAGCGAGAACCCGTTCGCCGAGAAGGTGGATCGGCGAACGCCACGTCAGAAAGTGAAACAGGACAACGATCTGAAAAAAGGTCGGCGAAGTAAGCGGGTTCGCCAGAAAAGCGTCAAACGTTAAAGCGGTCCTTATTGGCCCGGCCATTGGTTTGTAGCCAGTGGCTGAAGGCCTGCGATGACATCGGGCGGCCATAGAAGAAGCCCTGGGAGCAGTCGCAGCCCTCGGTCTGTAGAAAATGACTCTGGGCCTCTTCCTCGACACCCTCAGCGATCACTCTCAGGCCAAGGCTGTGTGCCATGTTAATAATGGCACGAACCAGCGAAGCATCCTCGGCTTCTTTCAGCACATCGTGCACAAACGATTTATCAATCTTCAGGGTATTGAAAGGATAGCTTTTCAGGTAACTGAGTGCGGAATAGCCGGTTCCGAAATCATCCACTGACAGACGAATGCCGCGCTGGTCCAGCTGCTTCAGAATGTCCGCAGTCTCAATTGAGTTGTCGAGAATCAGGCGCTCTGTTACTTCCAGCTCAAGCGTGTCGGCCGGCATGTTGGCAGCTTCCAGTGCCCGTGAGATCCTGTCGAGGAACCCGGCGTCCCTGAACTGGCGGGGCGATACGTTGACGGCAACCTGCAGCTCAAGCCCGATCTCCCTCCGCCAGTGGGCGGCTTCCAGCAGAGCTTCGTTAATCACCCATTCACCAATGGTCAGGATCAAGCCGGTCTCCTCGGCCAGAGGAATGAACCGGTCGGGCATCACCAGCCCCAGTACCGGGTTATTCCAGCGCAGCAGGGCTTCGGCTGCCATCACCCGCCCGGAGGTGGTATCAACAATGGGCTGGAAAAAAAGCTCGAATTCACCCTGCTCAAGCGCTTTACGCATCAATGACTCCATCTGAAGGCGCTCGTGGGAGACTTCCGTCATATCCGGGGTGAAACGTGCGTAGGCGCTCTTACCGGCGTGTTTGGCCTGATACATCGCCGCATCAGCATGGCGCAGCAGGGTGCCACTGTCACCCGAGTCGGTCGGGAAGGTGGCAATGCCGATGCTGGTGGTCACAAAGACTTCCTGGTCAGCCAATGAAAAAGGCGTGGCGAAGGTATGCAGGATACGTTCGGCCACCTGGCAGGGGGCGTTCGGGTCAGAAACGCCGGGCAGGATAACCAGGAACTCATCCCCTCCCAGTCGGGCTACGGTGCTGGCGCCCCGCAGACAGCTGGAAACACGCCGCGACGCTTCGACCAACAGGGTGTCTCCGGCATCGTGGCCAAGTGTGTCATTGATATGCTTGAAGTTGTCCAGGTCCAGGAACATGACGCCAACTTCGCTCTTGTCCCGGCGTGCCTGTGCCAGGGCGAGCTTGAGTCGATCCATGGCGAGCATCCGGTTTGGCAAGCCGGTGAGGATGTCGTAGTTGGCCTGACGCAAGAGTTGCTGCTCATAGCGTTTTCGTATGCTGATGTCCTCGCCAAGGATCAGGTAACCGTTGATTTGACCGTTGGCGTCCTTGATTGCCGTGATGACCAGTTGCTCCCAGTAGCGTTCCCCATTGCGCCGTACACTGTTGATCTCGCCTTGCCAGACACCCACGCGTTGCACCTGTAGCTGGATGGTTTGCCAGAATTGGCGGGCCTGGTGGCTGTTCATGTCATGGTTGATCAGGGTTGACGGATGCCGGCCCAGTATTTCACTGGGTTTATGCCCGGTGAGCTGGCCGAACTTCCGGTTGGCGTACTCGATTTGCCAGTGTTTGTCACAGATCAGCACTGAGGAGGGGCTCTGTTCGATGGCCTTGGACAGTTTCAGGATTTCGGTGGCATCCCGCTCCCGCCGGGCAACGTCGTCGTTGAGCCGCTCGCGCATTTCATTGATGGCTTCGGTGACCAGGCCCAATTCATCGCGTCGGTTGGGGCGGTCGAGAGTTAGGGGCTGGGACAGGTTTTGTAATGACAGATCCCGGGTATAGTCCGCCATGGCGGTGAGGTGCCGGGTTACAAGATGGCGGAAGATCCAGAGACTGATGATCGCGACAATGAAGACGGTGAGGAACTGGGTGCCAATGATAAAACCGACACGCCGGCGTAGCTCCGTGTAAACCCGGTTCACATTTGCGGTTATTGTCAGTTCGCCGAGCGTGAGATCCTTGTTGCTTTCATGAACCAGCGGAAAACTGTAGGTGAGAGTGTCTCCGTTCCGGGGCAGTTCGCCCATGACAAGCTCGGAATCCGGGGCGATTTTCAGTCTAAGGTGGTCGATGTCAGGTAACCCTAGAATCCCCTTCAGCTGGATTTCGATGGATTGCTCATCCAAGGCCCACAGGCTGCGCGCCAGGCTGGAGGCCGATCCCGCTTCTATTCTTTCAAGCCGCTGCTGAATCTCTTCCAGGTCATTCTGGTAGTCGGCGTGAATCTGTAGGCCAGAAGCCAGCAACGTAAAGGCGGAGCTGGATAACAGCACCCAGGCCAGAAGTCGGAAAGAAAGAGGGGAGGTCGTCCGGGTACGCCTCTGAGGCATTGAAAATTTTGCCATGTCTCTGGATTGCCGCCGCGCCAAGCAAAAGGGTAAAACAGACGTTTAATATTGGGAGACTATAGCAGCTGTTTATGTCGCTTGCGTTATTTGTAACGACGCAACGGTTATAAACCGTGAATAATGGCAATTATTGCAAGCGTGAAATGAGGTTGATGCAGATCAATACCGGAAAAATGACAGCGGCGTAACCTGAGATTAATCAAGGTTAGTAAGAGCAGGAGAAACTGTTATGTATACAGACGTCGTAGTGATCGCCGGTATTGGAACCGTTGTATTGATGCTGGGCTTTTTTGTGGGAGTTGGCATCTTTGTCATGAAAGATCAAAAACACCAGCATGGGAAAGCACCCAAGAAGTGATCGACGTGGAGGGCAGCGACACTGGGTGTGCTTGCTGCCTTGCTTTGAAAATTGGCGTCCCCTAGGGGGTTCGAACCCCTGTTGCCGCCGTGAAAGGGCGGAGTCCTAGGCCACTAGACGAAGGGGACGCAACGTTTTCAAAAGCTTGCCTCGTCGAGGTGGCGCGTATATTAAGTAAGAGCCCCTTGGGTGTCAACGGTTTTTTTAAAAAAATTTACCGACCCACACTCTCCTCGAGTGCCGGTTTCAAATCCGGGTACTCGAACTCAAAGCCTTCCTCTTTCAACCGTTCAGGTATCGCCTGCTGACCGGTGAGTAACAAACTGGCCATTTCCCCCAGTGCGAGCTTCAGTGCGGGGGCTGGCGCAGGGAAGACAGCAGGGCGATGAAGCACATCAGCAAGGGTCTCTGTAAAAGCTCGGTTCGTTGCAGGGTTCGGGCTCACCATATTATAGGCCCCGCGAGCCGTTTCTGTTTCCAGCATCCAGGTCAGGCCCCGCACCACATCGGCCCTGTGCACCCAGGGCATGAATTGGTCCCCGGACCCAAGCCGACCTCCCAGCCCAAGCTTAAAGGGTGGGAGCATGCGCTGCAGAAAGCCGCCGCCCCGACCAACAACAAGTCCGGTTCGGGACAGGCACACCCGGACGCCTTCCGGTTCTATATTGAGGGCTGCCTGTTCCCAGTCACGGCACAGTTCGTGGGTGAACTCATCTTTCGGGGGCGTCTTTTCGGTTACCAGTTCGCTGCCCTGATCGCCGTAAAAGCCCACCGCAGAACCGGAAACCAGAACCGATGGCTGTTTCTCCCAGCTCAGCGCGATCTCTACCAGCTCTCTGGTGAGGTCAATACGACTACTTCTCAAAGCTTTTTTTCGTGTCTCAGTCCAGCGTTTTTCCGCAATGCCTTCGCCGGCCAGGTTAATGACGCCATCAAAGCCGCTGTGCCCGTCCAGCTCGTCCAGCTGATTGACGACATCGACTCGCCCGCACAGGGAACGAACGGTATCCGGGGGTTGACGGCTCAAGACTGTCAACTGGTACCCCTTGTCATTAAGTGTGCGGCACACTTCCTTGCCGATGAAGCCGGTGCCGCCGGTGATCAGAATTCGATGCTCCATGGTTCGCTCCTGATTGACGTTGGTGGGGCTCAGTCCAGGGTTGATTCAAGCTCTTCCTGAACAACGTCTTTAATGGCGTCACCCAGTTTGGGGTTCATGCCAATTGGGTCGGCCAACCGAATGCTCACCTGGTGCTGGTCTTCGAGCTCTGCAATCATGGCTGGAACATCTTTGCGCAGATGCCTGCCAGCCGCCAGAAACAGCGGCACCACCGTGAAATTCTTCATGCCTGCCTGTTTTCCGCTGGCGATCACGTCGTGGAGAGACGGGGTTGCCAGCTCCATATAAGCAATAGCAGAGTTTTCCACGGATTTCAGGGTGGGTTCTGCCAGGCGCTGAAAGGTCTCGCACCAGCGTTGATCGCTGCTTCCGTGAGCGAGCAGAATGACTTGATGTACTTCGGGCATGGTGTCGTCCTTTATCGTGCAGGGTGATTGGATTCGTGGTGTTTGCTTTGTGTTTGTACGATGATGAATCCTGAAATGTATCAAGGAGTCGTCTAATGTTCGATTGGCAGGAACTTCTGGATTTCTGGTTTGGCCCTTTGGATGAGAGTGGGCTGCCCGACGCCGAGCACCGTAACCGTTGGTTTCGCTCTGATCGTCGTTTTGACCAGGAAATACGTCGGAGGTTTCTTTCACTGGTGCTGTTCGCCTCGGAGCAGGGTCTGGCGCACTGGCGTGAGCAACCTGGGGGAGCCCTGGCGGAAATCCTGCTGCTGGATCAGTTCTCCCGTAACATCTATCGCGGTGTCGCTTTGGCATTCGAGAACGATGCATTGGCCTGCAAGCTGTGTAAAAGGGCCATGGAGCGAGGGCAGGATCAGGCGTTACCGGCGGTTCAAAGAGCATTTCTGTATATGCCCTTACAACATTCCGAGAAATCGAAGGATCAGGATCTCTCAGTTGAGTGTTACGAGCAACTGGCGGCCTCCCACAGCGGCATACTCGGCGACTTCCTGAATAGCTTTTTGGCCTCGGCCCGTGATCACCATCGTATCATTACGCGTTTTGGTCGTTTTCCCCACCGCAATCGCGCTCTGGAGCGGCGGTCCACGCCGGAAGAGGAAGAGTACCTCAAAGGTGCGTCTTCGTATGGCCAATAGTCGTTAATGGATGCCTGAAAGGACTGCGGCAATATTTTTTTAAAAAACCGGTTGACGGGCGGTCTGTTATCCGTACAATACGCACCCGTTGAGAGGCAACGCCCTCACACAAAAAGCGGGAATAGCTCAGTTGGTAGAGCACAACCTTGCCAAGGTTGGGGTCGCGAGTTCGAATCTCGTTTCCCGCTCCAGATTTAAAAAACCCGACCTTGTGTCGGGTTTTTTTGTTTATACTCCCGTCTGTTTTTTATCGAAGAATCACCCTTGGTGCTATTCGCTGTCAGTACGCCGCCCCAATAAGCCGGGCACATGCCGGTGGGTGATTTGATTGTCACTTCCGAGCAGGAGTCCTGATTACAGTGCCTTTGCTATCTCTGGATAAAGTCTCGCTTGCCTTTGGCATGCACCCTCTGTTGAACGAAGCCTCCCTGGTGATTGAGCCCGGTGAGCGTGTCTGCCTGTTGGGCCGCAACGGCGAAGGCAAATCCACCTTGCTGAAAATTGTCAGTGGCGACGTAACTCCCGATGGCGGTACCGTCCGGCTGGACGAGGGGGCAACACTGTCGGTATTGCCTCAAACCTTACCCTCGGATGACACCCGAACCGCGTACGAGGTGGTTTCCTCAGCCTTTCCCGAAACAGGCCAGCTGTTAACCGAGTTCCATCATCTGTCTCAACAAGCCGATGAAGCCAGCCTGGATCGAATGATGAAGGTGCAGGAGCGCCTGGAGGCATTGGACGGTTGGCGACTGGATCAGAAAGTCACCACGATACTGGCGCAGTACGGTGTTGATCCGGACCAGACCCTGGACCGGCTTTCCGGCGGCTGGCAGCGGCGCGTGCTATTGGCAAAGGCCCTGGTGGTCGATCCGGATATTCTCATGCTTGATGAGCCCACCAACCATCTTGATGTGCCGGCGATTGCCTGGCTGGAGGAGGCCCTCGGCCAGTTCCGGGGTGCCATGCTGTTTGTCAGTCACGACCGGGCGTTTATCCGAAGAATGGCGACTCGTGTGGTTGAGCTTGATCGAGGTCAGTTGGTCAGTTTCGCGGCGAGTTATGATAAGTACCTTGAGTTGAAGGAAAAAGCGCTGGAGGAAGAGGAGCGCCAGAACGCCCTTTTCGACAAAAAGCTGAAGCAGGAAGAGGCTTGGATTCGCCAGGGCATCAAGGCGCGTCGAACCCGTAATATGGGGCGTGTCAGAGCCTTGAAGGCCATGCGGGAAGAGCACCGTCAGCGCCGGGTGCGGGGTGGAACGGCCAATTTTGCCGTGGAGGAAGCGGCGAAATCCGGAAAGCTGGTGGCTGAAGCCCAGGGAGCCGGGTTTGCCTATCCCGATGGATACCGGGTTATCAAAGGCATGGATCTCACCGTCCTGCGCGGTGACAAAATTGGTCTGGTAGGCGAAAACGGCACCGGGAAAACCACGCTGGTTCGTCTGTTGCTCGGTGAGCTGCAACCCACGGACGGAAAAATCCGCCTCGGTACCAACTTGCAGGTAGCCTATTTTGATCAGCTGCGTGGTGAGCTGGACCTTGAGCGCAATGCTCTGGATAACCTGGCCGAAGGCAGGGAATTTATCGAGATTAACGGCCAGAGCAAGCACGTGCTTGGCTATCTCCAGGAGTTTCTGTTCACGCCGGAGCGCGCGCGTTCTCCAGTCAGCGTTTTTTCGGGTGGTGAAAGGGCACGGCTGCTGTTGGCGAAGCTGTTCAGCAAACCGGCCAACATCCTGGTGCTGGACGAACCGACCAACGACCTGGACGTTGAAACGCTGGAATTGCTGGAAGAGCAGCTGGCCGAATTCAAGGGCACAGTGATCATTATCAGTCACGACCGGGAATTCCTGGATAACGTGGTAACCGATGTGATCTTCCTGGATGGCACCGGCTCGGTGCGGGAGTACGTTGGTGGCTACAGCGACTGGCGCCGCCAGGGCGGGCGCTTTCCGTCAGAATTGTCCGGGCTGAAAGTTGATCGGCAGGATAAGGGCTCGAAAATAAAAGAAAAACCGTCCGCCGAGTCGGATAAAAGCGAGGACGGCGGTAAAAAATCGGCTGGCAAGAAGCCGGCCAAGCTGAGTTACAAACTGAAGCGCGAACTGGAAGAGTTGCCAGCCCGGATTGAATCCCTGGAGCAGGAAGTGGCCGATCTTCATGAAACGATCGCCAATCCGGATTTTTATGCCGGGCAGCCGGATGAGGTGTCGGCCACGCTTGAAAAGCTGGCAGAGGCCGAGGCAAACCTTGAGCAGGTGATGGAGCGCTGGATGGAGCTGGAGGAACAGGCAAATCAATGAATATTAAATATCAGTTCAGGTTTCAGGATGGCCGGGATACCGAGTTCAGGGTGACCTCGGAGCCCGCGCAGTTACCTGCAGGCCTGACGCCGCCGGCGTGGGTCAAGCTGGATTATTGCCAATGCAGCACCTGCCCGCTGAAGGCAAACCCGGAGGCTACCTGTCCGGCGGCCGTCGCGATGTTGCCTGTGGTTCGTGAGTTTCAGGCCGAGGACGCCTATCAGAAGGTGGAGGTGACGGTGACAGACGAGCGCCGCTCCTACTTCAAGAGCACGACCCTCGAGGAAGCTCTGCGGTCACTTTTGGGCCTCAAGATGGCCACGAGCGGTTGTCCGGTGTTGGCCGAATTGAAGCCGATGGCGCTGCATCACCTGCCGTTTGCCAACAGCGATGAGTTTGTTATGCGCAGTGTGGGTGACTACCTGCTGGAGCAATTATTTGCGAAGCGGAATGCTGGCGAACCGGACTGGGATCTGACCGGTCTGGTGGAGCGAAATAAACGATTGCAACTGGTGAACCAGGCGCTGTGGCAGCGCATCCATGCTGAGTGTCGGGGAGACAGCAACCTGAAGGTGCTGTTGAGCTTCTTTTCCATGGCCTCCAGTGTCAGCGTGTCACTGGAAAGCCAGCTTCGAAAACTGCAGGCAAGAATGAAAGGGGAGGTGGCCTGACCACCTCCTTCACGCCATTGGCCGCCGACCTTGGCGGCCTCGTTCTCAGTGAATGCGAACGGCCAGTACGTCGCATTCCGTGCCGTGCAGCACTCCATTGGCGGTGGAGCCCAGCAGAAGCTGGAAGCCTTTACGGCCATGACTGCCAACCACGACCAGATCAACGTCATGTTCTTTGACCAGGCTGTGCACCTCGGACTCCGGTCGGCCCACGGTGACAATCTGGTTTACCTTCTCAATGCCATACTCTTCACCGTACTTGCCAAGCTGTTCGCGGGCAGCTTTATCCAGCTGGTCCTGCAGTTCGCTCAGGTCCATGGGAATGTCCCCGCCATAGGCGTAGCCCACCGGTTCCACAACGTGCACCAGCATCAATTCGGCGTCCTGTGAGTCGGCCAGGGTCCGTGCTTTGGCCAGAACCTGGGGGGCTTCCTCGGTCAGGTCGATGGCGACCAGCATCTTTTTATAGGTGGACATTGTGTAACTCCTTTGTGTGTTGGAATAATCCTAGGATAGTACCCGCAAGGTACCGGGAAAAGCCTGTTTGCATTCTGACGGTGATCAAGCGCAATGAAAAGCCTGGCAAGAGGCTTTGACTGGCCCCGTTGCGCCACTATGCTTCAAGAGCCGCTTGAAGAAATTGTCTGTCGCATCACTTTGATCAGTACATTTCTTGCAGAAACAAATTGACAAGCGCTCGTTTTTTTCTCATCGTGTGAATCACGATTCAAACAGTTGTATGAATTTTGGATCGAATGATCGGACAGTGACCGAAGTCTCGCTGCCCAGCCGTTGCCCGGAGTCTCCGCAGGCAAGGCCGGCAGTTCCAAACACAACCTGGAGATCAGTTGATGATTTACGAAGGTAAAGCCATCACGGTTAAAGAGATGGAAGGCGGGATTGCCCAGTTGAACTTCGACTTGCAAGGCGAGTCAGTCAACAAGCTTAACCGACTTGCTCTCGAAGAGTTGCACGCGGCAACCGATGCCGTTAAAGCCCGGAATGATCTGAAGGGCATGGTGGTAACCAGCTCAAAGGACAGTTTCATCGTCGGTGCTGATATCACCGAATTTACCGGTCTGTTTGCAGGTCCGGAAGAGGACATCATTGCCAAGACCAAGCAGGCCAATGATATTTTCAGTGCCATTGAGGATCTGCCGTTTCCCACTGTCACGGCCATCAATGGCATCGCCCTGGGTGGCGGTCTTGAGCTGGCGCTTTCAACCGATTACCGCGTTATGGCCCCCAAGGCCAAGATTGGCTTGCCGGAAGTGAAGCTCGGCATCTTCCCGGGCTTTGGCGGTACCGTGCGTCTGTCCCGCCTGGTGGGTGTGGATAATGCCATTGAGTGGATTGCCGGCGGCACCGAAAACCGCGCCGATGCGGCCCTGAAAGTAGGTGCCGTGGATTCGGTGGTGGAAGTTGAAAAGCTGGTGGAATCAGCCGTTGCCATCATCAACCAGTGCAACGAAGGCAAGCTGGACTACCAGGCGCGTCGCGAAGAGAAGAAAGGCAAGATCAAGCTCAACGCCATGGAAAGCATGATGGCGTTTGAAACCGCCAAAGGGTTCGTGGCAGGGAAGGCCGGCAAGAACTATCCGGCCCCGGTCGAAGCCATCAAGGCCATGCAGAAGCATGCCGGTATGACCCGCGACAAAGCCATTGAAGTCGAGGCCAAGGGCTTCGCCAAGATGGCCAAGACCAACGTCGCAGCGTGCCTGGTCGGGCTGTTCCTGAATGACCAGGCCCTGAAGAAAAAGGCCGGTGCCTGGTCGAAAGAAGCCTCTGAGGTAAACCTGGCAGCGGTGCTGGGTGCCGGTATCATGGGCGGTGGCGTGGCTTATCAGTCCGCGCTGAAAGGCACACCGATCCTGATGAAAGACATCAATCAGGACGGTATTGCCCTCGGCCTGAAGGAAGCCAAGAAGCTGCTGAGCAAGCGGGTCGAGAAGGGCAAGATGGACGCCGGCAAGATGGCCGACGTGCTGAACAGCATTACGCCGACGCTGAATTACGGTGATTTCAAGAACGTAGACTTGGTTGTTGAAGCGGTTGTTGAAAATCCGAAGGTGAAAGACGCGGTGCTTCGTGAGACCGAAGAGGCGGTTCGGGAAGACACCATCCTGACCTCCAACACCTCCACCATCTCCATCGACAAACTGGCGGCTAACCTCAAGCGTCCGGAGAATTTCTGCGGCATGCACTTCTTTAACCCGGTGCACATGATGCCCCTGGTTGAGGTGATCCGTGGCGAGAAGACCTCCGACCGGGCCATTGCCACTACCGTGGCCTATGCCAAGGCCATGGGCAAAACCCCGATCGTGGTTAATGATTGCCCTGGCTTCCTGGTGAACCGTGTGCTGTTCCCGTACTTCGGCGGCTTCATCGGCCTGGTTCGTGACGGTGCCGACTTCCAGAAGGTCGACAAGGTCATGGAAAAGTTTGGCTGGCCCATGGGCCCTGCCTACCTGCTGGATGTGGTGGGCATGGATACCGGCAAGCACGCCGGCGAAGTGATGGCCGAAGGCTTCCCGGACCGGATGAAGCATGAGGGCACCACGGCCATTGACGTGATGTTCGACAACAATCGTTATGGCCAGAAAAACGACGTTGGTTTCTACAAGTACGAGCTGGATAAAAAAGGCAAACAGCAGAAGGTGGTCGATGAAGAGACCTACAAACTGCTGGAGCCGATTGTTCAGGGTAGTAAGGAGTTCGACGAAGACGACATCATCGCCCGCATGATGATTCCGCTGTGCCTTGAGACGGTCCGCTGCCTGGAAGATGGCATTGTCGAGGACCCGGCGGATGCGGACATGGGCCTGATCTACGGCATCGGTTTCCCGCCGTTCCGTGGTGGCGCCCTGCGCTATATCGATGATATGGGCGTGGACAAGTTCGTTGAACTGGCAGACAAGTACGCAGATCTCGGGGCGCTTTACCACCCGACCGACAAGCTGCGTGAAATGGCCAAGAATGGCGAAACATTCTTTGGTTAACCCTGAACGAGATTTCCGAACGGAGAAAGATCTATGAGCCTTAATCCGAGAGACGTTGTCGTCGTCGATTGCGTGCGGACTCCGATGGGTCGTGCCAAGAATGGATGTTTCCGCAATGTGCGTGCGGAAACCCTGTCGGCGACGCTGGTCGAGGCCCTGTTTGACCGCAACCCCCAGCTGGATCCCAAAGAAGTGGAAGACGTAATCTGGGGCTGTGTGAACCAGAACAAGGAGCAGGGGTTCAACATTGCGCGGCAGATGTCGCTGCTGACCCGTATTCCCCATGAATCGGCGGCCCAGACTGTCAACCGCCTGTGTGGGTCTTCCATGACCGCCATCCACACCGCTGCCCAGGCCATCATGACCGGCAACGGTGAGGTGTTTGTGGTCGGTGGTGTCGAGCACATGGGGCACATCCCCATGACCGACGGCTTCGACCACAACCCGGCGGCCTCCAAGTATTCCGCCAAGGCTTCCAATATGATGGGCCTGACGGCGGAAATGCTGGCCAAGATGCACGGCATTACCCGCGAACAGCAGGACGAGTTTGGTGCGCGCTCACACCGGTTAGCCCATGAAGCCACGGTCGAGGGGCGCTTCAAGGATGAAATCGTGCCTGTGCAGGGGCACGACGAGAATGGCTACGTGAAGCTGATCGAAGAGGACGAGACTATCCGGCCGGAGACCACAGTTGAGTCCCTGGCGCAGCTGAAACCGGCCTTTGACCCGAAAAACGGTACGGTCACTGCTGGTACCTCATCCCAGCTCACCGATGGTGCGTCAGCGCTGGTGGTGATGTCTGCGGAGCGTGCCCAGGCACTGGGGCTGACCCCGATCGCCAAGGTGCGCAGCATGGCGGTCGCCGGTTGTGATCCGGCCATCATGGGCTATGGCCCGGTACCGGCCACCAAAAAGGCGCTCAAGCGTGCCGGTCTGAAGCTTGAGGACATTGATTTCTGGGAGCTGAACGAGGCCTTCGCAGGCCAGTCACTGCCGGTACTCAAGGATCTCAAGCTGTTGAATGTGATGGATGAGAAGGTGAACCTGAACGGCGGTGCGATTGCCCTGGGGCATCCGCTGGGCTGTTCCGGTGCGCGGATCTCCACCACGTTGCTGAACGTCATGCAGTCCCGTGGCGGTACACTGGGTGTTTCCACCATGTGTATCGGTTTGGGGCAGGGCATCGCCACGGTTTGGGAACGGGTCTGATAACCGTTCTTCATTCCTGGCATTCCTGTGAAAAGCCCGGCAAACTCGCCGGGCTTTTTTTGTTTACAGGGTTGTCTTGCAAATCCTGACCCTGTAAAACAGTGAAGCAACAAACAATGGCAGCCGTCTGTGTTTTCCAGTTGCCTGATTTTTATGCGAGTTTACGGTTTGTCCAATCGTTAACCGATTGATCGCCAAGGATACAGATTTCCGTTATGGGTAAAAGTCTCGTTATTGTCGAGTCGCCAGCGAAAGCGAAGACCATCAACAAATACCTCGGTTCGGACTACATCGTGAAGTCCAGTGTGGGGCATATTCGTGACCTTCCGGTCAGCGGCAGTGGTTCCAAGTCGGACCCCAAAGAACGCGCCCGGCAGGCCGCCATCACCCGTAAGATGAACCCGGAGGAGAAGGCCGAGCATAAGAAGCGCAAGGCCCGAGAACAGCTGGTGGCCCGCATGGGTGTGGACCCGGATCACGATTGGAACGCCCAATATGAGATTCTGCCCGGCAAGGAAAAGGTGGTCAGTGAGCTCAAACGGCTGGCCAAGAACGCCGACCATATCTATCTGGCGACGGATTTGGACCGCGAAGGGGAGGCCATTGCCTGGCACCTGCAGGAAACCATTGGCGGCGAGTCCGACAAATACCGCCGTGTGGTGTTCAACGAGATCACCAAACGGGCGATTCAGGACGCTTTTAAAGACCCGGGCAACCTGGACGGCAATCGCGTTAATGCCCAGCAGGCTCGCCGGTTCCTGGACCGCGTGGTTGGTTACATGGTGTCGCCCCTGCTGTGGTCAAAGATCGCCCGGGGGCTCTCGGCCGGCCGTGTACAGTCAGTCGCTGTTCGGCTCATTGTCGAGCGCGAGCGGGAAATCCGTGCCTTTGTGCCGGAAGAGTTCTGGCAACTGCATGCGGACCTCAACGCCGAAGTGGCGAAGGATCCGGTGCGCTTTGAAGTCACCCGCTACAACGACAAACCTTACCGCCCGAACAACGAATCCCAGAGTAACGAGCATGTTGCCCGCCTGAAAGAGGGCGCGTTCAAAGTCGCGAAGCGGGAAGACAAGCCAACCCGTTCGCGTCCGTCGGCACCGTTTATTACCTCCACGCTGCAGCAGGCGGCGAGCAATCGCATGGGGTTCAGCGTCAAGAAAACCATGATGCTGGCCCAGCGGTTGTACGAGGCTGGTTTCATCACTTACATGCGTACCGACTCCACCAACCTGAGTCAGGACGCCATCATTAGCTGCCGCGAGTTTGTGCAGAAGCAGTTTGGTGAGCGGTATCTGCCGGAGAGCCCCCGGGTTTATGGCAGCCGTGAAGGAGCCCAGGAAGCTCACGAAGCTATTCGCCCCACCGACGTCACCCGTCGCCCCAGCGATATCAATGGCCTTGAGAAAGATGCAGAGAAGCTGTACGACCTGATCTGGCGTCAGTTCATTGCCTGTCAGATGGCCGATGCCGAATTCCTGAGCACGTCCATTGTGGTTGCCAATGGCGATTATGAGCTGCGCACCCGTGGCCGTATCATCAAGTTTGAGGGTTTTCTGAAAGCTGCGCCCCAGTCCTCCAAGAAAGACGAGGACCTGGCGCTGCCGGATATCAAGGTGGGCGATGCCCTGGACCTCAAAAAACTCGACCCGACTCAGCACTTCACCAAGCCGGCACCGCGCTATACCGAAGCCAGCCTGGTCAAGGAGCTGGAAAAGCAGGGCATTGGCCGCCCTTCCACTTACGCCTCCATCATCTCCACTATCCAGGATCGGGGCTATGTGAAGCTGCAGAACCGCCGCTTCTACGCCGAGAAGATGGGCGAAATTGTCACCGAGCGGCTGGCCGAGTCCTTCCCGAACCTGATGGACTATGACTTCACGGCTCGCCTGGAAGACGAGCTCGATGAAATCGCCGAAGGGGACATCGACTGGAAGAAGGTATTGAACGACTTTTACGCCCGTTTCCGTAACCAGCTGGAAGAAGCCGAGAAGTCAGATGGTGGCATGCGCGCCAACAGTCCCACCGAAACCGACATCCCGTGTCCCTCTTGTGGCCGGCACATGCAGATTCGTGTCGCCAGCACCGGGGTATTCCTGGGCTGCTCGGGCTATTCATTGCCGCCCAACGAGCGCTGCAAGACCACCATCAACCTCGTTCCGGGTGATGAGGTTGTCAGTGCTGACGAAGATGTGGAAGGCGAGGGCGAAACCCGCCTTCTGCGCAAGAAGCGTCGCTGTCCCAAGTGCGGTACCGCGATGGACAGCTATCTGATCGATGAAAAGCGCAAGCTGCACGTTTGTGGTAACCACCCGGATTGTTCCGGTTACGAGGTGGAAGAGGGTACTTTCCGTATCAAGGGCTATGATGGCCCCACACTGGAATGCGACAAGTGTGGCTCGGAAATGCAACTGAAGACCGGTCGTTTCGGCAAGTACTTCGGTTGCACCAATGCGGAGTGCAAGAACACCCGCAAGCTGTTGAAAAACGGTGAGCCCGCGCCGCCCAAGATGGACCCGGTGCCCATGCCGGAGCTGCAATGCCAGAAAGTGGACGATACCTACGTGTTGCGGGATGGTGCGTCCGGTCTGTTCCTGGCAGCCAGTAAGTTCCCGAAAAACCGGGAAACCCGGCCACCGCTGGTGATGGAGATCAAGCCGCATCGCAAGGAAATCGACCCCAAGTACGATTACCTGATGGATGCCCCGGAGAAAGACCCCGAGGGTAACCCGACGGTGATTCGCTACAGCCGGAAGTTCAAGCAGCAGTACGTGATGTCGGAAAAGGACGGCAAGGCGACCGGCTGGTCGGCCTGGTATGAAAACGGGCGCTGGGTGCCAAAAGACAAGAAGAAAAAGTGATTTTTGGCCACGGAATCCACGGAAGAACACGGAAATAAAAGACGAACAGATTTTTTAGCCACTAAACCCACGAAAGAACACGAAAGTAAAAGACAGGAAATCCTTTCTTTTATGCGGTTAATCTTTGTTCGTGTTCTTTAGTGGGTTTCGTGGCAAATCGTCTTTGTCTTTATCTTTTTTCCGTGTCCTTCCGTGGATTCCGTGGCGAATATCAGTCTTTCCGTAGCCTTTGGATGAGGGCGGAGGTATCCCACCGGTTGCCGCCCATATCCTGCACATCCCCGTAGAACTGATCCACCAGTGCCGTCACCGGCAGCTTGGCGCCGTTACGACGCGCCTCGTCCAGGCAAATGCCCAGATCCTTGCGCATCCAATCGACCGCGAAACCGTGATCAAATTCACCGGCAATCATGGTGCCGGAACGGTTTTCCATCTGCCAGGACTGCGCCGCGCCCTTGGAAATCACATCCACCACTTTCTGTACATCGAGGCCCGCCTGTTCGGCAAAATGCAGTGCTTCGGATAATCCCTGAACCAGTCCGGCGACGGCAATCTGATTCACCATCTTGGCTTTCTGACCGCTGCCCACGGGGCCCATCCGGTTGAGTGCCCGGGCGTAGCACTCCAGTACCGGGCGTGACTTCTCAAATACGGCTTCTTCGCCGCCACACATGATGGTCAGTTGGCCGTTTTCGGCGCCTTGTTGTCCTCCCGAGACGGGAGCATCCAAAAAGTTCTGTCCGCGCTCTGAGGCGGCTTGTGAGAGCTGTTCGGCAACCCCGGATGATGCCGTGGTATGGTCGACAAGGATCGCGCCCAGAGGGGCATTGGCGATGATGCCGTCAGGGCCAAGGTAAACCTCGCAGAGGTCCTTGTCGGCACCTACGCAGGTCAGAACCCAGTCGGCACTGCGAACGGCTTCTGCAACCGTGTCACACACCGCGCCGGGATGCTCGTCGAGCCACTGGCGGGCCTTGCTGGCTGTCCGGTTCCAGACGGTCACTTGGTGACCGGCAGTCGCCAGGTGGCCGGCCATGGGGTACCCCATGACGCCCAGACCGATAAATGCAATGTTGGCCATGAGTCAGCTCCTTGTGGGAAGTCCGTTAATTGGTGATTGGGTACAGGATAGGATAGTCCAGATACGAAAAAAGCCGCTGAAAACAGCGGCTTTTTATCACGCGATTGAAAAAGTAATTTTACTTTTTCGGGTAGTCGCGCTGGGTGTGACCGGTGTACAGCTGACGCGGACGACCGATACGGTTGGCACCGGAATTCATTTCGTTCCAGTGAGAGAACCAACCGATGGTGCGCGACAGGGCAAAGATCACGGTAAACATGGAGGTCGGGATGCCGATGGCCTTCAGGATGATGCCTGAGTAGAAGTCGACGTTCGGGTACAGCTTGCGCTCTACGAAGTAGTCGTCTTCCAGGGCGATCTGCTCCAGGCGCTGGGCGATCTTCAGCTGAGGATCGTCTTCCATGCCCAGTTCCTTCAGAACTTCGTGTGCAGTTTCGCGCATAACTTTGGCGCGCGGGTCGAAGTTCTTGTAAACGCGGTGGCCGAAGCCCATCAGACGGAACGGATCGTTCTTGTCCTTGGCCTTCTCGATGAATTCCTCGATCTTGGACTCATCGCCGATTTCAGCCAGCATGTCCAGAACCGCTTCGTTGGCACCGCCGTGAGCCGGGCCCCACAGTGCCGCGATGCCGGAGGCAATACAGGCGTACGGGTTGGCGCCGGTAGAACCTGCCAGACGAACGGTTGAAGTGGACGCGTTCTGCTCGTGGTCAGCGTGCAGGATGAAGATCTTGTCCATGGCCTTGGCCAGAACCGGGTTCGGGGTGTAGTCCTCACACGGTACGCCAAACATCATGTACAGGAAGTTTTCGGCGTAAGACAGGTCGTTACGCGGGTACATGAACGGCTGGCCGATGGAGTACTTGTAACACCAGGCTGCGATGGTCGGCATCTTGGCGATCAGGCGATGGCCAGTGATTTCACGCTGCTTGGGGTTAGTGATGTCCATCTGGTCGTGGTAGAACGCAGACAGTGCGCCTACAACGCCACACATGATGGCCATCGGGTGCGCGTCACGGCGGAAGCCGTTAAAGAAGTTGCGCATCTGATCGTGCAGCATGCTGTGGTTCTTGATGGTGCTCTTGTACTGCTCCAGCTGCTCATCAGTTGGCAGCTCGCCGTTCAGCAGCAGGTAGCAGACTTCCAGGAAATCGGAGTTTTCTGCCAGCTGGTTGATCGGATAACCGCGGTGCAGCAGGACGCCTTCGTTGCCGTCGATGTAGGTGATGGCAGACTCGCACGCTGCTGTGGAAACGAACCCAGGGTCGTAAGTGAAAACGCCTTCCTGAACCAAGCCGCGAACGTCGATAACGTCAGGGCCGATGGTGCCAGAATAAACCGGTAGCTCAATGGACTTATCTCCCACCGAGAGCGTGGCTTTCCTGTCGGTCATGGTGCTCTCCTGTTGATTAGCTGAAGCAGCTTTTCTGCATGTATCAATGCGCCAGAAAGCGCGTAGTTTTCGCAAATCCGGACGCAAAATATAGGGCTTCATCTTTTTTTGTCAATGGAAGCGCCAGAAAATCTGCAAATTTTACTAGATACGTAAATCAGGGATATCCCCAATTATAGGGGTTTAACCCCGGTTACGGTTTGTCAATACTCCGAAAAGAGGGTTTGGATCAGTCTCAATCCAAGCCGCGCACTAGTTTACGCGTTTGTAATCGTAAGGGGTACTCCTTATAATCCTCAGCCCGGAATCGGGGATGAATCTGTGCGCAGGGCTGCGATCAGCCGTTTGCAGCAAATCATCCGCCCTCCTGAACCGATCGGCTGTCGGTACCGTATCGACAGTTCGAGACAAACATATCAACCATCCGCTGCCTTCATTGGCCCCGCGGTACCAAAAGAGAGTGTGAGAGCGCTGTGAATAGCAAACGACCAGTAAATCTCGATCTCGGCAAGTTCCATTTCCCGTTGCCAGCCATTACGTCGATCCTGCATCGCATCAGCGGCATCATCATCTTTGTTGGTGTTGCCTTCCTGTTGTACGGCCTGGATCTCTCCCTGTCCGGAGAAGATGGCTTCAATCGGGTGAGTGGATTGCTGGACAGCTTCCTTGCCAAGCTGATCATCTGGGGCATTTTGTCTGCTCTGCTTTACCACCTGGTTGCAGGTATCAAGCACCTGCTTATGGACATGGGTATCGGTGAAGAGCTAGAGAGTGGCCGTCTTGCCGCCAAAGCCACCATCGTGGTTTCCGTTATTCTCATCATTCTGGCAGGAGTCTGGGTATGGTAAACAGCGTAACTAACCTCGGGCGCAGTGGCGTTTACGATTGGTTGATCCAGCGAGTGACCGCCTACGCGCTGGCCCTGTACACAGTGTTCATGCTGGGCTTCATGGTCTTCAACGACATTAACTATGAAACCTGGACTGCATTGTTCGGTCAGACCTGGTTCAAGATCTTCAGCCTGTTGGCACTGTTCTCTCTTGGAGCGCACGCGTGGGTAGGTCTGTGGACAGTCACCACCGACTACATCAAGGCCACGCTTCCGCGTTTTCTCGTTCAGGCTGGTTGTGGTCTGGTGATGTTCGTGTACCTGGTCTGGGGCATTCAGATTCTTTGGGGGCTTTAATCGATGGCTAACATCAAAACCATGTCATACGACGCCATTGTTATCGGTGGTGGCGGTGCCGGTATGCGCGCCGCTCTGCAGTTGACCGAAACTGGCGTTAACACCGCGTGTATCACAAAAGTATTTCCGACCCGTTCGCACACCGTATCCGCCCAGGGCGGCATTACCTGTGCGATCGCAAGTGCCGATCCCAATGATGACTGGCGCTGGCACATGTACGACACCGTCAAGGGCTCCGACTACATCGGTGACCAGGACGCGATCGAGTATATGTGT
Source organism: Marinobacter persicus (assembly GCF_002934325.1). Taxonomy (GTDB): domain Bacteria; phylum Pseudomonadota; class Gammaproteobacteria; order Pseudomonadales; family Oleiphilaceae; genus Marinobacter; species Marinobacter persicus_A. The sequence continues at coordinate 119,863 of NZ_PTIV01000006.1, forward strand.
TCCGTAGGTCCCCAGGCTGTGTTTGAGCTTGAGCACATGGGTCTGCCGTTCTCCCGTACCGAGCAGGGCCGTATTTACCAGCGCCCGTTCGGTGGCCAGTCCAAGGGTCCGGACAACCCCACCCAGGCAGCCCGTACCTGTGCAGCCGCTGACCGTACTGGTCACGCACTGCTGCACACCCTGTATCAGGCCAACCTGAAAGGTGGTACCTCGTTCCTGAACGAGTGGTACGCCGTAGACTTGGTCAAGAACGGCAAAGGCGAAGTAGTTGGTGTTGTTGCCATCGAGATTGAGACTGGCGACGTTTGCTACATCAAGTCCAAGGCGACCGTGCTGGCGACTGGCGGTGCTGGCCGTATCTACTCGTCCACCACCAACGCCCTGATCAACACCGGTGATGGCATCGGTATGGCCCTGCGTGCCGGCTTCCCGGTTCAGGACATGGAAATGTGGCAGTTCCACCCAACCGGTATTCACGGTGCGGGTACACTGGTAACCGAAGGTTGTCGGGGTGAGGGCGGTTACCTGATCAACTCCGAAGGCGAGCGCTTCATGGAGCGTTACGCGCCGAACGCCAAAGACCTCGCTGGCCGTGACGTTGTTGCCCGTTCCATGGTTATCGAAATCCTGGAAGGCCGCGGCTGTGGCCCCGACAAGGATCACGTTCTGCTGAAGCTGGACCACCTGGGTGAAGAAACCCTGAACCTGCGTCTGCCGGGCATCTGTGAGCTGTCCCGTACGTTCGCACACGTGGATCCGGTAAAAGAGCCGATTCCGGTTGTTCCGACCTGTCACTACATGATGGGCGGTATTCCGACCAACGTTGGCGGTCAGGCCCTGACTCAGGATGAAAACGGCAACGACCAGCCGATCCCGGGTCTGTTCGCTTGCGGTGAGGCCGCTTGTGTATCTGTACACGGTGCTAACCGTCTGGGCGGTAACTCCCTGCTGGACCTGGTGGTCTTCGGTCGTGCGGCTGGCCTGCACATTGAAGAGCAGCTGCGTGGCGGCTTCGAGGTGGATGAAGCTTCTGAAGAGGATATCAAGAACGCCATGGCCCGTCTGGATCGCCTGAACGGCACTGCCGAAGGCGAAAGCGTTGCCGAGGTTCGTAAGGACCTGCAGGCGTGCATGCAGCTTTACTTCGGTGTATTCCGTGACGGCAAGAGCATGGAAGAAGGCTTGAAGAAGCTGGAAGCCATTGGTGAGCGTGTTCGCAACACCAAGCTGGCAGACACCAGCAGCGCCTTCAACACTGCCCGTATCGAGGCTCTGGAGCTTGATAACCTTTACGAAGTGGCCATGGCAACTGCCATCTCCGCTGCTGAGCGTAAAGAAAGCCGTGGTGCTCACGCCCGTAACGACTTCACCGAGCGTGATGACGAGAACTGGCTGAAGCACTCCATGTACTTCCCGCTCGACAAGCGTGTTGGCAAGCGTGATGTAAACTTCGCGCCGAAAACCGTGCCGACGTTCGAGCCGAAAGTCCGGACTTATTAAGGGGGATATAGAACATGTTGGTAAGTCTGTATCGCTATAACCCGGAAACTGATAACGCCCCTTACATGCAGGACGTAGAGGTAGATATTCCGGAAGGCAAGGATTTGATGGTTCTTGATGTGCTGAACCTCATCAAGGAGAAGGATCCTTCAATGGCCTATCGTCGTTCCTGCCGTGAGGGTGTTTGCGGCTCTGACGGTATGAACATGAATGGCAAAAACGGCCTGGCGTGCATTACGCCGGTTTCCGAAGTGGCCAAGAACAACAAGATTGTTCTGCGTCCGCTGCCTGGCCTGCCGGTCATTCGTGACCTGGTGGTAGACATGAATCTGTTCTACCAGCAGTACGAGAAGGTGACGCCGTACCTGATCAACAACACACCGGATCCCGCGATCGAACGACTGCAGTCTCCGGAAGATCGGGAAAAGCTGGACGGTCTGTACGAGTGTATTCTCTGTGCCTGCTGTTCCACTTCCTGTCCGTCCTTCTGGTGGAATCCGGACAAGTTCATTGGTCCGGCCGGCCTGCTTCAGGCCTACCGCTTCCTGGCGGATAGCCGTGACACCGCTCAGGCGGAGCGTCTGGCAGATCTTGACGATCCGTTCAGCGTGTTCCGTTGCCGTGGTATCATGAACTGCGTGAGCGTTTGTCCGAAAGGGCTTAACCCGACACGCGCCATCGGTCATATCCGTAACCTGCTGTTGCAGCGCGCAACCTGACCGATACCCTCGCTGGTGGATAGTGCCAGCAGGACCCCCTTTGAAGGCCTCGCTTTATGCGGGGCCTTCAACCAATGGCTTATAGGCAAAGGTATGATGGGGGTGCAGAATCCAATTTGCTGCCCGTAGGTCGACCAGACCCCGGGCGGTGTCGCTGATAAAAAAAATCATGGGGACGGAACACTTCCTTGTCAGGAACGGTGGTTCAAGTCATGCCGTAATAACCCGTATTGACTCTTATTCGCCACCGGCCGAACATGCCGACTCCCCCGCACCAGCCCAAGGTGAGCTATTCAAAATGCACGAAAGCATCATGGAGCAGTTATGGCAGACCTCCCATTTGCAGGGTGGGAATCTGACCTACGTTGAACAGCTTTTTGAAACCTACCTGACAGACCCGAACGCAATTCCTGAAGAGTGGCGCAGCTACTTTGACCAGCTTCCCAGTGTAGAGGGTGGAGCCGGTCGTGACGTCGACCATTCTGTTATTCGGGAACAGTTCGAGCACATTGCCCGCAATCAACGCTTCCTGAGCGGTGGTGTACCGGCTAACGCCACGTCGTCTGCGGACAAAAAGCAGATTCGTGTCCTTCAGTTGATCAACGCCTTCCGTTTCCGGGGCCACCAGGAGTCCAAGCTGGATCCCCTGGGCGTCTGGCAGCGCAAGCCGGTTGAAGACCTGGATCCACGTTTCCACGAGCTCGGCGACTCCGACATGGATCTGGAGTTCCAGACCGGTTCCCTGAACTTCGGTTCCGAAAGCATGAAGCTCGGCGACATCGTTAAAGGTCTGCGTAAGACCTATTGCGAAAGTATTGGCGCCGAGTATATGCACGTGGTGGATACCCGCATCAAGCGCTGGTTCCAGCAGCGTATGGAGCCGGTTCGGTCACGTCCGGAATACGAAGTCGAAACCCGCAAGCATATTCTGGAGCGGCTGGTTGCGGCCGAAGGGCTCGAGAAGTATCTCGGTTCCCGCTACCCGGGCGTTAAGCGCTTTGGTCTCGAGGGCGGTGAGAGTCTGATTCCGTGCCTGGATGAGCTGATTCAGCGTGCCGGTTCCTATGGCGCGAAAGAAATCGTTCTGGGTATGGCCCACCGTGGTCGCCTGAACGTGTTGGTAAACACCCTCGGCAAGAACCCGAGAGAGTTGTTTGACGAATTCGAAGGCAAGAAGCTGGCCGATTTCGGCTCCGGTGATGTGAAATACCATCAGGGCTTCTCGTCCAACGTTATGACACCGGGTGGTGAAGTGCACCTGGCCATGGCGTTTAACCCGTCCCACCTTGAGATCGTGTCTCCGGTGGTTGAGGGCTCTGTGCGTGCCCGCCAGGATCGTCGTGGCGATACCGTTGGCGATCAGGTTGTGCCTATTGTGATGCACGGTGATGCGGCGTTTGCTGGCCAGGGCGTGGTCATGGAAACCTTCCAAGGCTCCGAGACCCGTGGTTTTGGCATCGGTGGCACCATTCACATCGTCATCAACAACCAGGTTGGCTTCACCACGCACAAGAAAGAAGATGCGCGTTCCACCGAATACTGCACCGACGTTGCCAAGATGGTGCAGGCGCCGATTCTGCACGTGAATGCCGACGATCCCGAAGCGGTCATGTTCGTTACCCGCATGGCAATGGACTACCGCAAGGAATTCCATCGTGACATCGTGATTGATCTGGTTTGTTACCGTCGTCGTGGCCACAACGAAGCCGACGAGCCGGCAGCAACCCAGCCGCTGATGTACGACAAGATTCGTAAGCTCAAGAGTACCCGTGTCCAGTATGCGGACCGACTCGTTGCCGAAGGTGTGATCACCGAGGAAGAGTCCAAGCAGATGGAGAACGAGTACCGGGATGCGCTGGATAACGGCGAACATGTTGCCAAGTCCCTGGTCAAAGAGCCCAACACCGATCTCTACGTAGACTGGACTCCGTACCTGGGCCATGAGTGGACCGCCAAGTGCGAAACCAGTGTGCCGCTTAAAACCATCCAAGAACTGGGCAAGAAAATTACCCAGTTGCCCGAAGGGTTCAGCATTCAGCGTCAGGTTTCCAAGATCATCAAGGATCGGGAAAAAATGACCGCAGGTGCCCTGGCCCTTAACTGGGGTTACGGCGAGATGATGGCCTATGCCACCCTGCTGAACGAAGGGCACCCGGTGCGCATCACTGGCCAGGACGTTGGCCGTGGCACCTTCTCCCATCGTCATGCCGTGTTGCATAACCAGAAAGATGGTTCCACTCACATTACGCTGAAAGAACTGGCTGAAGACCAGCCCCGCTTCGACATTTACGACTCTTACCTGTCGGAAGAGGCGGTGATGGCGTTTGAGTACGGCTATGCCAGTACCTCGCCCAATAGCCTGGTGGTCTGGGAAGCGCAGTTCGGTGATTTTGCCAACGGTGCCCAGGTTGTGATTGACCAGTTCCTGACCAGCGGCGAGCATAAGTGGGGTCGCCTGTGTGGCCTGACTCTGCTGCTGCCCCACGGTTACGAAGGGCAGGGCCCGGAACACAGTTCCGCGCGTCTGGAGCGTTACCTGCAGCTGTGTGCCCAGCACAACATCCAGGTATGCGTGCCTTCAACTCCGTCGCAGGTATTCCACATGCTGCGTCGTCAGGCCAAGCGTCCGCTGCGTAAGCCGTTGATCGCCATTACGCCGAAGAGCCTGCTGCGTCATAAGGAAGCAGTGTCGGATCTGGACGATCTGACCACCGGCACTTTCAAAACCGTACTGCCGGAGAAAGAACCGTCTGATCCGAGCAAGGTAACCCGACTGATCCTGTGTGCCGGCAAGGTATACTTTGATCTGTTGGAGAAGAAGAAGGCCGACGAGCGTGATGATGTTGCCATTGTCCGTATCGAGCAGCTGTATCCGTTCCCGGAAGACGATCTGGATGAGCTGATGAGCCAGTACACCAACCTCGAGAACGTGGTTTGGTGTCAGGAAGAGCCGATGAACCAGGGCGCCTGGTACTGCAGCCAGCACCATATGCACCATTCGCTGCATCGCCATGATCCCAAGCTGAAACTTCAGTACGCCGGTCGTGCTCCCTCGGCTGCCCCGGCCTGTGGTCACATGTCTGTTCACATTGAAGAGCAGAAGCAGCTGATTAACGACGCGTTTGAAATCTGACGAGCTACCGAATTAAGGATTTGTAATGTCAATCGAGATTAAAGCCCCCGTTTTCCCTGAGTCGGTTGCCGAAGGCACCGTCGCGACCTGGCACAAGCAGCCGGGCGAGGCCTGTTCACGTGATGAGCTGATCGTGGACATTGAAACTGACAAGGTTGTCCTGGAAGTTGTCGCGCCGGCCGACGGCGTGATCGAAGAGATCATCAAGAACGAAGACGACGTCGTTGAAAGCGGCGAGGTGATCGGCAAGTTCAAGGAAGGCGCAGCAGGCGAGTCCAAGCCAGCCGAGGGCAAAGCTGAAGAGAAGTCTGAGGAGAAGGCCGAAGCGCCGAAGGAAGAGGCTTCACAGGCTGCTTCCGGCGATGCCATCCTGAGCCCGGCGGCTCGCAAGCTGGCTGAAGAGAACGACGTAGATCCGAGCGCCGTGAAAGGCAGCGGCAAAGACGGTCGTGTCACCAAGGAAGACGTACAGAACTACGTTGACAACAAGCCTGCCGCTGGTAGTGCCCCGGCCGCCAAGCCGGCTGCGGACATGCCGGAAGTCAACGTTGCCCAGGGCGAGCGTCCTGAGAAGCGTGTTCCGATGACCCGTCTGCGTGCCAGCATTGCCAAGCGTCTGGTGGATGCTCAGCAAACCGCCGCCATGCTGACCACGTTCAACGAAGTCAACATGAAGCCGGTCATGGAGCTGCGCAAGGAGTACAAGGAAGCCTTTGAGAAGCGCCACGGCGTTAAGCTTGGCTTCATGTCGTTCTTCGCCAAAGCCGCGACCGAAGCGCTCAAGCGTTTCCCGGCGGTGAACGCTTCCATCGATGGCAACGACATGGTTTATCACGGTTACCAGGACATCGGCGTGGCCGTTTCCACTGACCGTGGCCTGGTTGTTCCGGTTCTGCGTGATACCGATTCCATGGGTCTGGCCGACATCGAGAAGACCATCATCGATTACGGCACCAAGGCGAAGCAGGGCAAGCTGGGCATTGAAGACATGACCGGCGGTACCTTTACCATCACCAACGGTGGTATTTTCGGTTCCCTGATCTCCACTCCTATCCTGAATCCGCCGCAGACTGCGATCCTGGGCATGCACAAGATCCAGGAGCGCCCAATGGCGGTGAACGGTCAGGTGGAAGTTCTGCCGATGATGTACCTGGCGCTGTCATACGATCACCGTATGATCGACGGTAAAGAAGCGGTACAGTTCCTGGTTGCAATCAAGGAAATGCTCGAAGATCCGGCGCGTATCCTGCTGGACGTATAAACCGACATTCAACGAATCAGAGAACAGGATAAATTATGTCTGACAAATTTGACGTTATCGTCATCGGCGCCGGCCCCGGTGGCTACGTGGCAGCGATCAAAGCTGCCCAGCAGGGCCTGAAAACCGCTTGTGTAGAGTCCTGGACCAGCAAAGATGGCAAAAGCCAGGTGCTGGGCGGTACTTGCCTGAACGTGGGTTGTATCCCATCCAAGGCGCTGCTGGAGGTGACTCACAAGTTTGAGGAAACCAGCCACGACTACGAGTCCATGGGCATTATGGCGAAAGATGTTGAAATCAACGTCGCCAAGATGCAGGAGCGCAAGGCTGGCATCGTCAAGCAGCTGACCGGCGGCATCGCCGGTCTGTTCAAGGCCAACGGCGTTACTTCCATTCACGGCCACGGCAAGCTGCTGGCTGGTCGCAAGGTTGAAGTTACCGACAAAGACGGTAATACCAAGACCTACGAAGCAGAAAACGTCATCATCGCGACCGGTTCCAAGCCGATCGAGATTCCGCCGGCTCCGTTTGACGGCGAACACATCGTCGATTCCGAAGGCGCTCTGGAGTTTGATGAAGTGCCGAAGCGCCTTGGTGTGATTGGTGCTGGCGTGATTGGTCTGGAGCTGGGCAGTGTGTGGGCTCGTCTGGGCGCCGAAGTGACTGTGATCGAAGCTCAGGACAAGTTCCTGCCTGTGGTTGATCAGCAGATCGCCAAAGATGCCAAGAAGCAGTTCGAGAAGCAGGGTCTGGATATCGTTCTGGGCGCTCGCATGACCGGCGCGGAAGTAAAAGACAAGCAGGTCAACGTGACCTACGAAGATGCCAATGGCAAGCAGGAAGTCCAGTTTGACAAGCTGATCGTCGCGGTTGGTCGTCGTCCTTATACCGATGGCGCCATTGCTGAAGATTCCGGCGTTAAGCTGGATGAGCGTGGCTTCATCTTTGTTGACGACACCTGTAAGACCGAAGCGCCTGGCGTTTGGGCCATCGGTGACGTGGTTCGTGGCCCAATGCTGGCTCATAAAGCGTCTGAGGAAGGCGTAATGGTGGCTGAGCGTATCGCCGGTCACAAGCCGCAGGTTAACTACGACTGCATTCCGAACGTAATCTACACCGCTCCGGAAGTGGCCTGGGTCGGTAAGACCGAGGAAGAGCTGAAGGCCGAAGGTGAAGCGTACAACGTGGGTACCTTCCCGTTCGCGGCAAACGGTCGTGCCATGGCTGCTAACGCAACCGCTGGCCTGGTTAAGATCATTGCTGACGCCAAGACGGATCGTATCCTGGGTATGCACATGGTAGGCCCGCAGGCCTCTGAAATTGTGGCCCAGGGGGTGATTGCCATGGAATTCGGCTCAAGCGCCGAAGACCTGGCACTGACCTGCTTTGCACACCCGACCATTTCGGAGTCTGTGCACGAGGCAGCGCTGGCTGTCAGCGGCGGGGCGATACACATCGCCAATCGGCGCAAGAAGAAGTAAGCGGGTTAGCAACGGGGCGCATCAAGCGCCCCGTTGTCGTTTGGGGGGGGGCGAAGAATTGGCCAGCTCCTTGAGCTTATGCATTTTGACCTCTAAATTGTCAGTTCCAGACAGGGTTTTCCTCTAGTAATAAAAACGGGACAAAACTATGAATTTGCACGAATATCAGGGCAAGCATCTTTTTGCGAAGTATGGCTTGCCGGTATCCCAGGGCGTTGCCTGCGATACCCCGAAAGAAGCGGTGGAGGCCGTCAGCGAAATCGGCGGTGATAGCTGGGTAGTGAAGGCCCAGGTGCACGCAGGTGGTCGTGGTAAGGCCGGCGGCGTCAAGGTAGTCAAGAGCAAAGAGGAAATCCGGGAGTTTGCCGAGCAGTGGCTGGGCCAGCGGTTGGTTACCTATCAGACGGATGCCAATGGGCAGCCGGTCAGCAAGATCCTGGTGGAAGCCCTGACCGATATTGACCAGGAGTTGTATCTGGGCGCCGTCGTGGACCGGGGCAGTCGCCGTATCGTATTCATGGCATCCACGGAAGGCGGTGTTGAGATTGAAAAGGTGGCCGAAGAAACGCCGGAGAAAATCCTGAAGGCGGAAATCGACCCCCTGGTTGGCGCCCAGCCATATCAGGGCCGCGAACTGGCGTTCAAGCTCGGGCTTGAAGGTAAGCAGATTGGTCAGTTCGCCAAGATCTTTGTTGGTCTGGCCAAACTGTTCGAAGATTGTGATCTGGCGTTGGTGGAGATTAACCCGCTCGTCATCACCAAGCAGGGCGATCTGCTTTGCCTGGATGCAAAAGTGGGTGTGGACAGCAATGCCCTGTATCGCCAGAAGAAAATCCACGAGATGCACGACCCTTCCCAGGAAGACTCCCGCGAGGCGGAGGCAGCCAAATGGGAACTCAACTATGTCGCGCTCGATGGCAATATAGGCTGCATGGTAAACGGTGCTGGCCTGGCCATGGGCACCATGGACATTATCAAGTTGTCCGGTGGCCAGCCGGCCAACTTCCTTGATGTGGGCGGTGGCGCCACCAAAGAGCGGGTATCAGAAGCCTTTAAGATCATCCTGTCTGATGACAACGTCCAGGCCGTACTGGTCAATATCTTTGGTGGCATCGTGCGCTGCGACATGATTGCCGAAGGCATTATTGGCGCGGTGAAGGAGGTGGGCGTTAAAGTGCCTGTTGTGGTCCGGCTGGAAGGTAACAATGCCGAAAAGGGTACCCAGGTACTCGCAGATAGTGGTTTGAACATTATAGCCGCTACCAGTCTGTCCGATGCCGCACAGCAAGTCGTTAAGGCCGCAGGGGGTAAGTCATGAGCATCCTGATCAACAAAGACACCAAAGTAATCTGTCAGGGTTTCACCGGCGCGCAGGGTACCTTCCACTCCGAGCAGGCCATTGACTACGGCACTCAGATGGTCGGCGGTGTTAGCCCGGGCAAGGGTGGCACTGAACACCTTGGCCTGCCGGTATTCAACACCGTACGTGAAGCGGTTGAGCAGACCGGTGCGGATGCAAGCGTTATTTATGTGCCAGCCCCATTCTGTAAGGATGCCATCATTGAGGCTGCGGATGCGGGTATTCAGTTGATCATCTGCATTACCGAAGGGATTCCGACCATCGACATGCTTTACGCCAAGGAGTACGTGGATCGTAAGGGCGTGCGTATGATCGGTCCGAACTGTCCCGGTGTCATTACTCCCGATGAGAGCAAGATCGGCATCATGCCGGGCCATATCCACAAGAAAGGCCGGGTGGGTATTGTCTCGCGGTCAGGCACTCTCACGTACGAAGCCGTCAAGCAGACCACCGACTTTGGCTTCGGACAGTCCACCTGCGTCGGCATTGGCGGGGACCCGATTCCCGGCTCCAACTTCATCGATATTCTGACCCTGTTGCAGGATGACCCGGGAACCGAAGCCATCGTCATGATCGGTGAAATCGGTGGCACGGCCGAGGAGGAAGCTGCGGCGTTTATCAAGGACAACGTCACTAAACCGGTGGTGGCATACATCGCGGGTGTAACGGCGCCCCCGGGCAAACGGATGGGCCATGCTGGCGCCATCATTTCCGGCGGCAAGGGCACGGCGGACGACAAGTTTGCTGCTCTGGAAGACGCTGGCGTGAAAACCGTACGCAGCCTGGCTGAGATCGGTGACGCGCTCAAGGCTGTCACCGGCTGGTAAGCCGGAGAGCTCAGTAAAGCCCCCGGGTCCTGATGGATTCGGGGGTTTTTCGTTTCAGGGCGGTGTTTTCGGGTATTTGGCTTAACGCGGGCGGGCGTTCAGACTATAATGCCCGGTCAGCCTGCGTACAGAGCGCCCGAGCGCCGCGTAGGTTAACGACAAACAGCAAGAAGGAGTTCGTGCTTTGAGTTCTGTAGATTCCCAGCAACGGGTTTTGTCCGGCATGCGTCCGACCGGCAAGCTTCACCTCGGCCACTACCACGGGGTGCTGAAAAACTGGGTGAAACTCCAGCACGAGTATGAGTGCTTCTTCTTCATCGCGGACTGGCACGCATTGACCACGCAATACGATGACCCTTCAGGCATCGAACAAAGCGTGTGGGACATGGCGATCGATTGGTTGGCGGCCGGTGTTAATCCAGGCTCGGCGACCATGTTTATCCAGTCCCAGGTTCCCGAACATGCGGAGCTGCATTTGCTCTTGTCCATGATCACGCCCCTGGGATGGCTGGAGCGGATCCCCACCTACAAGGACCAGCAGGAAAAGCTGCGTGAAAAAGACCTCGCGACCTATGGCTTTCTGGGCTATCCGCTGCTGCAGACCGCCGATATTCTGATGTATCGGGCTGGCAAGGTGCCGGTGGGCGCCGATCAGGTCTCACACGTGGAAATTACCCGGGAAATTGCTCGTCGTTTCAATCACATTTACGGTCGCGAAATCGGCTTTGAAGAGCAGGCGGAAGCGGCCATAGTGAAAATGGGCAAGAAAAACGCCAAGCTGTATCGCAACCTGAAAAAGCGGTATCAGGAAGAGGGCAACATGGAAGCTCTGGAAACCGCCCGGGCATTGCTGAAAGAGCAGCAGAATATCTCCCTGGGTGACCGGGAGCGCCTGTACGGATACATTGAAGGCGGCGGCAAGGTGATCCTGCCGGAACCTCAGCCACTGCTGACACCGGAATCCAAGATGCCGGGGCTGGACGGACAGAAAATGTCCAAGTCCTATCATAATTACATCGGTTTGCGGGAAGAGCCGGACAGCGTCAACCAGAAAATCCGGACCATGCAGACCGATCCCCAGCGAGTGCGCCGGACCGATCCGGGCGAGCCGGAAAAATGTCCGGTGTGGGGGCTGCATAAAGTCTATTCGGACGAGGCGACCTGTGAATGGGTGCAGCAGGGCTGTCGCAGCGCCGGTATTGGCTGCCTCGACTGCAAGAAACCGCTGATTGATGCGGTGATTGAAGAGCAGAAACCCCTGCGTAGTCGCGCTATCGAATACGAAAACAACCCGGATCTGGTGCGCTCGATCCTTCAGGAAGGCCGTGACCAGGCCAGTGATGCAGCCCGGGATACACTGGAAGAAGTTCGTGCCGCAATGGGCCTGAGCTACCGCTGAGGTGCGGCCTGGCCACGCTGGGATAACCGGGAGAGGGCATGACTGACGAGACCACCGACGTGACAGCAGAGGCACCGGAAGCCGGTGGTGAGCATGAGCCGCTGGCCCTGGTCTCGGGAAAGCCGGTGGTCGATCTGCCCAAGGACCTCTATATTCCACCCGACGCACTGGCGGTCTTCCTTGAATCCTTCGAGGGGCCGCTGGATCTTCTGCTGTACCTGATTCGTCGCCAGAACATGAACATTCTGGATATTGACGTCAGTGAAATTACCCGCCAATACATGGATTACATCAGCGCTGTGGAAGCCATGCGCTTTGAATTGGCGGCCGAGTATCTGGTGATGGCGGCCACGCTGGCAGAGATCAAATCCCGAATGCTGCTGCCCCGGCAGGAGAGCGAGGATGAAGAGGAAATTGACCCCAGGGCGGAACTGATTCGGCGCCTGCAACAATACGAGCGCTTCAAGCAGGCCGCCGAAGATATTGACGAGCTGCCCCGCATGGATCGGGATACCTTCCACGGTTCGGCGGCCCTGCCCAAACTGCCCACCTCTCAGCCGCACCCGGATGTGGATATGAAGGAACTGCTGCTGGCATTGCAGGGCGTGCTGCAGCGGGCAGACCTGTTCACCAGCCACCACGTCGAACGGGAAAAGCTGTCGACCCGGGAGCGAATGTCGCACATCCTGTCGGTTTTACAGGGCGACCATTTTGTCAGTTTTGAGAGCCTGTTTACCCCGGAAGAAGGGCGTCTGGGAGTGGTGGTCAGCTTTTTGGCCACTCTTGAGCTGATCAAGGAACAACTCATCGAAATTGTGCAGGCGGATGTCCTGGGCCCGATCCATGTGCGCGCCCGGGCCGCCAACTGACAACGGGACTGGATTATGAACGAAGAACATCTGGCCAGACTCCAGGCAATTGTAGAGGCGGCATTATTGGCCGCAGGCAAGCCTTTGTCGGTGGATCAGCTTCGTGGGTTATTTTCCGAGGAGGAGCGGCCGGCCCGTCAGGTGATGGAGCACGTGCTGACCATGCTGGAAAAATCCTGCGAGGGACGGGGCTTTGAGCTGAAGAATGTGGCCAGCGGTTACCGCTTGCAGGTTCGACAGGAGTTTGCGCCCTGGATTCGTCGCCTGTTCGAGGAAAAGCCCCAACGCTATTCCCGGGCCTTGCTCGAAACCCTCGCTTTGATCGCCTACCGTCAACCCATCACCCGGGGGGAGATTGAAGAAATTCGCGGTGTCACGGTAAGCAGCAATATCATTCGCACCCTGGCTGAGCGAGAGTGGGTGCGGGTGGTGGGCCACCGGGATGTGCCCGGACGGCCGGCCATGTACGCCACCACCCGCCAGTTTCTTGACTATTTCAACCTGACCGGCCTGGACGAGTTGCCTCCTTTGTCCGAAATCCGGGACCTGGAAGAGATCGGTCGGGAAATGGAAGAAAACATGCAGGGGGAAATCGAGTTTGATTCCTCCGAGCAGACATTTCACTGAACATTCAACGCAGAAAACAGCAACAAGGATTTTAAAAATGACGGCAACCGGCCCCGGAAAACGACGCTCCGGAAAGAACGGCAAACGCCCAGACACCTCGGCGCCCGCCGGTCCGGAACGTATCCAGAAATTGCTGGCTCGGGCCGGCGTTGGTTCGCGCCGTGAAATTGAGAGTTGGATGACGGCCGGGCGGTTATTGGTGAACGGTGAAGTACCGTCACCGGGCCAGAAGGCCACCTCTGCTGATCGGTTTGAGCTCGACGGTAAGGTGCTTGATACCAGCTCGGTTGATGAAGTGGTCCGCCGGGTGCTGATCTACAACAAGCCGGAAGGTGAAGTGACCAGCCGAAAAGACCCCGAAGGTCGGCCTACCGTGTTCGATCGCCTGCCCCGCCTGAAAGACCAGCGCTGGATTGCCATTGGTCGTCTGGACATCAATACCACCGGCCTGGTCCTGTTCACCACGGACGGGGAGCTGGCCAACCGGCTCATGCATCCGTCCAATGAGATTGATCGCGAGTACGCCGTGCGGGTCTTTGGTGACGTAGACGAGGCCATGATCCAGCGCCTGCTGGATGGTGTGTTGCTTGAAGACGGCAAGGCCAATTTCTCAGACATTAGCCCGGCTGGTGGCAAGGGTATGAACCAGTGGTTTCACGTTACCCTGATGGAAGGACGTAACCGCGAAGTGCGTCGTTTGTGGGAATCCCAGGGTGTGCGTGTCAGCCGATTGAAACGGGTCCGCTATGGGCCTATTTTCCTGCCCAGCCGGTTAACCCTGGGCAAATGGGAAGAGCTGGATCAGAAAGCAGTGGATACGCTTAGTCGCGCTGTGGGACTGGAGCCGGTGGCTATTCCCCAGAAAACGCCGGGAGAACAGGCGGTTCATGATCGCCAGCGCCGGAAAAGCCCTGGTAAATCCCCCAAGAAGTCCGGTAGGGCGAGCTGGCAGGTGAGTGATAGTCGCCCAGCCAACAAAAAAACGGCCCCCAAAAAGCCAGTCCAGGGCCGGCGTTAAGTCGGCCTCATGCAATAGTGGCAAAGACTCGGGTGCAGTTCCGGCCATGGGCTTTGGCGCGATAGAGCGCTTCATCTGCTCGGGCCACCCAGTGTTCATGGTCCTCACCATTTAAATAGGTGGCCACTCCACAGCTGGTGCTGACGCATACGCGTTCATCACCGGCATCTACGTGCATGGTGCCCACTGCCAGGCGGATTCTCTCAGCAACGTCTCGGGCGGCCTGTTCTCCGGTATGGGGGAGCAATACCGCGAACTCTTCGCCGCCGAACCGGTAAACGTTGTCCGAGGTGCGCAGGGAACGTTCAATCTGCTCAGCGGCTCGAGCCAGGATATGATCGCCAACCACGTGCCCGTGGTTGTCGTTGATCTGCTTGAAGTAATCCAGATCGCAAAGTATCAGGCTCCAGGGGGCGCCGTGGCGTTCGGCCAGTGAGCTGGCGCCTATCAGTGCCTCCTCCATGGCTCGTTTGTTACCGATCCCGGTCAATGAATCGGTGAGGGCTGCCTGTTCAATCTCCACAAACCGGCAGGCATTGCGGAGTGGGCAGATGACGGTGGCGATCAGCATCTCGAACCCAGCCAACTCTTCCTCGGAAAATTTTTGCCGGCGGTGAAAGCTGAGGGTGCCATACTGCCGACCCTCGAGCGTCAAACGGTATTCACACCGATGGGGGCCGCCCACGCCCGTGGCAAAAACAAACTCTCGCCGGGCGATGCGGTGCCGATAGTTCATGGCATCGAAAGGAATAATTGCGGCGACTTCTTCTGCCAGGATCCCCAGTTGTGTTTCCAGGCACAGCGTGGTCGACAATCGCTTGGACAGGCGGGTGAGGGTGTCTTGCGCGGCACCCCACTCCTGAAAGGATTGCTTCAAGGCCGCGAGGCGGACGGGATGTGACGTTGAGGACTGAATGGATGTCAGATTTTTCACAACGGCTCACTCTGTTGCAGAAGAATTAATGTATGTTTTCGTATAAGCAGAAGTGATGCCAGCTTTTAAAAAGTCATATAGTACAGTTGCTTGCGGTTAACTATTGAAGTCTTTTTCGAAAGATTCAGTGGTGTGACCACAAAAACGTCATTTTTCCGGCAGGCCTTTGCCGCCTGAACATCCGAGGGAGGAAATGCTGGGGTAAAGCCACGGCTGTGGTAAACTTCGGCGCCTGATCAGATTCATTCAGGCAAGGTGATAAAGGGATGGCAACAACGGAGGAAAACACCTGACATGCGGCTCAAGTCCATCAAGCTGGCCGGTTTCAAATCCTTTGTTGACCCCACCACCGTGCCTTTCCCTTCCAACATGACCGCCGTTGTCGGCCCCAACGGGTGCGGCAAGTCCAATATCATTGATGCGGTGCGCTGGGTGATGGGCGAGAGCTCCGCCAAGTACCTGCGCGGCGAGTCCATGTCGGACGTCATCTTTAACGGCTCTACCGCCCGCAAGCCTGTCGGCCAGGCCTCCATCGAACTGGTTTTCGACAACAGCGATGGCTCCGCGCCCGGTGAGTTCACCAACTTCAATGAAATCTCCGTCAAACGCCGCGTTTCTCGCGAAGGCCAGTCTGCCTATTTCATGAACGGCGCCAAATGCCGCCGCCGGGATATCACCGATCTGTTCCTGGGTACCGGCCTTGGGCCGCGCAGCTACGCCATCATTGAGCAGGGCATGATTTCCCGGCTGATTGAGGCCAAGCCGGAGGAACTGCGGGTCTACATTGAAGAAGCGGCGGGTATCTCCAAATACAAGGAGCGTCGTCGGGAAACCGAAAACCGCATTCGCCGCACCCAGGAAAATCTGGAACGGCTGACCGATCTTCGCGAGGAACTGGAGCGCCAGCTTCAACACCTGGAAAAACAGGCAGCGGCGGCCGAAAAATACAAAACGCTCAAGCACGAGGAGCGCCAGAAAAAAGCCGAACTCACGGTTCTGCGCTGGCAGGCGCTGGATTCGAATTTGCACAGCTGGCGCGAGAAGATCCGAAACACCGAGCTTGAGCTGGAAAAGCAGCTAACGGAACGGTTGAGCCTGGAAACCTCCCTCGAGTCACTGCGTGACGACCACCAGCAGCGCAGCGAACACTTCAGCCGCGCCCAGGCCCGTTATTACGAGGCCGGTGCCGATATTGCCCGTATCGAACAAAGCATTGAACACCAGCGCGAACGCAGCCGCCAGACTGCCGCAGAGTTGGATCAGGCCATGGCCAACCAGCGGGAATTGGCCCGGGAACTGGAACAGGATCAGGAAAAGCTGGCTGGGATCGAAGAAGAGCTGGCCATGCTGGGGCCCGAACAGGAAGCCCTGACCCTGCAATCGGAAGCCTCTGGCGAGCAGTTGCAACAGGCCGAGGAGGCCATGTCGGACTGGCAGCAGCGGTGGGAAGACTTCAGTAATCGTTCTTCCGATGCCCGTCGGCAGACGGAACTGGCGCAATCCCGGATCCGGTCCCTGGAGCAGACGGTCGAACAGCTCAAGGCCCGCAATCAGAAACTGCGGGATGAACGGGAACATCTCGACGATCAGGTCGACCGCGAAGAACTCGATCTCCTTCAGGAACAACAGGAAACGCTGGAAGCCCAGCGGGAAGAGATTGGCGAACGGATCGACGAGCTGGGGCAGGATGCCTACTCCGCCCGCGAGGCGTTACGGGAAGTGGAGCAGCAGGCATCCGAGCAACGTCAGAAGGTGCAGAGTCTGCGTGCCACGCTGGAGTCCCAGGCCGGTTTGCTGGAAGAACAGCTGGGTCAGCAGGACGATACGTTGCAGCGGTGGCTTTCAGAGCGAGGATTGGGCGATGCCCCCAGGGTTGCTTCTGCTCTTGCCATTGAGGACGGCTGGGAATTTGCCGTCGAGCAGGTGCTGGGTCGTTTCACCCAAGGGATTGTAACCCCTGATGCTACAAGACTGGCGGAAGCCTTCAGCGATGTGCCGAAGGGGCTGGCCACCGTTTTTGGGGATTCTGTCGGGCATCCGCTGACCGGCGTAAATTCTGAAAGACTGGCGGCAAAAGTGTCGGGGCTACCAGCAGTGGAGCACCTGCTGGCGGACATTCATGTGTCCGAAACAGCCGCTGAGGCGATGGCCATGTACGACAGCCTGGAGCCTGGAGCCAGTATTATTGCCCGGGATGGTACGTGGATCTCCCGGCATTGGGTACTGATGCCGGATACGGACGCGGCCCAGATTGGCGTCATTGAACGCCAGAAAAAAGTCACCGAGCTTGAGGCGGCCCTGGCCGAGGCCGAAGCGGCGCTGGAGCAGTCGGAACAGCGCCTGGAGCAGCAACGTGAACGGGAAGAACAGGCCGTCGTTGCCCGCGATCAGGCACAGAACGAGCAACGCCAGGTGGAGCGTGACTTGGGCAACCTGGCCTCCCACGTCAGTGGCCTGAAAGCCCGGTCAGAGCAGATTGAAGCCCGCCTGCGGGATATTGGCGAAGAGCTGGAAAGCGTGGTGGGTGAGCTGGAAGAGCACCAGGAGAACCTGGAAATCACCCGGGAAGAGTGGGATATAGCTCTGGCCGCCAGTGAAGACAATGAAGAGGAGAGGGAGCGGCTGCTGGAGCAGCGCGACCAGCTCCGGGAATCGTTGGACCGCTTGCGCCAGGATGCCCGACATGATCGTGATCACGCCCACCAGCTCCAGTTACAGCTGCAAACCCTGCACAGCCAGCGTGATGGTCTGAAGCAGACCATTGACCGGATGCAATTGCAGAAGGAGCGCCTCGATGAGCGCCTCGACGTATTGCGAGAAGCCCGGGAAAGCGCCGAAGAACCGGTGGAAGACCTTCAGATGCAGCTTGAAGAGTTGCTGGATCGTCGGCTGGCGGAAGAGGAAAAACTGAGCGCGGCCCGGGACGCCCTGGAGGATATTGACCGGGAAGTCCGGGAGCGCGAGCAGCGCCGGCATCGCACCGACCAGGAAGCCCAGAACATCCGGGAAAAGCTGGAAACCCTCAAGATGGAGTCCCAGGCGCTGGAAATCCGCTCCGGCAACCAGCTGGAACAACTGGGCGAGCTGGATGTGAAGTTGCAGGAAGTCCTGGATCGTTTGCCGGAAGACGCCGAGGAGTCAGCCTGGCAGGCCGAGCTTGAAAAAATCGGCAACCGTATCCAGCGGCTGGGCGCCATCAACCTGGCGGCGATTGAGGAATTCCAGGTGCAGAGTGAGCGAAAGCGATACCTGGACGAGCAGAACGACGATCTACTGGAAGCCCTGGAAACCCTGGACAACGCCATTCGCCGGATTGACCGGGAAACCCGGCAGCGTTTCAAGGAAACCTTCGACAAGGTCAACAGTGGGCTACAGGCCCTGTTTCCCAAAGTCTTCGGTGGTGGCAGCGCCAGCCTGGAGCTGACCGGCGAAGATCTCCTGGAAACCGGCGTTGCCATCATGGCCCGTCCGCCAGGCAAGAAGAACACCACCATCCACCTGTTGTCCGGTGGCGAGAAGGCGCTGACCGCCATTGCCCTGGTGTTCTCGATCTTCCAGTTGAATCCGGCACCGTTCTGTATGCTCGATGAGGTGGACGCACCCCTGGATGACGCCAACGTGGGCCGCTACGCCAACATGGTTAAAGAGATGTCCAAGCAGGTGCAGTTCATCTACATCACCCACAACAAGATTGCCATGGAGAACGCCGATCAGTTAATGGGCGTGACCATGCACGAACCCGGTTGTTCTCGTCTGGTGTCGGTGGATGTGGAGGAAGCGGCCGCACTGGCTGAGGCCTGAATATTGATTGCGGCCGACGCAAGAATGACAATAACGTCACCTTAGGCTCCCTAGCCCCGTGCGCGTTGTATTAGAATAGGGCTTTTCATAGAGTATTCACGTTCCGAACTGCAAACAGGACAGTCGTACTATGTCGCTTAGGGAATGGTTAATCGCCATCGGTGCCCTCGTTATTATTGGTGTTGTGATTGATGGGCTCCGGCGCATGCACCGGGCTCGCAAGGAATCCATGGCGATTTCTTCCAGCATGGGGGCGGATGATCTGGATGATTCGCCCCTGGAAAAAGACTTCAACCCCGAACTTCCAAACGGAGGCGCCCGCCGGGTCGCTCCGGGTGAAGGGGCCGAAGCGCCAAAGCCTCGTCAAAAAGAGGAAACCCGTCCCCGCAGAGCGCCTCCTGAGCCGGATACCCCGAGCGAGCCACTGACCAGCACGGACGATGACGTTACTCCCGAAGGCGGCTGGGGGGCCACGGAAGAGGCTAATGATGAGGGCATTCTGGGTGAACCGAGAGTGGTGAAGGCAAGAACTCAGCCGGCCGAACCAGAACCTCAGCCGCAGAAGACCGCAACGGCAAAGCCTGAACCAAAGCCGGAGCCGAAGACCCGGACACAGAAAAAAGCCGCTCGCAAGCACAAAGCCGAAGAGACCCAGGAGCCACCGCTCGTAACCGACGTTGAAAAGGATACCGCCCAGCGTACCGCCGACAAGCCAGTTAAAAGCCAACCCCTGGCTGGCGCCAACAGACCGGAAGCCCGGGAAGTCGTGGTCATTAATGTCCTGGCCGGCAGCGGTGAGCAGTTTCAGGGCCCGGCGCTGAAAAAACTGTTTGAGGCTTGCGGTCTTGAGCATGGTGATCTGGATATCTATCATCGCCACGAAGGCGCCGATACCACCACGCCGGTGCAGTTCAGTGTTGCCAGTGCCGTGGAGCCCGGCACTTTCAGGCCGGACGAGATGCCGGCGTTGGAGACTCCTGGCATCAGTTTCTTTATGAGCCTTCCAGGCCCATCTAACGCCATGCAGGCCTTTGACTTCATGCTGGAAACCGCGCAATGCGTGGTGCGCAATATGGGAGGAGAGCTTAAAGATGAGCGCCGCAGCGTGATGACGCCCCAGACCATTGAGCATTGCCGCCAGCGCATTCGTGAGTTCGAGCGTAAACAGCGCTCCCAGCGAAACTGACCCGCCGCCCAGCCAGGAACTGTGACCCGATGACCAAGGCCACTGCAGAGATCCGGCAGCGCGTGGAGCAGCTGCGCTCGGACATTGAAGACCACAACTACCGATATTACGTCCTGGACGACCCCAGGGTCCCGGATGCGGAATACGACCGTCTGTTCCGGGAGCTCCAGGATCTGGAAGCCGACTACCCGGACCTGGCCACCGAAGACTCTCCCACCCGCCGGGTTGGCAGTAGTATTGACACCAGCTTTGCCGAAGTGACCCACCGGATTCCCATGCTTTCACTGGATAATGCTTTCAGTACCGAGGAGCTGGAGGACTTTGATCGTCGGATTCGGGACCGGCTGGGCACGGATGGCGCCGTGGAATACGTGTGCGAACCCAAACTCGACGGTCTGGCAGTGAGTCTCCATTACGAGCAGGGTACGTTGACCCGTGCCGCTACCCGTGGTGATGGTTACACGGGCGAGGACATTACCGCCAATATCCGCACCATTCCCTCCATTCCGCTTAGGCTGCGTGGCGAGGACTACCCGGATCTCGTCGAAGTCCGGGGCGAGGTCTACATGCCTCTGGCGGGCTTTAATAAGCTCAACGAGCGGCTGGCGGAGCAGGGCGAGAAAACCTTTGTGAACCCCCGTAACGCGGCAGCAGGCAGCCTCCGCCAGAAGAAATCGAAGGTAACGGCCAGGCGCCCACTGGAGTTCTGTGCCTACAGCCTGGCGGTCACTGACGAATCCGTCTTGCCCGAGACTCACTGGGACAGCCTTCAGCTGGTCCAGGGGTGGGGGTTCCGGCTCAACCCGGAAATGCGTAAGGCCATGGGCGTGAAGCAGTGTGAGGAGGCTTACGAAGCCCTGATGGAGAAGCGCGACAGCCTGCCTTATGAGATTGACGGCATCGTCTTCAAGGTCAACCGGTTTGATCTTCAGGAGCAGTTGGGTTTTGTCTCCCGGGCTCCACGATGGGCCATCGCCCAGAAATTCCCGGCCCAGGAAGAAATGACCACCATTGAAGACGTGGAATTCCAGGTGGGACGCACCGGCGCGGTAACCCCTGTTGCCCGGCTGAAGCCTGTGTTTGTTGGGGGTGTCACCGTCAGCAACGCAACGCTGCACAATATGGACGAGATCCGGCGCCTGGATGCCCACATTGGCGATACCGTTTTCATTCGCCGTGCGGGGGACGTGATCCCGAAGGTGGTTAAGGTGGTGCTTGATAAACGCCCGGAAAACGCCCGGGAAGTGACCCTGCCTGAACACTGCCCGGTGTGTGATTCCGATATTGTCCAGATCGAGGGCGAAGCGGTGGCTCGTTGCTCTGGCGGGCTGTATTGCCCGGCCCAGCGTAAGGAAGCCATTCGCCACTATGCCTCGCGCAAAGCCATGGACATCGAGGGTCTGGGCGACAAGCTGATAGATGTGCTGGTGGATGAGGGCATGGTCAATACCGTGGCGGACCTGTACCACCTGACCAAGTTTCAGTTATCCGCGCTGGAGCGTATGGGCGACAAATCCGCTGCCAATCTGGTGGCCGCGATTGACCGCTCCCGTGAGCCGGCCCTGTGGCGGTTCCTTTACGCCCTGGGTATTCGGGAAGTTGGAGAGGCGACCGCCAAGGCGTTGGCGTCGCACTTTGGTACTCTGGATGCCATTGCCGAAGCCTCCGAAGAGCAACTTCAATCCGTGCCAGACGTCGGTCCTATCGTGGCGGGTCACATCCAAAGCTTTTTCGATCAGCCACATAACCAGGAAACGCTGAAGGCATTGAAAGACGCGGGCGTTGCCTGGAAGGAAGAGCAGGTGGTCGCCAAGGAAGACCTGCCGCTGGCGGGCGAAACCTGGGTGCTGACCGGCACGTTGTCTGACATGACCCGTGACGAGGCGAAGCAAAAACTGGAATTTCTCGGGGCAAAAGTGGCCGGTAGCGTCTCAAAAAAGACGGCCTGTGTGGTGGCCGGCGAAGCGGCTGGCTCGAAGCTTGATAAAGCAGAGAAGCTGGGCGTTCCGGTATTGGATGAAGAAGGCCTGACCCAATTGCTAAGCAAGCATGGGGGTGGGGCTTAAACAGCGCCTTGCTGTTTGCTCACGCTGGCGTACAGTTTCAGATAGTCGGTGCTGGTTACAATGCCTTCCGGATTGCCGGCGCCGTCAACCACCAATGCGGCATTAAGTCGGTGAGCCAGCATCAGGCGGGCCAGTTGATGGGCGTCGGTTTCCGGCGATGCCGTCAGGAATGCAGGCAGCTCGATATTGGTCAGGCTTTTGTGGATGGCTTCCGACGTGTTGTCATGTATCCAGCTCAAAAGCCAGCGCATATCAATTAACCCGGCTACGTTGTCGTCGGCCAGGACGACCAGATGGTGAATGCCATTGCCTTCCATGGTGGCCAGTGCGTCGGCGACTGACGAGTTTGCCCGCACCGAATAAATCGTCGGTGAGCGTATTTCCGAAACGGGCAGATAAACCCGTTCTTCCAGATTTTCACCGCCGGCTGCGGCGCCACCATATTCCTGCAATGCCCGACGTTTTTGGCTTCCCCGGCCTCCACCACTATGCACCGCTTGCTGGAATTCCGAGTCGGTGGCTTCGCTGTGGCCTGTCGCAATCCTGCCTGATTCCTCCAGCTCGGTCACATCACCCACCTGGCGTTTACGGAACACCTCGGGCAGGCGGGTTCCCTGCGGTCTTGCTGGTTCACTGACATAAATCGACATTGCATTTACTCCCGTTAAAACCTTCCTGGTTAAACCGAATATAATCCGCCTTTATCGGTTATCGGCATGATCGATCGTTTCTTAATACCCTGTTTGGCCCGACCAGCGCAAGTTACTTGCGGTACAGGCGCGCACTACTGAGCCGCTTGCTCAGCCGACGGGGTAGGCAGGCCGGTTGGCTGGTCAGACGGTCGGCCAGGTATTCGGCCAGCAGGGGAGCCCAGGCCAGGCCTTTGCTGCCAAGGCCGGTAAACAGGAACAGCCGGTCGATATCCTTACCGGCGTCATCGGTGAAGACATCGGCTACCGGCAGATAGTCGTGACTGGCGCAACGAAAGGCAACCCGGCCCGACAGCGATTGGGGGTCCGGCAGCGATTCTTTGCGAATAGAGGGGAGCAGGTTAACCAACTCATCGAGGTTTTCCTGATGGCTTTCCAGGGTTTCTTCCGGATTGTCATTTCGCAGGTCAAAGGTGGCACCGGTTACCGCCCTCGGGCCCATCGCCGGGTTGAGGTATCGGGTGCCGCAGATCACGGTTTGGGGCAGATTGAAAGCTTCGGCCGGGAGGCCGGAAATCTGGCCCCGGATGCTTTTCAGGCGAAGCTCGCCGGTGGCATCCAACAATTCAGCGGACTGATGGCCTGCGGCAATAACCAGTGTGGTGGCCCGCAGTTCCTGTCCGGTGTTATTGGTAAGACGCCATTGCCCGCTTTCCTGATGAATGCCGGTCACCTGAAAGCCCGAATGCCGGGTGATTCGGGGATGAACTGCCAGGTTTCCGCAGGCTTTGGCCGGCTCAAGCCATCCGGAACGGGGAAACCAGAGGCCGCTGTGTTCAACCGGCAGGCCGGCAAGCTCGGAGGCCTGCAGGGAACTGACCGGCGTAAGTACCTCCGTCGGATACTGGTTGCGGGCCAGGAATCGGCGCTGCCGGTCGGCTTCCTGTTCCGTGGCTGCCAGCTGCAGCAGGCCTGTCGGATGCCAGAACTGCCCCTGCCAGGGCTCATAGAAACGCTGGCTGAAGCTGAGCGCCGTCGCCGCCAGTTCTGTCTGGGCGTTGTATTCAACTCCCAACTTTACGTACAGCGCGCCTTGGGGGTTGCCGGAGGCGGCGTTGCCGGGGGCGTCACCCTGATCAATCAGGTGCACCTGTCGCCCGCGCTCTGCGAGGTTGCGTGCAAGCAGGGTACCGGCAATGCCAGCGCCAATAATGGCAATTGCTCCAATGTCCTCTGCTTGCTCATGACTGGCTGGTGGCAACTGCCCGGCCAGCATTTCCCGCTTTCGGCCGAAGCCGGGTACCTTTTGCATGGCAAAGCCCGCCTCGGCCAACGCTCGGCGTATCCGACCGACAGCGGTAAAGGTTGCCAGTGTGGTGCCTGGCTTGCTGTGGGACCGAATCCGGGTAATGGCTTCAGCCAGCCACATGTCGGGGTTCAGTGAAGGTGCGAAGCCATCCAGGAACCATGCATCGGCGTGGAACTCCAGCTCATCCCACGCTTCCAGTACATCGCCGAAATACAGGGTGAGGCGTACTCGACCAGCCGCCAATACCAGCCTGTGCACGCCCTGAATCAGTGGTGGGTACTGGGCGAGCAGTTCTTCGGCCTGGGACTGGAGTTCAGGCCAGTACGACAGCGCTTTTTTCAGATCACGGTGGGTTAGCGGATAACGCTCGACGGAAACGAAGTGCAGGGTGCCGGTGTCATTGGCTGGCGGGTGTCTGAGCCACTCGGCCCAGGCCGCAAGGAAATTGAGCCCGGTGCCAAAGCCGGTTTCGGCGATGACAAACGGCTGGCCTGGCGCCAGGCCAGCGAAGCGGTCGGGCAGGTGGTTCTGGTCAATAAACACATGACGGGTTTCCGCCAGGCCGTTGTCACGGCTGAAATAGACGTCGCCAAATCGGGTAGATTCGGGCACCCCGTCACGCCAGGCCAGCTCCGCCGGTTCCATGGCTGGTGGCTTTATTGGGCTGTGCATGTGTTCAGTCTTCGTTGTTCAGGCGCGTAATGCTTTTGATCACGATGGGGGAAGAGGGGACGTCGGCCATGCCACGAACCCGGCGCGTTTCTGTACGGGCAATTCGGTCAACCACGCCCATGCCTTCGGTGACCTTGCCAAAGACAGTATAACCCGGGCCGCGAACGCCTGCGTTCAGGAAATCGTTGTCAGCCACATTGATAAAGAACTGGGAGGTGGCTGAATCAGGATCCTGGGTACGTGCCATGGCGATGGTGCCGCGCAGGTTGGGCAGGGTTTCGGTCGCCTCATTAACCACCGGGTCCTGGGTAGGCTTGCGCATCATGTTCGGGGTGAAGCCGCCGCCCTGAATCATGAAACCGGCGATCACGCGATGGAAAATAGTGCCTTCATAGAAGTCCTGTTCGACGTAGTCGAGGAAGTTCTTCACGGTTTTAGGCGCTACATCCGGGCGCAGCTGCAGGACAAAAGCACCTTCAGAGGTGACCACACGTACTTTGGGCAAGTCATTATTGCTGGCTTGAACGGAGCCGGACATCATCATGACGGTCAGCAGGGTGGCAAACAGGCCGGGAAGGCTGGAAAAGAGCTTGAGAAGGTGTTTCATGGCTGAATACTCGCTTAAAAACAAACAGGGCAGGCATCTTAGCAGATACCTGCCCTGTTGAGGGTAGCGGGTTCTGGCCTGGCTGTCAGGCGCTTGCTAGCATGGTGCGGCTTGAATTGCCGGTCTGTTGGCCTTTGGCACCATAGAGCTTCTGTTGAGACGAGGACCCCCGAAAGATATCGGTCAACCGGCCCAGGCGCTTTTGCAGGTGGCCAACAATCCGGCCGTTATTGTCGTTAACGGATTGGCAGAAACGAAGCTTGCTGTCAGCCTTGGCCCAGAGCTCATAGAGTTCTTCAAGCCCGGAGGCTCGGATAAAGCGGGAAGGGGCTCCGGCATCAGGCTTGTAGCCCATGTTGACCAGCAGATGGATCTTCTGCTTTGCCCTGGCCCGGATGTTTTCCAGGATGGAGTTTTTCTGCTCGGTTATCTCCTGAAGCGCTGAGACATCCGCTGACCCAAGAATTTCTTTTTCCTGGGCCAGGACATCAGCCAGCGCATCAAGTTCACGGACGTCTTCCGAAAGAAGGTTCTTCAAATCATCGACAGTCGCCATAATTTACTCACCCAAAAATGCTTTTATCCATATCAAGCATTTTCTGGGCCAGTTTTTCTGCGTCGACTTTGTAGCTGCCATCTTCCAGTGCGGAGCGAATCTCTGCGATGCGCTCATCGTTCATCTCCGGGTATTCACCCAGTTTCTGTTCCAGCTGGTTCAGGTTTTTGGCCTGACTGCTGAGATTGACGTTCTCGCCCCGTGCCGCCGGGGTCTGAGCCTTGTTTTGCTCTCCGGTAGTGGCTTTGGTGTTCTGGTTGGACGATTTGTCGGCCGTTGTTCTCGGGGTGTTGACCTGGCCCGGGCCAATTCCATTCAAGTCAACTGACATAAGATTACCTGCTTGCCTCTGGCCACTTAAATTTCAGTGGCGGTTTCTGGTATATGCCTGTTTATCGGCAACCGGCTGCCTTACTTTAGCAAAAACCGGAAAAAAATTGCCGCCGATGCAGCGGGCATCTCTTACATCGGAATTTCCACGCGGCCTTTGGCAACGACCGTGCCCCGAACTCTCCTTGCGGATCTCAGGTTTTCCACGGTGACCTGTTCACCGATGGCGCCACTGTTCTGCGCGACGCCCCGGGAACTGATCGAAAAATTCTTTGATCTTGCCACGATAATAACATGGTCTCCCCGCTCAACGGCGATCGGCGCTTCGAGCAAATCCGCTGTGATCACGGTACCAGCCTGCACCGGTCGGCGCATCATCATGCCTGCCACGTCTTCCGGGTTTTCCATAATGCCTTTACGGCTGGCATTTACCTGAACCGATTGTGTCTCCACCAGCGCCGCTGACAGGCGCTCGCCCCTGGCCAGTGCCCGGCTGGCCACCAGGGCAGGGCCGAACACCTCCATGCTGGCGGTCACGTACATGCGCCAGGGTCGCTCGCCGACACAGGAGACCAGAACGGACGGGCGGGTCGTCTCCAGTGGGTCTCCGGTAAAGCTGGTCTGCAGGGGCTCTTTACAGTCTGCCAGGGCCAGCCGACTGTCGATGTGACCTACTTCGAACTCGACGCGGTAACCCTCGCCGGATTCCTGACGGACCCACTGCTGCAGAAAGTCGGTTGCCGCCTTACGAATGTCGTCCCCGGTGGTTTCTGCCCAGGCGTTTATCGGCAAGAATGCCAGGAATCCGATCATAGCCAAAAAGATGGTTCGCATGAGCACGGGTTTGTCCTATCCTTCTCAACTGCGTTTTACAGAAAAATGCTTTAATGTATCAACGAATACAGCCGTTAAAACCTGTATGGTAATGGGGCGTCAATGTTTTGGCCCATTAATCGGCGGAAAAGCCTTATCCAGGAACTATTGCAAATTCAATGCCGGTTTCGGCAGGCCAGGAGTGAGATGACATGGCAGGGGTATTGGACAGTGTTAACCAGCGCACCCAGATGG
Source organism: Marinobacter persicus (assembly GCF_002934325.1). Taxonomy (GTDB): domain Bacteria; phylum Pseudomonadota; class Gammaproteobacteria; order Pseudomonadales; family Oleiphilaceae; genus Marinobacter; species Marinobacter persicus_A. The sequence goes on from NZ_PTIV01000006.1 coordinate 147,233, forward strand.
TTGGGCAAAACCGGCTGGAGCTGCTTATGTTCCGTCTGCGCGGTCAACAGGTTTACGGTATCAACGTTTTCAAGGTGCGGGAGGTTCTGCCTTGCCCCAAACTGTCGTCGTTACCAAACAGCGGGCGTGTGGTCCGGGGCGTGTCGCACGTTCGCGGCGAAACCATTCCTATCATTGACCTGAGCATGGCTATTGGCCTGTTGCCGATTCCCGAAGAGCAACTGGCCACCAGCTTTGTCATCATCACGGAGTATAACCGTAAAACTCAGGGCTTCCTGGTCTCCGGTGTTGAACGCATCATGAACATGAACTGGGAAGATATCATGCCGCCGCCCAAGGGTGCCGGCAAGGATGTGTACCTGACAGCGGTTACTCGGATTGATGATAAACTGGTTGAAATCATCGACGTAGAAAAGGTTCTTGCAGAAGTTTCTCCACTCGGCGAAGATGTAAAGGAAGACCTGATTTCGCGCGGTTCGGAGCGGGAGCAGGGTACCTTGCCGGTACTGGTTGTAGATGACTCCAGCGTTGCGCGGCGTCAGATTGAGCGCTGCCTGAACGCCATTGGTCTGGAAGTCATCATAAAGAATGATGGTAAGCAGGCCTTGGAATACCTGAAGGAAATCACTCAGGATGGCTCCAAAGGCGAAGATCACCTGTCCATGGTGATTTCCGATGTGGAAATGCCTGAGATGGACGGCTACACCCTGGTAACCCGTATTCGAGAGAACCCGGCTATCCGGGATATGTACGTCATGTTGCACACCTCGTTGAGTGGCGTTTTTAATCAGGCTATGGTCAAAAAAGTCGGTGCCAATGACTTTATGGCAAAATTCAGCGCCGACGAGCTGGCTGAGCGAGTCATGGAAATTCTTGACCAGGCATGAAGCCGGTCTTGTGGATTCACCTCTAGAACAGAGATTCAATGAACGCGGAAATTACGCCCCAGGAATACGAAGCCTTCAAGAAATTCCTGCAGGATGCCTGCGGCATTCTGCTAGGAGATAACAAACAGTACCTGGTTAAAAGCCGTCTGCGCCGCATTCTCGAGGACAATCACCTGAAGTCTTTGGGTGAGTTGCTGGACCGGATCAAGCGACCGGGGCGCACTAACTTGAAGGAAGTGGTGATCGATGCGATGACCACCAACGAGACCCTCTGGTTCCGCGATAATCATCCGTTCCGTATCCTGCAGGAGAAATTGCTGCCGGAGTTTGCGGAGAGCAAATCCATGCAGCCGCTTCGGATCTGGTCGGCAGCCTGTTCCACGGGGCAGGAGCCGTATTCCACGGCAATGGTGATCGACGAATTCCGGCGTTCACGCCCCGGTAAGTTGCGGGATGTGAAAATTACCGCGACGGACATTTCCAAGAGCGTTCTTGATGTCGCGCGTCGTGGCGAGTACGAGATGATTGCGATTGGTCGAGGCCTGTCGCCGGAGCGGCAGAAGCAATTCTTTACGGCCTCATCGAATGGTGGTTGGCAGATCAAGCCGCAGATCAAATCCATGGTTGAGTTCCGTGAGCTGAACCTGCTGGACCGTTACACGCTCGGAAAATTCGACATCATTATGTGTCGCAACGTACTGATTTACTTCTCCGCCGAGCTCAAGAGAGACATCCTTACCCGTCTTCATGCGGCGCTTAACCCTGGTGGCTACCTGATTCTCGGAGCCTCTGAATCCCTTAACGGGCTGTCCGATCTCTATCAAATGGTTCAATGCCATCCAGGGATCATCTACCGGAAAAAATAGACCCTGTCGCAACCAGTGGATCAACTGAACCTGAGACATCTGCATTATTTCTGGGTGATCAGTCGTGAAGGCTCGATCGCCCGGGCCAGTGAGGTTCTGGATCTTGCGCCCCAGACCCTGAGTGGCCAGTTGGCAACCTTCGAACAGGCGGTAGGTGGCCAGTTATTCAAGCGCCAGCATCGACGCCTTATCCTGACCGATCTTGGGCAACTGGTTCAGGCTTACGCGGACGATATTTTTGCGCTAACCGGCGAACTGTCAGAAGCCCTGAAACTGCCGCCCACCCATCGTCCCCTCAATCTCTTCGCTGGCATCTCCGCTTCCATTCACAAGCTGATCGCCTATCGTCTTCTGCAGCCTGCCATGAAGCTGGGGCGGGAAGTCCGGCTGGAGTGCCGCACCGGTCGGGCGGAAGACCTGCTGCTGAGCTTGAAGCGAGGAGAGCTCGATGTGGTACTTACGGATCGAATGCCCACCGCTGAGCCCTCCGAACGCCTGGCAGTGCACCGGCTGAGTAGCTCGACAATAAGCCTTTTCGCGGCCCCGGATATGGCCAAAGAACTACAGAGAGGCTTCCCTCAGTCGCTTAATCGGCAACCCTTGCTGGCGAACGCCACCGATGCCCCGTATTTCCATAAGCTGATGAACTGGCTGACGCTGAACAACGTGCGTATGGAGTTGGTGGCCCGTATCGATGACAGTGCGCTGATTAAAGTCTTCGGTCGCGAGGGCCTGGGGCTTTTTGCCGCGCCAACCGCTATTCAGGAGGAGGTCTGTCGGCAATACCAGGTGGCGGTGGTCGCATCACTGGAGGAGGTTACGGATCAGCTATATGCAGTGACCCGGAGCCGTAAGCTTACCCACGCCGCGGTAAAGGCAATCTGCGAAGGTCCGATTCAGGGCTCCAAGGAATCTTCTTAATCATCGAATTAATCGATGTTTCAGTCTGACAAATGCTGATTTTTCCGAGTTGTGAGGAAGGGCATGATTGAACCATGTCGTTACCACTCGGAGGAACGTGCTATGAAAACCATCCATAAGTTTCGTCTTGCTGCTGGCAAAGAGCCGACAACGCTGACCCTTCGCGAAGGGTTCCGGGTTGTTCGTTGTGAATACCTGATGCCCCAGAAGGCGGTGTTTCTCTGGGTGCAGCAGCCGCTGAATGTCTCAACGCCCCTGGTGGACCGGCATTTTCGGGTTGCCATGTCTGGAGAGCCGGTACCCGACAGCTTCGAGTATCTGGACACAGCGCTGGACCCGTTTGGGCCCGAGGCTTATCACGTGTTTGAAGTGCCTGAAGAGGAAATGCACGCGGCGCCTGAGGAATACGTTGAAGAAGGTGAAAAGGCGCCGCTGGAGAGAACCGGCTGGCGCGCGGCCCAGTACGTATTCTGACCGCCTGGGAACGAGATTAACTAATCATTTGAGCAGTGCCTGCACCTCCCGGAAGCGGGGGTGCTGGCAATGCCCCATCCATTCGAACGCCGCCATCTCAGCCGTGACAATGCGTGCCCGGCTTTGACGGAGCCGATCCAAAGCCACATCCCGATCCATTTCGTGCCTTGAGCCAACGGCATCCGCCACGACCCACACTTTATAACCCGCTTCAAGCAGACTGAGAGCGGTCTGCAGCATGCAGACGTGCGCCTCGCAGCCACCGATAACCACATGTTGGCGCCCTTCGGGAAGAGCATCAATCAGCCCTCCCGGGCAGGCATCAAAGTAGTGCTTGGCAATAGTTGTGCTGCAGTGGCTGCGCACGGAGTTGACGTTGGGCCCCAGCTTTTCGGGAACCTGCTCCGTGCCAATCACCGGCACGCCCAGCAGCTCTGCAATGTTGGCCAATAAGGCACATCGGTTGATGATGCGTTTGCCCTGGCTGATTGCAGGCATGAGCTTTTCCTGCACATCAACCAGAAGGAGGATCGATTGGTCTGCTTTCATGAGCATCGTTTATTCTCCTTTTTATGGGCGCCCATGGTGAAAGAGTAGTCAAGTTGTGTAATCGATAACCGGATATTGAGTGTTTTCAGAAAAAATTTAACGAATCCGCTTCTGGGAGTTGCCAAACCCCAAGAAAATCAGTACAGTTTGCCACCTCAAATGAGCGGCGACCCGCTGATTTGAAACAATTTTAGGAGAGGTGGCCGAGTGGCTGAAGGCGCACGCCTGGAAAGTGTGTATACGTTAATAGCGTATCGAGGGTTCGAATCCCTCCCTCTCCGCCAACATAACGCCCTGACTTTTAAGTAAAAAGTCAGGGCGTTTTTCGTTTTTGGGACAGATTTGGGGCAAAATCGTCATTTTTCTGTCCGTCCGAGTCCTCTATAAAACCCAGTTGGGCAGAGATTTTCGACGCTAAATTCGGTGTGATCTCTGGTATCCAGCGAGCGTAATGCTTTTTCACCATCGTTGTATCGGCGTGTCCCAACTGCTGGGCGATCCACTCTAGTGCTACATAGTTTGATACCATTCGACTGGCAAAAGTGTGCCGACACTGGTTTGGACCTCTGTAGCGAACATTCGCTCTTTTCAGATGTCCGGCAAACCACCGCCTTAGACTAGAAGGTTGCCAAGGCTGATTACTTTGTCCATTTCGAAAAACGAGTCGAACCGTATCTTCTTTGATTGTCACGTTGTTGCGTTGACGAACCCGGATGATGGCGGGGGGAGATAAGAATGTGGCGGCCTTCTGACGCTTCAGCCACCGTTTCGCCGGTTCCAGTAAATCGACACGTCTACGCCGGCTAAGCTCTTTAGGGACTTTGTATTCACCTTCAACATAAGCTCTTCGAACCCATATGACGCCGTTGTCCAAATCGACGTCGTCCCAAGATAAAGCTATGAGTTCGGATAAGGATAAACCGCACCAGCAAGCAAACATCACCATATTGATATCTTGCTGTCTCACTGTCTTAACGGATCGTATGCGTTCTAGTTCATCATCTGTAAATGGGTCCGCGTAATCCCTATCTTCATCATCGCTTTTAACGTTTTTAATCCGGTCTAGAGGATTGTGTTGAATAACTCCATCAATGAAGGCGGATGTCCAAACACCCCGCACAACGATAAAGATTTCATTACTAATGGGTACGAAAGTAAGCGAACATCATTTATAATGTAGCGGTCGTTCGCCAAGCTTATCGGATATCTACACTCATGCGTCACGATGACGGTCGTAAACTTGATCACAAAACCTTAGAAGCCATTCGCGTTCGCGCC